>ONSQ01000006.1 GCA_900320465.1 uncultured Eubacteriales bacterium
TTTTTTTATTGCCAGAAAGGCCTTTCGAGGTGTATAATATCTTGATACGTTCGTATCGAGCAAGAATAATGCGGGAGTGAAAAACTCTATGAGCGAAAAATGGGCCAAAAAGCCGAAAACCAAAAAAGCAAAGGAACAGGTGCCGCCGGAGGTCAAGGCCCGGCGAGAGGCCTATGACTGGATCCAGTCGCTGGTTTCGGCGCTGCTGATCTGCGTGCTGGTGTTCGTCTTTGTTTTCCGGATCATGGACGTGAACGGCTCGTCCATGGTGCCGACGCTGAGCAACGGCGACAAGCTGCTGGTCTCAGACCTGTTCTACGAGCCGGAGCGGGGCGATATCGTGGTCTTCAAGAAGGACAGCTACGACCCCAACAAGGCGCTGGTCAAGCGCGTGATCGCCGTGGCGGGCGACGTGGTCAATATCGACTTTGACAACGGCATCGTCTACGTCAACGGCGAGGCGGTGCAGGAGGACTATATCAAAGTCAGCACCAACACCAAGCTGGACTTTATCGGCCCCCAGACCGTGCCGGAGAACTGTCTCTTCGTCATGGGCGATAACCGCAACGGTTCCACCGACAGCCGCGACAAGCGCATCGGCATGGTGGACAAGCGTCTGGTCGTCGGCAAGGTGCTGCTGGTGGTCTATCCCTTCAACAGCTTCGGCATGGTGGAATGATGGCGGACACATCCTTTGAAAAAATGAATATCCAGTGGTTCCCCGGCCACATGACCAAGGCCCAGCGCATGATCGAGGACAACATCAAGCTGGTGGACGCGGTGTGCGAGGTGCTCGACGCCCGCATCCCCCGCGCCAGCCGCAACCCCGACATCGACCGTCTGGCCGCCGGGAAGCCGCGTCTGGTGATCCTCAACCGCTGCGACCTGGCCGATCCCGCCGTCACCAAAGCCTGGACCGCGGCCTTCCGCGCCCAGGGCCTGGCGGTGCTGGAGACCGACGCCCGTTCGGGCAAGGGCGTGGCGTCCTTCGCCCCGGCTGTGCGGGAACTGCTTTCTGACAAGCTCAAGGCATATGAGTCGAAGGGCCAGACCGGGCGCGGGCTCAAGGTCATGGTGCTGGGCATCCCCAACGTGGGGAAATCCACTTTTATCAACAAGGTCGCCGGCCGAAAGGCCGCAGCGGCGGGGGACAAGCCCGGCGTCACCCGCGGCAGACAATGGATCAACATCGACCGGGGGCTGGACCTGCTGGACACCCCGGGCATTCTATGGCCCAAGTTCGACAGCCAGGAGGTGGGCGAGATGCTGGCCGTCACCAACGCCATCAAGAGCGAGGTGCTGGACCGTGAAACGCTGGCGGCCAACTTCATGCTGCGCCTGCGCGAGCTGTATCCCGACGCTATCGAAAAGCGCTACGGCTTCGTGCCGGACCCTGATCTGAACGGCTTTGAGCTGCTGGAGCAGGCCGCGAAAAAGCGCGGCTTTCTCCTGTCGCGGGGTGAATACGACACCGAACGCATGGCCAACACCCTGCTGGACGAATACCACGCCGGCAAGCTGGGCCGCCTGAGTCTGGAGCGTCCGGAATGAGCGCGCTCTGGGAACTGGAAAATGAGCTGTACGACGCCGGTCTCGGCCCCCTGTGCGGGGTGGACGAGGCGGGGCGAGGCCCACTGGCCGGCCCCGTGTGCGCCGCGGCCGTCATCCTGCCCCGGGGGCTGGAGATCGAGGGACTGAACGACTCGAAAAAGCTTAGCGAGAAAAAACGTGAAGGGCTCTACAACGTGATCGTGAAGAGCGCGCTGAGCTATGGGATCGCCTTCGCCACGGTGGAGGAGATCGAGCGTCTCAACATCCTGGAGGCCACGTTCCTGGCCATGAACCGGGCTATTGAGCTTCTCAGCGTCCGACCTGCCCTGGCGCTGATCGACGGCAACCGGGATAAGGGAATTTCCGTTCCCGCCCGCTGCGTCGTCGGCGGCGACGGCAAATGCGCCGATATCGCCGCGGCCAGCATCCTGGCCAAGGTGACGCGTGACCGCTATATGCTGCAGATGGCGGAGCGCTATCCCGCCTACGGCTTTGAAAAACACAAGGGCTATGGGACCGCGGCCCACTATGCGGCTATCCGCGCATACGGGCCCAGCGAGATCCATCGCCCCAGCTTTTTGAGGAAGATGCACTGATGGACACCGCCGTTCTCGGCCGCTTCGGTGAAGAGCAGGCGGCCCGCTATCTCCGGCGCCGCGGCTATAAGGTGCTGGAGCGCAATTACCGCTGCCGCTCCGGTGAGATCGATCTGATCGTCAGCAAGGGCGAGTATGTGGTATTCGTGGAGGTCAAGCTGCGCAAGAACGCGGACTTTGCCAGCGCACGGGAGTTTGTCACCCGCGCCAAGCAGCAGCGCGTCATCACCGCTGCCTCCCTGTGGCTGGGCGAGCACGCGTGCGAGCGCCCCGTGCGCTTTGACGTGGTGGAGGTCTACGCGCCGCACGGCCCTTTGGGCCATGTGGAGATCAACCACCTGGAGGACGCGTTTTCCTGATTCAAGCGTATAAGTAGGGGAGGGGCTTGCCCCTCCCGTCGCGTACAAAGCGCTTCTTTCAGCAGCAGCCGCGGGGACAGAAGGTGGAGCAGTAGGTCTCGCCCTTGTTCTCGGCCTTTTCGCTGCGGACGTGGATCTCCGTCGCGCAGCAGCGGCGGTCGATGGTGTTGTACTTGCAGCCTGTGACCTCGCAGCCCACGCAGGGGATGGTATCGCCCTTGTGTTCGCTCATGAAAGCATCTCCTTCCCTTGATCAGAATACAGCATTAGCTTTTGACGCAACCGTGTTTTTATTCGAGGAAAAACTATGGCACTCTACGCGCTCGGCGACACCCATCTTGCCATCGGCAAGGACAAGCCCATGGACGTGTTCGGCCCGGTGTGGGAAAACCACACCGAGAAGCTCCGACAGGGCTTTTCAAAACTGAATGACGACGATCTGTGCGTGCTGTGCGGCGATCTGAGCTGGGGCATGGGTCTGGAGGACACGCTGGAGGATTTTTTGTTTCTCAACTCCCTTCCCGGCCGCAAGATCATCCTCAAGGGCAACCACGACTACTGGTGGAGCACGGCGGCCAAGGCCAGGCGCTTTTTTGCCGACCACGGCATCGACACCATCGAGATCCTCAACAACAACAGCTTTGTTTACGGCGACTTCTCCCTGTGCGGAACCCGCGGCTGGTTTTACGAGGAGGAGACCGGGGGAGCCCATGATAAAAAGATCATGCTGCGCGAGATCGGCCGGCTCAAAACCTCGCTGGAATCGGCCCAAACGGAGCGAAAGCTGGTCTTTCTGCACTATCCGCCCCTCTACATGAGCTATCGCTGCGACGAGATCCTACAGCTGCTGCGCGAACACAAGGTGGAGATCTGCTGTTACGGCCACATCCACGGCCGGGGCTGCCGGACGGCGTTCAACGGCATGCGGGACGGCTGCGAATTTCGGTTGGTGTCCGCGGACTATATCGGCTTTGAGCCTGTGCTGCTTATTCCGTAAAAACAGCACGCAATTCATGATTTAGCCATTGATTTTGCGGACATTATCTGGTATGATTACCAAGTCTGCATAGATAGTATAGGAGGGCAAGCAACCATGATTGTTAAGAACATCGAGAAAAAAGAAGACAACACCGTATCCTTTCAGGTGAGCTGCGACGCGGCTGAATTCGAAAAGGCCGTCAACGGCGCCTACCTGAAGGCGAAGAAGAATATATACATCCCCGGCTTCCGCAAGGGCAAGGCGCCCCGCGCCATCATCGAGGGCATGTACGGCACCGAGGTTTTCTACCAGGATGCCATGGACGAGCTGGCTCCCGCGGCCTTTGATTTCGGCGCCAAGGAAGGCGAGCTGAACATCGTCGGCGCCCCCGCCGTCAGCGACGTGAACGTCACCGAGGAGAAGGGTGTGGACTACACCTTCACCGCCGACCTCTACCCGGTCGTGACCCTGGGCCAGTACAAGGGCCTGGAGGCTGAGCGCCCCGTGCGTGAGATCACCGACGAGGACGTGAACAACGAGCTGGAGAGCGCCCGCAAGCGCAACGCCCGCAAGGTCAGTGCCGACGAGCGCCCCGCCCAGATGGGCGACATCGCCAACATCGACTTCGACGGCTATCTGAACGGCGAGCGCTTCGACGGCGGCAAGAGCGAGGGCTACGAGCTGGAGCTGGGCTCCCACTCCTTCGTTCCCGGCTTTGAGGAGCAGATCGTCGGCATGACCGTCGGCGAGGAGAAGGACCTGGACATCACCTTCCCCCAGGAGTACACCCCCGAGCTGGCCGGCAAGGCCGTCGTGTTCAAGGTCAAGCTCAACAGCCTGTCCTATAACGAACTGCCCGAACTGGACGACGAGTTCGCCGGCGACAACGGCTTTGACACCCTCGACGAGTACAAGGCCGATATCCGCGCCAACATCGAAAAGCGCTTCAACGAGCAGGCCGACAGCGCCTTCCGCAGCGAAGTCGTGAAGAAGGCCATCGACAACATGACCGTCACCGTCCCCAAGTCCATGATCGCCTCCAAGGTGGAGGACATCCTGCGCAACTACGCCGCCAACTTCGGTCTGACCGACCGCAGCTTGAGCGTCGAGAAGCTCATGGAGATGATGGGCGTGGACGAGAACATGCTCAACCAGAATATCCGCCCCGCCGCCGAGTACCAGGTCAAGAACGACCTGCTGCTGGACGCCGTCGTGCTGGAGGAGAAGCTGGAAGCCACCGCCGAGGAGATCGAAGAGTTCGCCAAGAAGATGGCCGACAACTTCGGCACCACCGTCGACCAGCTCAAGAGCTACTTCGGTGAGGAAACGCTGGCAGAAGAGGTCAAGAAGGACAAGGCCGGCAAGCTGATCACCGACAGCGCCGTGGCCGTCGCCGCCGCCGAGGAAGAGAAGGCCGAGCCCAAGAAGACCGCCAAGAAGGCCGCCAAGACCGAGGACGGCGCGGAGAAGCCCAAGCGCACCCGCAAGAAGGCCGAGGCCAAGGCTGAGGAAGAGCCCAAGAGCGAGACGGAAGCTGCCGCCGAATAATTCCCCCGGGATCAGGATATGCTCTCTTGGACGCTGATATCAAAAAGGAGAGTTTCATACAATGAGTTTAGTTCCCTACGTCGTTGAGCAGACCAGCCGCGGCGAACGCTCGTACGACATTTTTTCCCGACTCCTCAACGACCGCATCGTGATGCTCAGCGAGGAAGTCAACGACACCACGGCAAGCCTGATCGTGGCCCAGCTTCTCTACCTTGAGGCCCAGGACCCCGACAAGGACATCCAGTTCTACATCAACAGCCCCGGCGGCAGTGTGACCGCGGGCCTGGCGATCTACGACACGATGCAGTACATCAAGCCCGACGTTTCCACGATCTGCATCGGCATGGCCGCATCGATGGGTGCGTTCCTGCTCTCCTCCGGCGCCAAGGGCAAGCGTATCGCCCTGCCCAACGCGGAGATCATGATCCACCAGCCCTCCGGCGGCAGCCAGGGCCAGGCCACCGACATCCAGATCCAGGCCGAGCAGATTCTGAAGATCAAGAAGAAGCTCAACGAGATCCTCGCCTCCAATACCGGCAAAGATCTTGCGGTGATCGAGCACGACACCGAGCGCGACCACTTCATGACTGCCGAGGAAGCCAGGGAATACGGTCTGATCGACAAGGTCATCTACAAACGCTGAAATCCTTGCAAGGGGGGAACTGGTATCGGTTCCCCCTTTACGTTCCTTTGAAAAGGAGTTTCATTATGCCAAGAAACGAAGACAGAAAAAGCATCCGCTGCTCCTTCTGCGGCAAGCCCCAGGCGCTGGCCAACCGGCTGATCGCCGGCAACGGCAGCTACATCTGCGACGAGTGTGTGCGCATGTGCGTCAGCATCATTGGCGAGATGCCCGAGACGCCGCCCGAGGGCTTCGACGGTCTGCCCCTGAGCCTTGACAAGCTGCCCAAGCCCCGGCAGATCAAGGCCAATCTGGACGAATATGTCATCGGCCAGGAGCGGGCGAAGATCGTGCTGAGCGTGGCGGTGTACAACCACTACAAGCGGATCCTGCACCAGAAGAAGGACGACGTGGAGCTGCAGAAGAGCAACATCCTGCTCATCGGCCCCACCGGCAGCGGCAAGACGCTTTTTGCCCAGACCATGGCCAAGATGCTGGACGTTCCCTTCGCCATTGCCGACGCCACCACCCTGACCGAGGCCGGCTACGTGGGCGAGGACGTGGAAAACGTCATCCTCAAGCTGCTGCAGGCCGCCGATTTTGACGTGGAGCGGGCACAGCGGGGCATCATCTACATCGACGAGATCGATAAGATCGCCCGCCGCAGCGAGAATCCCTCCATCACCCGGGACGTCTCCGGCGAGGGCGTGCAGCAGGCGCTCCTGAAGCTGTTGGAGGGCACCATCGCCAACGTGCCGCCCAACGGCGGTCGCAAGCACCCCCAGCAGGAGTTCATCCACGTGGACACCACCAACATCCTTTTCATCTGCGGCGGCGCCTTCGACGGTCTTGACAAGATCATCGAAAAGCGCACCGACAAGAAGAGCATGGGCTTCGGCGCCGAGATCAAGGGCAGCGCCGAGCGGGACGTGGGTTCCATCCTGCGGGAGGTCCAGCAGCATGATCTGCTGAAATTCGGCATCATTCCCGAGCTGATCGGCCGTCTGCCCGTGGTGGCGACGCTGGATTCGCTGGGACGCGACGACCTGGTCCGCATCCTGACCGAGCCGAAGAACGCCATGACCAAGCAGTACGAGGCGCTTCTGGGCTACGACAACGTCAGTCTGGTCTTCGAGCCGGCCGCGCTGGAGGCTGTGGCCGACAAGGCCATCGAGCGCAAGATCGGCGCCCGCGGCCTGCGCAGCGTCATGGAGAGCATCATGACCGACATCATGTACCGCATCCCCTCCGACGAGAGCGCCGAAAAGGTCATCGTGACCGAGGCCTGCGTCAAGGACGGTACCAGCCCCACCGTCGTCCACCGGGGCGACGCCGCGGCGGAATAAGCCGCAACAGAGAACCCCTCGAAAGGAGGAACACACATGAGTGATCTCATATCTGAAGAAATCCTGACGCTGCCGATGATCCCCCTGCGCGGACTGGTGGTTTTTCCGGGCATGCTTCTGACCTTTGATGTGGAGCGTCCGGCCTCCGTCGCGGCCCTGGGGGCCAGCGTCAAGCGCAGCAGTCTGATCTTCCTGGCAGCTCAGAAGGATATTTCCAACGACGCCCCCGGCGAGAACGACATCTATTCCGTGGGTACGGTCTGCCGCGTCCGCCAGCAGCTGCGCCAGAGCCGGGCCAACGTCTGCCGCGTGATGGTGGAGGGCCTTTACCGCGCCTCCGCCCTGGAGATGAACACCGACGGCCGCTATGCCACCGCCAAGGTCTCGGCCCTGCCCGACAGGGAAGAGCGGGTGCGCGCCGAGCGCAAGGAAGCGCTGATGCGCAATTGCCTGACGCTGTTCCACGACTATCTGCAGCTCAACCCCGATATGATGAACGAGCAGCTGCTCAACGTGGTGGCAAACCCCGATCTGGGCTATGCTATCAGCTACATGGCGCAGAACATCCGCTTCTCCGTGGACGCGAAGCAGAAGCTCCTGGAGGAGCTGTATCCCAGCCGTCGGCTGAGCCTGCTGGCCAGGCTGCTGAGCCGGGAGATCGAGATCCTCAACATCGAAAAGGAGCTCAACGAGGCCACCCAGGAACAGGTCAACCGCGGCCAGCGGGAGTATTATCTGCGCGAGGAGCTCAAGCTGATCCAGTCTGAGCTGGGCGGCGAGAACGAGGGCGAGGAATTCGATACATACCGCACGCGGATCAAGGCCCTGCAGGCCTCCGACGAGGTGCGCGAAAAGCTGCTCAAGGAGCTGGGCAAGCTGCAGAAGCAGCCCTTCGGCTCCTCCGAGGCGGCGGTCATCCGCGGCTATCTGGACACCTGCCTGGAGATCCCCTGGGGCGTCCGCACCAAAGAGACCGTGGATGTGGCCAAGGCCCGCAAGGTCCTTGACAACGACCATTACGGCCTGGAAAAGGTCAAGGAGCGTATTCTGGAGTACCTGTCGGTGCGCCAGCTCACGCCCCAGGTCAAGGGCGGACTGCTGTGCCTGGTGGGTCCTCCGGGCACCGGCAAAACCAGCATCGCCCAGTCCATCGCCCGCGCCACCAACCGCAAATGCGTGCGCATTTCCCTGGGCGGCGTCCATGACGAGGCCGAGATCCGCGGCCACCGCAAGACCTATATCGGCTCCATGCCGGGCCGCATCATCAACGGCATCATCCAGGCCAAGAGCTGCAACCCGCTGATGGTCCTCGACGAGATCGACAAGCTGGGCTCCGATTACCGGGGCGACCCCTCCGCCGCGCTGCTGGAGGCGCTGGACGGCGAGCAGAACGGCAGCTTCCGCGATCACTTCCTGGAACTGCCCTTCGACCTGTCCGAGGTGTTTTTCATCACCACCGCCAACACCACCGACACGATCCCGCGCGCGCTGCTGGACCGCATGGAGGTCATCGAGCTCACCAGCTACACCGACGAGGAAAAGCTGCAGATCGCCAGGCGCCATTTGATCCCCAAGCAGCGCAAAAAGCACGGGCTGAAGGCTTCGCAGCTGCGCATCGACGACGACGCCGTCCGCGCCGTGATCGCGCGCTATACGCGCGAATCTGGCGTGCGCGTGCTGGAGCGGGAGATCGCCAGAATCTGCCGCAAGGCGGCCTTCGCCATTGCCGAGGGCGGCGTGAAGAGCGTCAGCGTCACCGTCGGCAATCTGGAGAAGCTGCTGGGCACCCGCAAGTATATCGAGGACGAGACCCGCTCCCGTGACGAGATCGGACTGGTGCGCGGCCTGGCCTATACCTCCGTGGGCGGCGAGGTGCTGGACGTGGAGTGCGCCGTGCTTGAGGGCAGCGGCAAGCTGGAGCTGACGGGCAATCTGGGCGATGTGATGAAGGAATCCGCCATGGCGGCGGTCAGCTGTCTGCGCGCCCGCGCCGCAGCCTACGGCATCGAGAGCGACTTTTACAAGACAAAGGATATTCATATCCATTTCCCCGAAGGCGCGATCCCCAAGGACGGCCCCTCCGCCGGCGTCACGGTGGTGACGGCCCTGTGCTCGGCGCTGACCGGGCGTCCGGTACGGCGTGACGTGGCCATGACCGGCGAGATCACGCTGCGCGGTCGGGTGCTGCCCATCGGCGGGCTGAAGGAAAAGACCATGGCCGCCATGCGCGCCGGGGTCCGTACCGTCATCATTCCGGCCGAGAACGAGCGGGACCTGGCGGAGATCGATCAGACCGTGCGCGCCTCGCTGCGCTTTGTGACGGCTGAGACCATCGACACCGTACTCTCGACGGCTCTCGTTGCCCCCGCGCAGGACGAGTCTTCCCTGAGCGTGGCGCCCCTTGCGGGCAAAGAGCTCTGCGCCGCGGTGAGACAGTAGGTGCGCCATGGCAAGACCGAATCTCAATAAAGCGGAGTTTGTCAAATCCGCCGCCGCGCCGGAGCAGTTTGTCCAGAGCGGCATGCCCCGCATCGCCTTCGCCGGCAAGTCCAATGTGGGAAAATCCTCGGTCATCAACCGGCTTTTGAACCGCAAAAACTTCGCCCGCGTCGGCGCCGAGCCGGGCAAGACCGTGCATGTGAACTATTATCTGCTGGACGGCCGCGCCTACTTCATCGACCTGCCCGGTTACGGCTTTGCCAAAGTCTCCCGCACCGAGAAAGAGCGCTGGGCCAGACTGATGGAGAGCTTTTTCGCCGGCAAGGATCTGTACGACCTGGGCGTCATGATCGTGGATGCGCGCCACAAGCCCACCGCGGACGACGTGACCATGGCCGCGTATTTCAAGTCCAGCGGTGTGGACTTCGTGGTGGTGGCCAACAAGCTGGACAAGCTCAAAAAGAGCGAGATCGAGCCGAATCTCCGGCTCATCCGCGAGACCCTGGGTCTGGATGAGAACGACAGACTCATCCCGTTCTCCGCCGAAAACGGCCAGGGCAGGGAGGAGCTGCTGCAGGTCATCTTCCCCGAATAAGAGAAAAAGCGTACAGCCGGAGGCATTTTTTGCTTCCGGCTTTCGTTATGGCTTGTATTTTTTGCCCTCCTTTGGTAAAATAGTCAAAAGAGGTGAGAGACATCGACGCACTCAGGGAAATATGGCAGGGCTTTGACTTCACTTTGCTTTTGAATATGCTCCTGGGCGTGATCCCGTCTCTTGTCTGCATCACCCTGCACGAGCTCAGCCACGGCCTCGTGGCCTGGTCCCTGGGGGACATGACCGCCAGAAACGCCGGCCGTCTGACGCTCAACCCGCTCAAGCACATTGACTGGATGGGACTTCTGATGATGGTGGTGCTCCATGTGGGCTGGGCCAAACCCGTCCCGGTCAACATGATGAATTTTCGCGACCCCAAGCGCGGCATGGCGCTGACGGCGCTGGCCGGCCCGGCGAGCAATATGCTCATCACCTGCCTGTTTTTCTTCCTGTACGGCCTGGTACTGCGCCCGCTGCTACTTTTGGGTGCGGCGGGGGAGTATCTGCTGCAGATGCTCCAGCTTACCGCCACCATCAGCATCGGCCTCGCGGTGTTCAATCTGCTTCCGGTGCCGCCGCTGGACGGGTCCAAGGTGGTCTTTTCTCTCGTCAGCGACGAGGCGTACTATAAGCTCATGCGCTACGAGCGCTACGGTATGCTGCTGCTCTACGTGCTGATGTTTACCGGCCTGCTGGGCACGCCGCTTAACGCGGCCATCGGCTTTTGCACCGAGAAGCTGTTTATCTTCGCCCGCTGGGGCTTTGCGTTTTCCAATCTCTTGATCGGATAGGGACAGTATGGAGAATCCCAATTACCATCTCGAAGGCGTCATCCGGGACAAGGACGAACTGCAGGACTTTGAAGGTCCGCTCAGCCTGATCCTGATGCTGCTTTCCAAAAACAAAATCGAAATCCGCGATCTGAAGATCGCCGACATCCTGGAGCAGTATCTGGACTATCTGGACCGCATGCAGCGCATGGATCTGGAGATCGCCAGTGAGTTTGTCCAGATGGCCTCCCATCTGCTGTATATCAAAACCAAAATGCTGCTCACCACCGACGATGAGGAGCCCAGTGAACTGGAGCTGCTGCTCCAATCGCTGGAGCAACTCAAGGCCAGGGACGCCCTCGGCGCGATCCAGAAGGTCACACCGGAGCTCAAGCGCGCTTCGGAGATGGGCATGCTCTATTACGCCAAGCTGCCCGAGCCGCTGCCTAAGGCGGCGGGGGAGTATCAATACCGCCACGAACCGGTGGATCTGCTGCGCGCGCTGTGGCATCTCTACGCCCGGGGCAGCAAAACCAGCGAGGGACGCGAGTCCGTCCCCGCCATCCCCAGTCGGATCATCTACAGCGTCCGCGACAAAAGCCGCGAGCTGATCACCCGCCTGGGCCGCAAAAGCGCCACCTTGGGCGAGCTGTACGCCGCCTGCTCTTCCCGCAGCGAGGTGGTGGCCACCTTTATCGCCGTGCTGGAGCTGGTCAGCATGGGCAGCCTCCGGCTCAGCCGGGAGGGGGAGGGCTACCAGGTCGACTTTGTCGGCGGCAGCGTGGATGAAATTCTCGAAAAGATTGTTGAGTAAACGATATGGCCGATCTGAAATCCGCCCTTGAGGCGATCCTGTTTGCCGCCGGCGAGAGCATCAGCGCCGAGCGGATCTCCCTCGTGATGGGCATAGAGCTGGACGACGTGCTGCGATGCGCGCGGGAGCTGAAAGAAGAATACGAGCGCGACGAGCGCGGCATCCGTCTGCTGTTTCTGGACAAGAAGCTGCAGCTCTGCTCCGCGCCGGAGTACGCCACCTATATCACCCGCACGCTGGAGCAGCGCAAGCCCCCGATGCTGAGCCAGAGCGCGCTGGAGACCCTGGCGATCGTTGCCTATTTCCAGCCCGTCACCCGCGCCTACATCGACCAGGTCCGCGGCGTGGACAGCGCCTATACCGTCTCCAGCCTGCTGGAGCGGGGTCTCATTGAAATCAGCGGCAAGCTGGAGGCTCCCGGCCGTCCGTCGCTGCTGGTGACTACGGACGTGTTTCTGCGCACCATGGGCGTCAGCAAGCTCGACGAGCTGCCCCGTCTGCCGGATATGAGCGGCGGCGAGGGCGTGCTGGCCCTGCAGCGCAAGATCGAGGAGCTGCAGAGCAACGGCGGCAGCGACCAGATCAGTATAGAAGAATTGTCTCAGCAGATTCCGAAGGAAGAAGATAGCAGCGGGGAGTGATGATTCTTGACATTTCTCCATATTCTCGGCCTGATCCTGAAGATCCTGGGCTTCACGGTGCTCGGCGTGGTGGGCCTGGTGCTGCTGATCCTGATCGTGCTCCTGATCATCCCCATCGGGGCTGATGTGGAGTATATCGGGGGCAATGCCAAGGTCTCGGCCAGCGTCTGCGGCATCCTGATCCAGCTTCTGCCCAAAAAGAAAAAGGCGGAGGGCGAGGAAAAGCCGAAGAAAGAAAAAAAGCCAAAAAAGAAAAAGGAAAAGAAGCCAAAGGAGCAAACAGAGGAGTCGGAACAGGAGAAAAAGCCCAAGCGCAAGCTCAACTTTACCAAGGACGAGATCTTCGAGCTGGTGCAGAAGGTCCTGGGCAGCCTGAAGAAATTCGGCAAGCTGACGGTGGACCGTTTCCTGCTGCACTACACCGCCGCGGGCAGGGACCCGGCCGACACGGCCATGACCTTCGGCTACGTCAACGCCGCGCTCAGCGCGCTGGAGCCGATCTGCTCGAAGCAGTTCCGCGTCAAGGACTATGACGTATGGACCGACTGCGACTTCACCACGGACAGGATGAAGCTGGACGTGGCCGTGTGCATCACGCTGCGGCTGTGGCAGTTTGTACACGTGGGGCTGGCGGCCGCCTTCGGCGTGCTGGGGATTCTGCTGCGGCATAAAAGGCGTCTGCGGCGTGAGGCAAAGCTTGCAAAACAAAACGGCGACGGCACCGGTATAAATACGGAAGAAAGAAACGAAAATATACAGGGAACAGAGGAAAGGAATGACAGCAATGGATAACAATCCTATCGGCGAACTCATGCAGAACACCATGGAGAGCGTGAAGAACATGCTCAAGGTCGACACCGTGGTGGGCGAACCCATCGTCACGCCCGACGGTATCACGCTTGTCCCCATCTCCCGCATCAGCGTCGGCTTCGGCGGAGGCGGTATCGAGCTTTCCAGCAAGAAGAGCGGCGAGAGCAGACCCTACGGCGGCGGCAACGCCACCGGCGTCAAGATCGACCCCATCGGCTTCCTGGTGATCAAGGACGGCGTTGTGCGCATGATCAACGTGACGCCCCCGGCCTCCAATACGGTGGACCGCATCATCGACCTCGTTCCCCAGGTCATGGACCGCGTGGACGCCTTCATCGAAAAACAGAAAAACTGATATTATCGCAAACAATGCGAATACTAAACACCACCCGAGAGAAAAAAGGGTGGTGTTTTTATGTCCGGCACGCTGAAAAAAATAATCCTTGCCGCAAACCTGGTGACTATGGTATATAATATATGTTTAGCGAGCGCTCCGGCCTCAGCCGATTTCGAAAGCGAAATCAGCGCCGCGTCCGCCATCGTGCTCAGCGACGACGGCCAAAGCCTGTTCGAGAAAAACGCGGACGAGCGCCGTCTGATCGCCAGCACCACCAAGCTCATGACCGCGCTGGTGGCTATTGAAAACAGCAGCGGCGAGCAGATCATCGAGATCGACCCTGTCTGCTGCGGCATCGAGGGCACCTCCATGTACCTGCGGCCCGGCGATCACTACACGGTCGACGAGCTGCTGTGCGGACTGCTGCTGTCTTCGGGCAACGACGCAGCGGAGGCGCTGGCCGTCGGCCTGTGCGGGAGCGAGGACGCCTTTGTGGCGAAAATGAACGACAAAGCCCGCGCTCTGGGACTGGAGAACACGTCTTACCGCAACCCGCACGGCCTGGACGCCGAGGGGCACTGCTCCACCGCCCGGGACCTGGCCCGGCTGATGCTGGCCTGCATGCAGAACGAACGCTTCGCCGCCCTCTGCGGCAAGCGCGAAGCATGCATACACGAAGCAAATTATGTAAACCACAATAAGCTCCTGAGTACCCTGCCCGGCTGCCTGGCCGGGAAAACCGGCTATACCCGCGCAGCCGGCCGCTGCCTGGTCAGCTGCTGCGAGCGCGACGGGCTGCGCCTGGTCTGTGTCACGCTCAGTGACCCGGACGACTGGAACGACCACAGCCGCCTCTACGAGCAGGCTTTTGCCGCATGGGAGCGCCGTGTGGCCGTCAGCACGTCCGAGCGCTACGAGATAGCGCTGGTAGCGGGGCTGCAGCGCTGTGCCGTGGCCGCTCCGGAGCGGGAGCTTTCGCTGGTGCTGCGGAGATGCGAGGAACTGCGTTACGTGCGCGAGCTGCCTCTTTTTGCTTACGCGCCGGTGCGTGCGGGAGAGTATGCCGGGCGGATCGTGGTGATCCGCGGCGATGAAACGATAGACGAGATACCGCTGATCTATTGCCTCAGCGTGGAAAAGGAATCCGAATGAAATGGAAGAACGACTGCAAAAGATCATAGCCGCTTCCGGGCTCATGTCCCGCCGGGCAGCCGAGGAGCTGCTGCGCGCCGGCAAGGTGCGCGTCAACGGCGAGATCGCCGTCCTCGGCCAGAAGGCGGACAGCGTGCGCGACCGCATTTCCGTCAATGGGAAGGCCCTCGCGCCGACAGAGGAAAAGGTTTACATAATGCTAAACAAGCCCCGGGGCTATGTCACCACCCTCAGCGACGAAAAGGACCGTCCCACCGTGTCGGAGCTCGTCGCCGATATCGGGCTGCGGCTCTATCCCGTGGGGCGGCTGGACATGTATTCCGAGGGGCTGCTCATCATGACCAATGACGGCGACTTTGCCAACCGCCTGATGCACCCGCGCGGCGGGGTGGAGAAATGCTACCGCACCGCCGTCAAGGGCAGTGACTTTACCCAGGCTGCCGAGCGCATGCGCCAGAGCATGCTCATCGACGGCTACCGCACCCGCGGCGCCGAGGTGGAGATCGAGCGCTTGGACGATCATAGCGCGGTGCTGCTCATCACGATCCGTGAGGGCCGCAACCGCCAGGTGCGCAAAATGTGCGAGCAGGTGGGCCTGAAGGTGACGCGCCTGTGCCGTGTCAGCGAAGGCGGCGTTCGCCTGGGTGATCTGAAAAGCGGCGCCTGGCGCGAGCTTACCCGCGCCGAGATCGCCAGACTGAAAGCGGAGGGGGAGAACGCATGAAAACACTCCGCTGTGATCTTGCCGTGATCGGCGCCGGCCCCAGCGGCATGATGTGCGCCGTCCAGGCGGCGTCCAGAGGGCTTGACGTGGTGATCCTCGACGGCAACCGTCTGCCTGGGCGAAAGCTGCGCATTACCGGCAAGGGCCGCTGCAACGTGACCAACAACTGTGACGTCAAAACCGTCATGCAGAACATCCCCGGGGACGGGAGATTTTTATACAGCGCGCTCAACCGCTTTCCGCCCGCCGCCACCATGAGCTTTTTCGAGGGCCTGGGCGTCCCGCTTAAAACCGAGCGCGGCAACCGGGTCTTTCCGGTCTCCGACAAGGCCGACGACATTGCCGACGCGATTGCACGCCGCTGCCGCAGTCTGGGCGTCCGCTTCCTGCGCGAGCGGGCAAAACGTATCCTGACCGAGGACGGCGCCGTCTGCTGCGTTGTCGGCGAGGAGAGTGAGATCCGCTGCCGTGCCGCAGCCCTGTGCACCGGCGGCCGTTCCTATCCGCTGACAGGCTCCGACGGCGCGGGTTATGCGCTGGCGCGCTCTCTGGGCCACAGCGTCACACCCACGAGACCGTCCCTGGTGCCGCTGGAGAGCGGCGACGCGTACTGCGCCGAGATGCAGGGCTTTGCTCTGAAAAATGTGCTGCTGCGGGCCTATGAGGACGACAAGCTGATCTATGCCGAGCAGGGCGAGATGCTCTTCACCCACTTCGGCGTTTCCGGCCCGCTGGTGCTCTCGGCCAGCGCCAAGATGCGCCGTATGGGCGAGGCCGTCTACCGCCTGTCCATCGACCTGAAGCCCGCCCTGGACGAGAAAAAGCTGGACGAGCGTATCCTGCGGGATTTTGACAAGTACGCCAACCGGGAATTCAAAAACGCGCTCTTCGACCTGGCCGGTCATTCGATGATCCCGGTGCTGCTGCGCCTGTCCGGCATCGACGGCGATACCAAGGTCAACAGCATCACCCGCGAGCAGAGGCGGGGACTGGTGAACCTGTTCAAGAACTTCCCGGTCTCGGTCACGGGCTTTCGCCCCATTGACGAGGCCATCGTCACCGCCGGCGGCGTCGTGACCCGCGAGGTCAATCCCCGTACCATGGAATCCAAGCTGGTGCCGGGGCTGTACCTGGCCGGCGAGGTACTGGATCTGGACGCCTACACCGGCGGCTTCAACCTGCAGATCGCCTGGGCAACCGGCTATGTGGCCGGCTGCGCGGCCTGCCCTGATGAATAAATCCGATAAGGAGAATACATATGAACGGACATTTTGCCATTGCCATTGACGGCCCCTCCGGAGCCGGCAAAAGCACGCTGGCCCGCCGCGCTGCCGCGCAGTTCGGCTTCCTGTACGTGGACACGGGCGCCATTTACCGCACCGTCGGCCTGGCCGCACACCGCCGCGGCATCGACTGCCATAACGAGCAGGCCGTGGGCGCCATCCTGGGCGAACTGGACATCCGCATGGGCTATAACGACGAGGGTGAGCAGCGCATGTACCTCAACGGCGAGGACGTTTCCGCCGCCATCCGCGCCCCGGAGATCTCCATCTGCGCCTCCGACGTCTCGTCGCTGAGCGTCGTGCGCGCCTTCCTGCTGGAGATGCAGCGCAAGACCGCGCGGGAGAATAACGTCCTCATGGACGGGCGCGATATCGGCACCGTGGTGCTGCCACAGGCGGAACTGAAGATCTATCTCACCGCCTCCGCCGAGGCCCGGGCCGAGCGCCGTCTGAAGGAGCTGCTGGCCAAGGGCGTGGAGACGGATTTTGACAGTGTGCTGCGGGATATCGAGTACCGCGACTACCAGGACACCCACCGCGACATCGCCCCGCTGCGCCAGGCGGAGGACGCGGTGCTGCTGGACACCAGCGCCCTGGATCTGGAGCAGAGCTGCCAGGCGCTCTTTGACATTATCCGCGCCCGACTGCCCCTGGACGGTCCGAAAGCATGAAAGAGATCAGAGTTGCCAAGAGCGCCGGCTTCTGCTTCGGCGTGAGCCGCAGCGTGGATATGGCCCAAAAGCTGCTCGAAGAGCAGGGGAGCGCCCGCAGTCTCGGCCCCATCATCCACAACGAGGACGTGGTGAACGCTCTCGCCGAGCGCGGCCTTCACGTGGCCAACAGCGTGGAGGAGATCCAGCCGGGCGAGGCGGTCATGATCCGCGCCCACGGCGTGGCCCCGGCGGTGTACGAGGCGCTGCGCGCCCGGGGGGCTGTGATCACCGACGCCACCTGCCCCAAGGTGCGCATGATCCATCGCATCGTGCGCGAGGCCTCCGAGCAGGGCCGCTTCGTGATCATTATCGGGATGCGCAACCACCCCGAGGTAGAGGCCATCCGCGGCTGGTGCGGCGAGCATGTGGTGCTGGAAAATCCTGCCGAAACTGCCGAATGGATAGAGAAAAACCCGGATTTTTCCGACAAAATGATCACAATTGTGGTGCAAACGACCCAGACAAGCGGTAATTTTACCGAATGTTGCGAGATCGTAAAAAAAAGATGTACAAATTTAAGAATATCTGATACAATATGTCTTGCTACGTCCACGCGGCAGGAGGAGGCGAAAACGCTTTCCTCCGAATGCGACGCCATGGTGGTGATCGGCGGCAGGCACAGCGCGAACAGCCTGCATCTGGCCGAAATCTGCTCCTCTGTGTGCAGTCATGTTCAGTTCATCGAACGGAGCGACGAGCTGGATCTGGACGCGCTGAGGGCGTTCGACACGGTCGGCATCACGGCGGGCGCATCCACCCCCGCATGGATAATTAAGGAGGTAAGAAACAAAATGAGTGACGAAATCAAAGTTGAAGAATCCACAGTGGAGAAGGAACAGTCCTTCGATGAAATGCTGGAGGAGACTCTCAAAACTATATATAATGGAGATAAGGTAAGCGGCGTCGTCGTTGCCATCACCGGCACCGAAGTCAGCATCGACCTGGGTACCAAGTACTCCGGCTTTATCCCCACGACCGAGTTCACCGAAGACGGCTCCAAGCTGGAGGACGTCGTCAAGGTCGGCGATCAGATCGAAGCCATCGTCGTCCGCGTCAATGATGTCGAGGGTACGGCTCAGCTGTCCAAGAAGCGTCTTGACGCCGTCAAGATCTGGGACAACATCGAGCAGGCCGTCGAGGACGGCGAAGTGATCGAGGGCGTCGTCACCGAGACCAACAAGGGCGGTGTCGTTGTCAACTATAAGGGTGTGCGCGTGTTCGTTCCCGCCTCCCAGACCGATCTGCCCCGTGAGGCCGATCTGACCGAGCTGGTCAAGAAGACCGTTCGTCTCAAGCTCACCGAGGTCAACAAGGCCCGCAAGCGCGTTGTCGGCTCCATCCGCCGCGTCGCTCAGGCCGAGCGCCGCGCCGCCACCGAAGCGATCTGGAACGAGATCGAGGTCGGCAAGAAGTATCACGGCACCGTCAAGTCCCTGACCAGCTACGGCGCATTCGTCGACATCGGCGGCATCGATGGCATGGTCCATGTCTCCGAGCTGAGCTGGAACCGCATCCATCAGCCCTCCGAGGTCGTCTCCGTCGGCGACGAGATCGACGTCTACGTCATCTCCTTCGACAAGGAGAAGCACAAGATCTCCCTCGGCTACAAGGATCCCGAGGCCAATCCCTGGAGCGTGTTCACCAACCGCTACTCCGTCGGCGACGTGGCCAATGTCACGATCGTCAAGCTGATGGACTTCGGCGCTTTCGCGACCGTCGTTCCCGGCGTGGACGGCCTGATCCATATCTCCCAGATCGCCAACCGCCGCATCGAGAAGCCGGGTGACGTCCTCACCGTCGGCGATGTGGTCGAGGCGAAGATCACCGCCATCGACGAGGAGAAGCACAAGGTCTCCCTGTCCATCCGCGCGCTGTCCGCTCCCGCCCCCGCCGCTCCCGTGGCCGAGGCTGAAGAGGAAGAGGACGAGGATGACGGCTCCGACACCATGGTTTACAGCCTGTCTGCCGACGGCCAGGCCATTGGCGAAGCTCCCACTGAGGTCGAGGAGTAATCCACTTCCTTCAAAAAGCAAACAAGACATCAAAAGCCCTCATGAGGTTTCTCATGAGGGCTTTTTGTATCCCGAATATCCTTCGCCGGGCGGGTATTGATCGGTTTTATACTTTCTCGTTGATCCAGTTGATGATGTCCCGGAAGACGTCCTCGCGGTTGATCTCCTTGAGCATTTCATGCCGACCCTCGGGGTACAGCCGCATGGTCACGTCGCGCATCCCCACGTCGCAGAACATCTTATAGGCCCGCTCCACGCCCTTGCCGTAATCGCCCACCGGGTCGGCGGCGCCGGACATGAAGTAGATGGGGATGGCCTTGTTCATCAGCGCGGCGTTTTCACGCGACGAGACGAACTTGATCCCCTCCATCATATCCCGGTACAGGCTGCACTTGGCCACAAAGCCGCACAGCGGATCGTCGATGTAGGCCTGCACGTTTTTCTCATCCCGGCTCAGCCAGTCGAAGTCCGTTTTAGGCTCGGCGATCTTCTTGTTGTAGGAGCCGAAGGCCATGTCGTTGAGCGTCTGCCCGTCGCCGCGCACGCCCAGCTTTTTCACCATGAGCTTTGCCATCAGAAGTCCGCCGGCCACCATCAGCGGGCTCTGCTGGGCGGTGCCGCTGATAATGGCGGCGTCGCAGTCGTCCGGATAGCGAATCAGGTAGGTGCGGGCCAGAAAGCTGCCCATGCTGTGCCCGAAGAACACAAAGGGCACGTTGGGATACTTCTCCTTCAAGGTGTCGTGGATGGTTTTCAGATCGTCCACCACGCGCCACCAGCCGTCCTTGTCGGCGAAGAAGCCCTTGTCCTCTTCACGCTCGATCGTTCCGCCGTGGCCCAGGTGATCGTCCGCCGCGGAGACAAAGCCGTTTTCGGCCAGATGCCGCATCAGATCCTCATAGCGGTCGGCGTGCTCGGCAATGCCGTGGGCGATCTGTACCACGCCGCGCACCGTACCGTCTGGGACGCAGGTCTTTACCCGGATGTGGTTTACGCCGGTGGAGGAGAGAAAGCGATATTCATCGAATACGGGCATAGAAAAGCCTCCTGTTCATGTATTTCTGTCTGTATCTTACTTCGAAATGCAGACAGCGTCAAGAGCGCAAAAAAACACTGCGGATGGAATCCGCAGTGTTTATCCTCTGAAGTAGTACCAGCCCTTGACCCGCTCATACGGAAGCTTGAAGTAGCAGGCGGTGCTGTGCGCCATGATGTGCTGGGTGTACTCCAGCTCGGTGTCAAACACATAGGGCACGCCGTCAAACTCGATCTCCACCCAGGCGTGCGGGTTTTTCAGATTGACCGTGCCGCTGTAGATCACGGCGTCATAGCCCAGGGCCCGCGCCAGCACATAGAATTCCGCCGAAAAGTTGTAGCAGTTGCCCTTTCGGACCGTCAGCATGTGATAGGCCTCGTCGTTGACCCAGCTGATATCGCCCACCTCATAATGCTTTACGCTCAGATAGGCGTTGTGGTAGGTAACGTTGTCATAGCAGCGGCGCAGCATGTAGTCCCGCTCCATCGTGGCCGGGTCCAGCTCCAGCTCCTGCAGCTTGGCCTGGACCAGCGCGTCCAGCTCCGGCATGCCGGTGGTGATGACGCCGTCGGGGCCAAAATCAAAGCTGCCGTAAGACTCGTTCACCAGCGCGCTGCCGTTGCTGCCGGCGCAGTGCAGCGCCGTGCCCACGAAGAAGAAGCCCTCCTCGCGCAGTGGCAGCGGCGTGCTGGAAAGCCAGTGCTCGCCGTCCTCGCCGCGCTGCGCCTCGTGGGGGATGCAGGACTCGGCAATGTCCCAGAAATAGGGATCGCTGAAGGAGACGTCGTAGATCGTGCCAACGAGGGCGTAATCGCTCTGCGCCGTCATGCCGCGTCCGGTAAGGGCGTTGAAGATGTGGGCGCACTCGCCCTTTGTCAGATCGCGTCCAGGATCGATGTCCGGATCGCTGATCCAGCCCTTGTCCATGGCCAGGCAGAAGGCGCCGTAGCGCACGTCGTCCGGTGGGACGGCGGTAAAGGCGTAGTCATTGCCGCTGGCGGGGAAGAAGTGGGCAAGGATCTCGAAGAGCTCCTCACAGGTGATGGGCTCGTCCGGGTGCAGACGGCTGCCGCCGATCACCCCCAGATCCTTGAGCGTGGCCGCGGCGCTGTAGCAGGCGTCATCTTCGCTCACATCCGTAAAGCGGCCTGAGCCCACGCCCTCCGTCTGCAAAAAGGCATAGAGCAGTCCGATCGCCCTGCCCCGCGACAGAGGAGCGTTGGGGTGGAAGAGCATGTCCTCATCCAGCGGGAAATAGGGCTCGTGACTGCCGCTCTGCCCCAGATCGCGGAACGCGATCTGATATACGGCGGCATATGCGCAGTCCTCAAAGAGCGTGACCTCGCCGCTTTTCTGCAGCACGCCCTGGGCGTCGGCCCAGCCGATGAAGGTGTAGCCATCCAGCGCCGGTCCTTCGGGAAGCACGGCGCTCTGCCCCAGCTCCGCGCTGACCTCAAGAGCCTTTCCCTCGGCATAATAGCAATAGGCTGTTGCGCGCACCGGCTCCTCCTCCACTACCTCCGGCCGGAAGATCAGTCCTTCCTTAGCCAGAAACAGCAGCGCGCCAAGAGCTGCGGCGGTGAGGAACAGCAGGCTTGCGGCAATGCGCCAGAACAGGTTGGAGGAGCTGGTTTTCGGCGCGGCGTGACGGGAACGCTCACGCGCTTTTTTTTCGGCCGTTTCAGCCGGCATTGCGAATCACATCCCGTACGACTTCGTTTTCGCCCTGGCGGTAGGTGGCCACGTAAAAGCCCTCGTAGTACAGCTCGCCGTCCTCACCAGCCTCGTCGTTGCCGAGATTGAGGCAGCTGGGAGCGTAACTGGAGCCGCTGGGCTCGCCGATCATCAGATAGAGCTCGTCAACGCTCAGATCGATGCAGCTCATGGCGGTGTTGAAGGCCTCCTCGTCAAAGGACGCGGTCTCTTCGCTCTCGCCGCTCTGCTCGGTCTCGCCGCTGCTCAGATTGCTGCCGGGCAGCACGGGGGCCAGCACCGGCGCCTCAGTCGCTTCAACAGCGGGGGCGGGCGTGACTTCAGGCGCGCTCTGCGTCTTGCCGCAGGCGGCCAGGCACAGCGCAGCGCACAGGACAAAAACAAGAATCAGACTGACTTTTTTCATCTGTAAAACTCCTTGCAAGAAATGACGGCGGCGCGAAAAGCGAAAAGAGAAATATTTTTGCACTTTGCGCCGCAGACCTATCAATTTTATCTCTTTGCCGCAGCAAAGTCAATACAAAACCGGGACAAGCTGGGCTTGCCCCGGTATCATACGGGAGAATCGGTTATTTCTGGTCCGCCGCGGCGAAGGGAGCGCCGCAGTCGGGGCAGAAGCGGGGCGGGTGATCAGGATCGGGATTGGTCCAGCCGCAGCGGTCGCAGACATACTGGACGGCGTCCTTCGGCTTTTCCTGCCCGCAGGCCGTGCAGTTGTGGCCGCGGTTGAAGGTACCGCATTTCTCACAGTACCAGCCGTCGAGCATAAACTCACCGGCGGCGACGGCAGAGGCCTCTTCAGCCTTATCCAGATCGTCGAGCGAGATCTGTTCCTCCATCACCGGCTCTTCCGCAGACGTTTCGGGCTCGGGAGCCGGAGCGGAGGGCTTGTCGTCGGCGTGGAAGGTACGGCGCAGCGCCTCGGCGTGGATAGCGGCGGACATCTTTTCAGCCTCCAGCCGCGATTTCTCCACGGGATTCACCTTGGCTTTGTGGACGGGTTTGGCCTCTTCCTCCTCGTCCTCCTCATCGTCCAGTTCTTTCTCGCGGCGCGAGATGATGACCAGCGCCACCGCTGCCGCGATCAGCGCCAGGATCAAAAAGCCCATCAGGAATAGCAGAAACTGGCTGCCGCTGCTGCCGCGCCGCGCGGAGGAACCGGAAGCGGCGGGGGTGTTGGTGGGGGCAGTGGCCTCGGGGGCGGTACTGGGGCTGGGCGTCGGGGTGGGAGAGGGCTCGGGCGTCACCGGCACGGCGTGGGTCACAGCCGCCACACGGGAGGTAGAGATGGAGCTGGTCTGCCCGTCACGGGTGCTCCACACGGTGCAGTAGTAATACACGGTGCCCGGCGTCTCGGGCGGGACAAAGGTAGGCGAGGTGGCGCCGGCGATGGCCACGTCGCTGCGGTCGGTGTTGGCGTTGCTGTTATCGGTGCTGCTGTACCACTGGTAGTGCAGCTGCCCGCCGTTGGGATCGGTGGCGGTGACGCTCAGCGTATCGGAGTCGGCTGTCACGAAGGGGTCCCGGGTAATGGAGGGCCGGTTCAGTCCGCCCCGGTCCACGGTGATGACCGCACCGTTGGTAAAGGCGGTGCCGCCGTCGCCGATGAACTTGCACCTGGCCTTCCAGCCGTTCATCTCATAGCGGATATTGAAGAGGATCAGCGTATCCTCGTCGTAGCCCTCGGCATAGCAGCCGGGGAAGTACTTGCCGATGTCGCTGGCGTTGTACTCGGTTTTCTCATCAGGGCTCTGAATACGCCACTCCAGCGTGTCGGCGTTGTCGGCGTAGGCGATGAAGATGGCGCTGTTGCCCTCAATGACGGACTCGCCCGTTGGGTGCTTGGTGATGCTGGGGGCCGGGACGGGTGTGGGAGAGGGGGTGGGCTCCGGCGTCGGGGTCGGCGCGGGGGTGGCCTCCGGCGTGGGCGTCGGGGTGGGGAGCACCTCCGGAAGCGTGATCTTCAGGCGCACGTGGTATTCGTCGGAGCTGTCGGCGGTCCGAATGCGGATCGTGCAGTCATAATCGCCCGAGGCGCCGGGGGTACCGACGAGCTTCACCGCACCGTCGCTGAGTGTGGCGCTGACACCCGAGGGGAGCGTACCGCTGATCATCTCAAAGCCGGTGGCAGTGCCGCCGCCCTCCAGCGGAATGGTGTAGTCCATACTGGCGCCAAGCTCACAGCTGATCTCCGGCACCTCCACCGCAAAGACGGAGACGCTCAGAAGCGCGGTGAACAGGCACAGAAGCAAAACAAACGAAAGCAGGCGCTTTGCGTTGTGGTTCATACTATCTATCTCCTTTGATGCTATGGTCTGTGGAATTATGTCAAGCATAGCAAATTTTTGCCGATTTTACAATGGAAAATCTTAAGATTTAAGCTTTCTTCATAAATCTTTGCAGAAAAAATGCCGGAGTCCTCAGGACTCCGGCGATTTCATTCAGTTGGTCTTGCGGTCGCGGCCGATCTGGATCAGCCGGACGATGATGGGGCTGAGGATGATGTTGAACAGCAGCTCAAAGAGGAAGTTGCCGCCCACCAGGCCGAAGATCATGTATGCGCCAACGCTCTCAAAGCCCATTCCGGCTGCCCACTCGGAGATGGTCGGCAGGAAGAACAGCACGCAGCCGATGAGGAACACCCCGGTGTTGACCACGGGGCAGACGATGGCGGAGACGATGACGGACAGGTCCACGCCCTTCTTGTCCTTGCCGCCGAAGAGCTTGGCGTCATGCCGCGACAGGGCCCGATATACAGCCCCGGCGCACAGACCGGCCAGCGAGCCCTTGAGCAGGACCGTCAGGATCGTGCCGATGGGACTCACGACCAGAAACGCGCCCGCGTCGCCGGACAGGAGAACCACCATGCCAAATACAAAGCCGAACCAGGCACCGGCCCAGGGACCGTACAGCGCGGCACCCACCACGATTGGAATCAGCACCAGCGAGATCGAGAAGGGGCCGAAGCGCACGAAAGCGCCCAGAAACTGCAGGATGACGACCACCGCGGTCAGCAGCGCCATCCCCGTCAGCGTGCGGGTAGAGAGCTTCTTGTTTTCCATATTCAATTCCTTTCTGCTGTCGCTCCAATCATGTCGGATGCGGCGCAGCCTAACTATAGCGCGTCAAGGGGTTCTTGTCAATTCCCGGAAGCGTCCTTTTTTTCACCGCTGATGCGCCGCAGGGCCGAGAGTATCCCCGGCAGCAGCAGCGAGAAGAGCACGGCGGTCAGGACGCCGGCCAGAATACGCAGCAAAAGCGTCGGCAGCGCGGCCACGTAGGAATACGCATACACCCAGCTGTCGATATAGAGAAACAGCGTGTTGAGCAGCGTGGTGAGAAGAGCCGTGGCCACGGTGATGAACACCGTCTGGCGCAGCGTCATGGAAAACGCGTGCTTTCTGGCGTACAGGCCCACCAGCAGTCCCCGCAGCGCCGCGGGCAGGATCCACAGCACTGTCGTGGCGCTCATGCCGTAGGTGATCATCTGGTTGAGAAAGCTGCCCACCAGACCCACGGCGAAACCGTCCAGCGGGCCCAGCAGCGCGGCGCCCACCAGCACCGGCAGCGAATCGAGGGTGATCTTCATGCCCGGCAGATTGATCGAAAACAGGCTCAGCACCACGAACATGGCCGCGAGCATGGCGTCGATGGCAAGGCGTTTGGTTTTTGTTGTTTTCATCTGGCAGCACCCTTTATGTCAAAACCCCAGCGCCGCGGCCACCGCGTCGCAGACGGCGTCCGCGCGCACGGAATAGCTCCGCAGCAATTCCTCCATATGCGTGTCGATTTCCTCGGCCCTCTTCCGGTCCTTCATCAGGACCGTGTTGACCTTGGTATTGATATACGCGCCCTTCAGCGCGCCCTTGGCCAGCGCCGCGCCAGTGGCCGCGTCGGACAGCAGCAGGTGGCTGCCCAGGGCTGCATAGCCCTCCAGCAGCTCGATGACCTCGCAGCACAGCTCCGCGATCCTCGCCGGTACCGCCGCGGCAAGGCCAAGACAGCGTTCAATGGTCTCGGCGCGCGCGGGGTCGTCTCTGCTCATGGCATAGGCCGCAGCAAGCGGGGCAAAGGCCGCCTCGTCGCCGTCGATCAGCGCAAGCAGCTCCAGCCGCGCCTGTTCGGCTTTTTCGCCCAGCGCGAGAAGCGCGCTCTCGTTGGCGGCGTATTGCTTCTTGCCCACTGTCAGCGCACCCACCATCGAGCCCAGCGCCGCGGCCAAAGCGCCGCACAGCGCGCTGGCTCCTCCGCCGCCGGGACTGGGGGCCTTGGAAGCGAGCGCCGCGGAAAATTCCCGCAGGGACAGATCGATCTGATTCATTGTCCGCTCCTCTCTCAGTACATGCCCAGCTCATAACGCACGCTGCCCGCCAGATACAGCGAGCCGAAAGCGCACACCATGCCGTCGCCGGATGCGTGCTCTTTGGCCGTATAGACGGCCTCCTGCACCGAGGGGCATACCGTGACGCTCTTCCCATAGGGCGCGAGGACCCGGGCCAGCTCTTCGGCGCCCAGGGCGCGCTCGCTCTCCGGCGCGGTGCAAACGTACTCATCCGCCGCCTCCGCCAGAATCGACGCCATGGCGGCGTAATCCTTATCCCGCAGCACACCCAGCAGCAGCACGCGGCGCCGATCGGGGAAGTAGTGCAGAAGACTCTCCCGCACCGCCTCCGCGCATTGGGGATTGTGGCCGCCGTCCACGATAAAGTCCGGCTCGTCGGCGCAGTATTCAAAGCGCCCCGGCCAGGCGGCGGCGTACAGACCGTGCTCCAGCGCGTCCTGGCTGATTTTCCAGCCGCGGCCGCGCAGGGCCTCCACAGCCTCAATGACCACGGCTGCGTTTCGCAGCTGGTGCGCGCCCAGCAGACTCAGCGCGTACTGCCTGTCGCGGTAGGTGAAGACCTGCCCCTCCAGACTGTCAAACTCGGAGCGCAGCGCACCGAAGTCAGCTATGCGCAGCTGGGCACCGACTTCTAAAGCCCGTGTGCGAAACACGTCCAGCACCTCATTGTCCTGTTCGTAGGCCACGGCCGGCGCTCCCGCCTTCATAATCCCGGCCTTTTCGCCGGCGATGAGGGCGCGTGTGGTGCCCAGCACCCCGGTGTGATCCAGCCCGATGTTCATCAGAACGGCGCATTCGCACGTGCCCAGCGCGTTGGTGGCGTCAAAGCGCCCGCCGAGACCGGCCTCCATTACGGCGATCTCGCAGCCCTCTTCCACAAACCACAGCACGGCGGCCGCGGTCATCAGTTCAAACTCTGTAGGGTGCTCGTCCATGGCTTCGGCCTTGGCCCGGACGGCCTCCACCTGGCGGCAGAGGGCATCTTCCCCGATCTCCAGACCGTTGACGCGCATCCGTTCGGAAAAGCGGTACAGATAGGGCGAGGTATACAGCGCGGTTTTGTAGCCCGCGCTCTGCAGCACCGAGGCGAGCATGGAGGCACAGCTGCCCTTGCCGTTGGTCCCGGCGATATGGACGAATTTCAGTTTTTTCTGCGGCTCGCCCAACTTCATGAGCAACTCTTCCATACGTCGCAGACTGGGCTCGGCGCCGAACCACTGCGCGCCGTCCAGGTAGGCGAGTGCTTCCTTATAGGTCATTTCGCACCTCCGAGAGCGTTTCCGCCGCTTCGATCACATGAGCGCAGAGCACCGTCGAGGTCACCGCGCCGATCCCGCCGGGAACGGCGCTGATGGCGTCCACGATCTCCTCCGCGGCCTCGTGATCCACGTCGCCGCACAGCTTGCCGCGCGCCTCGTCATAGGTCAGCCCGATGTCGATGACCACCTGACCGCGCGTCAGATGTTCGCGCGTCAGCGTATTGATGTGGCCCGTGGCGGTGACGATCAGATCGGCCTGCCGGGTAAGGGCAGCCAGATCCTCTGTCCGGGTGTGGCAGACGCTGACCGTGGCGTGTTCCCTCAGCAGCAGCAGCGCGGCGGGGCGGCCGGTCACCAGACTCCGGCCCACCACGACGGCTCGCTTGCCGCACACGGGGATCTGATAATAGTGCAGCATCTCCATCACGGCCTGGGCCGTGCAGGGGAAAAAGCCATGCTCCGCGCCCATATACACGTCCGCCATCGAGCGGGCTCCCACGCCGTCCACGTCCTTTTCCGGCGCGATGGCGTCGCAGATCGCGCGCATGTCCATCCCCTCCGGCAGCGGCCGGAAGAACAGGATGCCGTGGACCGTGTCGTCCGCGTTCATCTCCGCGATGACCGCCAGAAGCTCCTGCTCCGTCACGCTCTCGTCCAGAAAGCGCTTGCGGATGGCGATCCCAAGCGCCTCGCAGCGCTTTGACGCGCTGCGCTCATAGGACAGATCGCCCGCGCGCTCGCCGATGCGGATCATGCCCAGACAGGGGACGACGCCGCGCTCGCCCAGCGCGCGCACACGCTCACTCAGCTCTATACTCAGCGCCTCGGCCACCGGGGCGCCCTTTAAGATTCTACAAGGCATGGCATACACCTTTCAAACGGCCATGGCCGTTATTTCATACTGTTACAATTTATCATTATACCATAGCCGGCCGGACAAAGAAAAGAGGTATCTTGCAAAGAAAAAAGCGGCATGCCTGCGCATACCGCTTTTGCTTTACCGGTTCTCTTTTTCCTTTTCCCGCTGAGCGATGTCGTTGGTGTCGATGGAGTCGCGGAACACGAAAAAGCGCTGATAGAGAAACTCCGTCACAAAGTTCAGGATCATGTTGATCGCCGTCACCAGATAGCCGTTCCAGCCCAGCGTATCGGCCAGCAGCCGCTCCAGCATCGTGCTCAGGGGCGTGAACACCAGATAGTAGCAGGCCACCTTAAGCATGGCGATCGGCACGTTGTTGGCCGACTTGAAGGTAAACTTGCGGTTGAGCGTGAAATTCCACAGCACCGACAGTACCAGCGCCAGCAGATAGCTCAGCCAGTTCGTCCAGCCCAGCAGCTCCTTGAACAGCGCAAAGCTGCCCATCTGGATCAGCCCGGCCGAAATGGAGAACAGCAGGAATTTCAGCGAGCGGATCAGTTCTTTCTTTTTCTCGGATTTGTCCATGGCTTTTTGTCCTTCAACAATAGATAAAGCGGCGGAACACCGCCGCTTTATTATATCAAGTTTTTGAAGTATGTCAAGCCGGGCTCACGGAAATGCTCAGAGCTCCGCGATGACCTCACATTCCAGCAGCACGTCCTTGGGCAGCCGCGCCACCTCCACGCAGGAGCGGGCGGGGAAGGGGGCCTTGAAATACTGGGCGTAGATCTCGTTGATACGCCCGAAGTCATTCATATCCTTGATGAACACCGTGGTCTTGACCACGCGGGAGATATCGCTGCCCGCGGCGGTCAGCAGGGCGCTGATGTTGCGGAAAACCTGATGCGCCTGGGCCTCCAGTCCCTCGGCCAGCGCGCCGGTCTCGGGGATGATGGGGATCTGTCCCGAGGCGAATACAAAGCCGCCTGCGATCTGTGCCTGGGAATAGGGCCCGATGGCGGCCGGGGCCTTGTCGGTGGAAACAGCTTTCATGATAAAAACCTCCTTATCTTACCTGTCGTCTTCCACAGTATAGCCTTTTTCGCGCAGCGCGCTGATCACCGCGTCGCCGTGGGCCTCGCCGCCCACTTCCAGAGACACGTGCACGTTGGTCTCGTTGGGGTTCAGACCCTCGCTGAGCTTGTCGTGCTCGATCTGCAGGATATTCGCGCCGGAGGCGGAGATCACCCCCAGCATCTGCAGCAGCGCGCCCGGCCGATCCAGCAGCGTGACGACGAACTTGATGCGCCGGTGGCGGGCAACCAAACCGCGCTCGATGATGCTCTGCACAAAGCTCACGTCGATGTTGCCGCCGGAGAGCACGCACACCACGCGCTTGCCCTTCACATCCAGCTTGCCGTTGAGCACGGCGGCCAGGGGTGTTGCGCCCGCGGGCTCCACCACCTGCTTGCAGCGCTCCAGCAGGAGCAGGATCGCGTCGGCGATCTCGGTGTCCGACACGGTCAGCACCCCGTCGGCGTAGCGGTTGATGAGCTCCACCGTGATGTCGCCCGGCGCCTTGACGGCAATGCCGTCGGCGATGGTGGAGGCGGTCTGCGTCGTGACGAGCTTCCCCTCCCGGAAGCTCCGGGCGATGGCGTCGGCCCCCTCGGCCTGAACGCCATAGACCTTTACGCGGGGGTTGAGCTGCTTGACCGCCGCGGCCACGCCGGCCAGCAGGCCGCCGCCTCCGGCGGGGACGATCACAATGTCCACCGCGGGCAGGTCCCCCAGGATCTCCATGCCCAGCGTGCCCTGGCCCGCAATCACCTCCGGGTCATTGTAGGGATGGAGGAAGGCTGCGCCCTCCTCCCGACAGATCTCACAGGCGCGCGCGTACGCGTCGTCGTAGCAGTCGCCGGCGAGCACCACCTTGGCGCCGTAGCCCTCGGTGGCCTGGATCTTGGCGATCGGCGCGGCCTTGGGCATGACGATCGTGGCGCCGATGCCGAACTTCTTGGCCGCGTAGGCCACGCCCTGGGCGTGGTTTCCGGCGGAGGAGGCCACTACCGGGCAGCTCTCGCCGCGCTCGATCATGGCGGCGATCTTGTTGGACGCGCCGCGGATCTTGAACGAACCGGTTTTCTGGCGGTTTTCGCATTTGAGATAGATCCGCCCTCCGGTCATGGCAGAGAAGGTGGAAGAGAGGTCCAGCTCGGTATGGTGCAGGATGGGGCGGAGCCGCTCCTGGGCAAGTTCAAAGTCTTTCAGTTCCAGTTCCATGTCAGTCCTCCCATTGGATGTGTTCTATCTGAAATTTTACCGCACGGGCGGATAAAAAACAATAAGGCGTAAAAAAACGTCATTCGTCACAAAAGCGAATGACGTTTTTTGGGAATGTTGTTGAGAGGGTCTTACTTCCGTGTGGGGATGATCTCGATCCAATAGCCGTCCGGGTCTTCCAGAAAATAGATGCCCATGGCGGGGTTTTCAAAGCAGATACAGCCCATGGCCTTGTGCTTTTCATGCGCAGCCTCGAAATCGTCCACCCGGAAGGCCAGATGGTACTCCTGCTCGCCCAGATCGTAGGGCTCGGTGCGCTGGCACGTCCAGGTCAACTCCAGCTGAAAATCGGTCATGCTGTCGCCCAGAAAGTTGATGACAAAGCTGCCGTCTGCGGCTTTTTTCTTGCGCACCACGTGCAGCCCCAGCGCTTCGTCATAGAATTTCAGCGAGCGCTCCAGGTCCAGTACATTGAAATTGAAATGGTTGAATGTGAATTGCATGGCAGTTCCTCCCGTATCCGTATCCTTTTTTTACAGACGCAGCGCCGCTCTGCGCTCTTCCCGGTCGTGGCTCAGAAGCACGCCGGCGCAGCCGCTCTCGCGCTCCTGGGCGGAGAGATACGCCAGCGCCTTTTGGCTCAGCGTCTGGTCAAAGCTGAAGCCCGGCGCACGCAGCGTGCGCAGATTTTCCCGGTCCAGCGCGGCGTCCGCGGCCAGCCACACGAAGCGCGAGCCGCTCTGAACGCGCACGGCCCCCAATCCGTCTGTGTGTCCGGGCAGGTTGACGACCGTCACGCTCTCGTCGCCGAACAGGTCCCAGGCCCAGCGGTTGGTGCCCAGAGGCGAGCCCCGGTAGAAAAAGCGCTCGATGGGCATATCGATCCAAAGCGAGCGGGGCTGGCGCAGCTTGTACACCGTGCGGCAGGACCAGAAATACTCATCCTCCGGCAGCAGGATCCGTCTGACGCCCTGAAGCTCGTGCAGACCGCCCACGTGATCCGCATCCAGATGACTAAGCAGCAGGATATCGATATCCCGCGGCCGCAGCCCCCGGGCGGCGAGCTGCTCGCCGATGCTCCTGCCTTCTTCCACCCAGGGCCGCAGATAAGCCCCCAGCGGCGCACCCAGAAGCCTGGCGACTGCCGCGGCGTCATACTGCCCCTTGGGAGAAAAGGCCCGGCCAACGCCCGTGTCCATCAGGATCAGACCCTTTGGGTGCTCGATGAGATAGCAGAAGCAGGGGAGCGACAGACGCCGCACACCCGGCGCGGAGACCTGCGACAGCGCGCCGCCAAGGCCGTAGGCGCCGCCCAGCACCGCCTCGCGCGTCAGCGAGATGTGCCCGCACGAGAGCAGATGAATCGTGATCTCAGCCATCCGCATACTTCCTCCAAATGCCTTATGCCTGTATTCTATCATTCCGCAAAGCCGTCTGTCAAGAAATACAAGTTTACGATAACATATAAATCATAAATTATGTAAACAGAGAATCCCGCTTGCTTGTGAAAGCGCCGGCACTGTGTTATAATGCCTGGTAAGGAAAAAAGGAGGTACTCGCATGGATAAAAAGATAGAAAGCATGACGGACCACGAGCTTTTGTGTGAGCTGGTGCGGCAGGGCCGCCGGGCCGAGCGGGAGAATCAGATCAAAACCTGCCTGATCGCGGTGCTGCTCCTTGCCGTCTTGATCCTGGCCCTGATCTATATTCCCCGGATCCTGGCCCCGATCCGCCAACTCAATGCCGCGCTCGATGAGGTACAGCAGACCATTGACCAGGCAAAAGGCGTCCTGGGCAGCTTCAATGCCGAATCCGTGGAAAAATTCCAGCAGACCATGGACAGCGTCAACACCGCCTCCCAGCAGGCGACCGAAATCATGAACCGTCTGAAGGACAGCGGTCTTGACAAGCTGCAGGAGAGCATTGAAGCCTTCAACGAGACTATGGAGCGCCTGTCGCTCCTCTTCCGCCGCTGAAGAAAGAAAACTCTTTTAAGGCAAAGCGCGCCGTATCGGTTGATACGGCGCGCTTTGCCTTTTCATTTGCGAAAATCCCTGTAGTGCTCCGCGGTCTGCACATAGCCGCGCTCACACAGAACGGTGAACAGGCAGTCGCGGATCTCCCGGGTGGTAATAATCTCGCTGTGCTCCGTCAGACGGCTGAAAACCTCGTCTGCGATCCGAGCAGCGCCGACTTCGGTCATCTCCTCGCCGCTGACCTCCCGGTTGGCCCGCAGGATGCTACGCGCGACCTTGGTCTCATCATACAGTGTGGTGTTCCCGTTTCTCTTTGTGATTTTCATGCTGAACCTCCCCCAACAGACAAGCGTTTCTCTTCCTGTATCGGCACGGCGGGGAGCCCCGCCGCAGTCGGCTCATGGGGTTTTCTGCTCCTCCGGCTGCGACAGCAGCCCCAGCAGCGTCTGCTCAAAGCCGTAGCGAGCGCTCAGAGCGCGCAGGTGCGCCTCGTTCCGGCTGTTTTTCGCGCCCTGCTTTCTGGCGCGGATCATCAGGTTCTTCGGCGAGTGCTCAAAATCGATGAATTCGATCATGTCCACCGCGTAGCCCTGGTCCTCCAGCAGCTCGGCGCGCATCGCGTCGGTCAGAAGCGCTGACAGCCGCTCCTTGAGGATGCCGTGGCGCAGCAGCAGGTCATAGTCCCCGCCCCGGTGGATCTGCGCGTTGATCTCGTGCTGGCAGCAGGGAACGGAGAAGATGTGCTTCGCCCCGTGCTTCACCGCGTAGGCCAGAGCGTAATCCGTGGCTGTGTCGCAGGCGTGCAGCGTCACCAGCAGGTCGATCGGCGCGTCCAGCAGCGCGTCCCTGGACACGTCCGCCACCACGAAGCGCAGGCCGTCATAGCCATATTTTTCGGCGATGGCGTTGCAGCGCTCCACCACGTCGGCCTTGAGATCGTAGCCGATCATCGTCACGTCAAAGCCGCGCTTGACGGCAAAGTAATAGTAGAGGATAAAGGTCAGATAGGATTTGCCGCAGCCGAAGTCCAGCGCGGTCAGCTTGCCCGGCTCCACCTGGCCGTACACGTCGTCGATCAGCTCGATAAAGCGGTTGATCTGGCGGTATTTGTCATATCGGGCCTTGACGATATGAAAGTCCGGCGTGAACACGCCCAGATCCACCAGAGCGGGGATCTCCTCGCCCTCGGCCAGAAGATAGTGCTTTTCCCGGTTGTGCTCAGAAATAGCCTGACCGGGCCGCGCCACGGTGCTTTTGCCGCTCTTGCGGTAGCTGCCGTCACGCCGCAGCACATACTGCGCCGCGCCATCGCCGCCGATGATCAGCACCTGGCGGTATCGCCCGTCCAGCTCCGCGTCGCATCTGCGCAAAAGCGCCTCCTCGTTCAGATTCTCGTGATAGGCCTTGTTGTCCCGCAGTCCCTCCAACTGATAGAGGGTCTGGCCCTTCAGACGCACGGGCCGCACGGTCACGCGGCTGTAGGCGGCGCCCTCCGTTGGCTGGGAGAACACGGCCTTTTGCAGCGCGCCCAGCGTGCTCATCAGTTCCTGCTGCAGTCTTGCCATGCTCTCACCCGATCAGCTTTTTCAGATTCAAAAGCGCGCTCTTGAGCTCGTTTTTGCTGTAGGAGTTGTTCTCGTCGGCCAGCACGGCGGCCACGGCGTCTCTGCCGGATACGCCCCGGGACACCATCGCGTCCACCAGCATGGCCTCGGCCGACACCGTGTGCTCGGTCTTGGTGAACAGATAGCTCTCCTCCAGCTCGATCACCACGGCGTACTCGCCCTTCTCATAATTGCCCTTGGCAAGCAGCTTGTCCTTGACCTCGCTGGGGCTGCCGCGGAAGCTCATCTCGTGTAGCTTGGTCAGATCGTTGCACAGGCACATGCGGATGTCGGCCTCGCTTTCAATGAAAAAGTCCACCAGATCCATGATCCGCTTGGGGCTCTCGTAGAAGGCGAAGGTACGCGTATCCGCGCGCCGCATCTTTTCCAGCAGCTTGCGCCGCTCTGCGTTCTCCCGGGGGAAGAAGCCGTAGAACAGAAAGCTGGACAGATCAAAGCCCGAGACGGACAGCGCCGTTACCGCCGCACAGCAGCCCGGCACGCCGATCACGTCGATCCCGGCCTCCACCGCGGCGCGGATCAGCTCGTTGCCCGGGTCGGAGATACAGGGCGTTCCCGCGTCCGTGATGACGGCCACGCTCTTGCCGCCCAGCATTTCGTCCACAAACCAGCGTGCCTTACCGTATTCATTGAACTTGTGGTTGGACACCAGCCGGTTGCGGATCTCCAGCTTGCCCAGCAGCACCATCGAACGGCGGGTATCCTCCGCGGCGATGATGTCCACTGTGCTCAGAATGTCCCTCCCGCGGGGAGACATGTCCCGCGAGTTGCCGATGGGCGTTGCCACGATATACAGTTTTCCGACGTTTGCTTCTTCCATAGCTTTCCCCTTATGCATTTTCTTTTTATACAGTATAGCACAGCTTTTCACGCTTGTCATCCGAAAGAAAATGCTTGCAATCCGCGTCGATTTAATCTAATATTTGTTTAAAACGGTAAAGGGAGGAATTCGGATGAGCTTTTCTGTCAACAGTCCGATCCTGTTCATCGTGGCCGGAATCGCCGTGGCGGCGGTGCTGGCCCAGTCAATTTTCTTTCTGCGCAAGGCCTGGAAGCGCGGTCTTGCCATCGGCATGGACCGCGCCCGTCTCCGGCGAACGGCCCGCACGGCCGCCATCTTCACCATCGCCCCGGCCGCCGCTATCGTCATCAGCGTCATCACCCTGTCCAAGGATCTTGGCGTGCCGCTGCCCTGGCTGCGGCTGAGCGTGGTGGGCAACCTCTCCTATGAGACCATCGCCGCCACCAATGCCGAGAGCGCCATGGGCCTGACCTTCGGCCAGGTGTCCGGGCTCAGCGCCCGGCAGTACGTGACCATCGCCTCGGTCATGACCGTCAGCATCATGGTGGGCATCTGGCTGGTGCCCGTCATCGGGGAGAAGCTGCAAAACGGCATGATCAATCTGGAAAACCGGGATAAAAAATGGGGTGAGATCTTTACCTCCTCCATGTTCATCGGCATGATCTCGGCCTTTATCGGCTATGTGTTCTGCGATTTCGGCACCGTCTTCCGGGGCGAAAGCTCCGGCCTCATCCCGGTGTGTGTGATGGCTGTGGCGGCCCTGATCATGACGGGCCTGGGCCTCGCGTCCAAAAAGCCGGGGCTGCGGATACTGGCGGACTACGCCCTGCCGGTGAGCCTGGTGGCAGGTATGGCGGCCGCAATCCCCATCACGGCCTGGCTGGGCTGAAAGGAGGCGCAACACGATGAATGAGCAAAGCTATATTCGTTCGGTCCACCGCGCGGGCCGTATCTGGAACCTGTCCGTCATGGTCATCCTTCTGCTCGTCCCGGTGGTGATCGGCCTGGTGTTCGGCACGCTGCCGGACTGGCACGGCTTCCTCATGGGCCTCATCGCCACGGCGCCCATGTACTGGGCGGTGGCTGTCATCGAGACCGTGACCTATGTGCCCATGCTGGGCGCCGGCGGCTCGTATCTGTCCTTTGTGACGGGCAACATCTCCAACCTCAAACTGCCCGTGGCCCTCAACGCCCTGGAGCAGGCGGAGGTGAGTATCAACTCCGAGGAGGGCGAGATCATCTCCACCGTCGCCATTGCCGTGTCCAGCATCGTCACTACCCTGATCATCATCCTGGGTGTGGTGCTCATCACGCCATTGACTCCGGTGCTGGATTCTCCGGCCCTGGCCCCGGCCTTTGCCCAGCTCCTGCCCGCGCTCTTCGGCGCGCTGGGCGTGGTGTTCATTTCGAAAAACTGGAAGATCGCCGTCGCGCCTGTGCTGTTGATGCTTGCGCTCTTTATCTTCGTCCCGGCCCTCAACGCCTCCACCGTGGGCATCATGGTGCCGGTGGGTGTGCTCTTCACCCTTGGGGTTTCGAGAATTCTGTATAAGAGAGGGATCCTGTGATGCTGCTGAAACTTGTTTTGCTCCTGCTGCTGGCGCTCCTCGCCGTTATCCTGGTGCGCACGCTGCTGTTTCGGGTCGAGAACGTGGACTTTGACCGGGAAGCCGCGGTCCATGCGCTTGCTGAACTGGTGAAATGCCGCACCGTGTCCGGCTACGACCGCGCGCAGGAGGACGATGCGGAGTTTGAAAAGCTCATAGGCCTGCTGCCCCGGCTGTACCCCAACGTGTGGAAAACCTGCACGCTGCTGCGTCTGCCGGACCGGGGCCTGCTCTTCACCTGGAAGGGCTCTTCCGGCGGCAAGCCCGCCGTGCTCATGGCTCATTACGACGTGTCGAGGCCGTCATCCGCGACGGAGCCATGTGGGGCCGTGGCACGCTGGACACCAAGGTCACCTTCAACGGCATCCTCTCCGCGGCGGACAATCTGATCGCCCGGGGCTTCCGGCCGGTGAGCGACGTGTATTTTGCCTTCTCCGGCGGGGAAGAAGTCAACGGCGACGGCGCCGTGCACATCGTGGACTATTTCAAGGAGCACGGCATTGAGCCGGAGTTCGTCCTGGACGAGGGCGGCGCCGTGGTGGAAAAGGTATTCCCCGGCGTCAGCGAGCCCTGCGGCCTAATCGGCATTGCGGAAAAGGGCATGCTGAATCTGGAATTCTCCGTGTCCTCCGGCGGCGGCCATGCCTCGGCCCCCGCGCCCCACACGCCCATCGGCAAGCTCTCCGGGGCGTGCGAGCGGGTGGAAAACCATCCCTTCCGCTTCCGGCTTACGAAGCCCGCGGCGGAGATGTTCGACACCCTGGGCCGCCACTCCACCTTCCTGTATCGGATGATCTTTGCCAATCTCTGGTGCTTTGGCTGGGTGCTGGATCTGATCTGCCGCCGCAGCGGGGGAGAGCTCAACGCCCTTCTGCGCACCACCGTGGCCTTTACCCAGATGCAGGGCAGCAAGGCGCCCAACGTGATCCCGCCCCGGGCCAGCATGGTGGCCAATCTGCGCCTGAACCCCCGCGACAGCGTGCGCAGCGCGGTCATGCACATCCGCGATACCGTCAAGGACGAGGACGTCTCTCTGAAGATCCTTCAGTCCTTTGAGCCCAGCCCCATCTCCCGCACCGACTGCGAGGGCTGGCGCCGCATCTCCCGGGCCGTGTCCGCCACCTGGCAGGGCTGTCTGGTGGCGCCCTATCTGATGGTCCAGTGCTCCGACAGCCG
>ONSQ01000030.1 GCA_900320465.1 uncultured Eubacteriales bacterium
AAGACCAACAACGGCTTTGAGATCTCCGAGGAGGATCTGCGCCTGCGCGGCCCCGGCGATTTCTTCGGCGCGCGGCAGCACGGTCTGCCGGAGATGCATGTGGCAGATCTCGGCGCGGACACGCAGGTGCTCAAAACCGCGCAGGAGGAGGCCAAAGCCCTTCTCGCTGCCGATCCGCAGCTCAGCCTTCCCGAGCATTCCGCTCTGCGCGAGCGCATCGAAACGCTTTTCAAAAAGAATACAGATAGTTTTAACTGAAGCGTAATTGAATGGACAAGTCGGTCGTTGGGTCGAAAGGAGAAAACGAGTGCGTAAAACTGTTGTCTGGATCGGTGTGGCCTGTGTAGTTGCAGCATTGTCTTGGACTTTCCGATTTTACGGACTTTCCGATTTTACACACCATGGCATCAAGCACAAGCACGAGAAAAGGCAGAAGTGTATTTGACTAAAAAATACTCGGAACCTATGATTTACGAACGTGTGCGCTTTTCTGCAATCGACCCTATGCTTTACTATGTATTCTTTCACCCGAGTGCCGACCCCGCAGTGTCCTTTGCCGTGATTGTCAATCCTAAGGATCTTTCACTGGCAAGATACCCGGATAACTATATTGAAGAGACTTTCGCATTCCGCATGAGTCAGAAATATGATATATTGGCAAAAGAATTGTGGGGAAAAGAGGCTGGAATCACGGTTTCTCCTCACAGAGCGATCTATTCTTTCCAAGATACTTCAGCTCTCATCACAAGCATGGGGTTAGCCGATCTGTCTCAAGGAATAGATTACAGTCTCTATATTCGGACTTCAAAAAAATGGCCCGTAGAGGATCCTGCATCGGAAACCAATATGATCCTTCGTTTCATCTCTGCCTTAACAGAAGATGAAATAACAATTGGAAAAATAGTCTTCGTCTATTCGGATGAGGAACACAGAACAGATCAGTTTTTTGATCTTTCTGATAAGGGCTTATGGAATGAAGAAGCACTTTGTTCTGCGTTAAGTTCTGCAAAATAAAAACCGCAGAACAGCGGTTCTGGGTGCTAAAAACTAAAAACGAAACAGGCTGGGAATTCCCAGCCTGTTTGATTATTTATACTGTTTGTAATCGCTGCTCTCGGACACGCTGTCGGGCGGGAAGAACTCGTCGACGGGGAAGTCGATGCGGCCGAAGAGCGCGCAGGGATCGTCCTCGCTGGTGCCGGGGCAGTCCTTATCCGGCAGGAAGTAGTCGTAGGCCGGGATCAGCAGCTGGGTCGGACGCTCCAGCCGCACCGGTGACCAGATCCTCGCCCATGGCCTCGAGAATAAAGTCGGGGATGACGATGCTGTCGCTGCCAGGGGTTTCGGCGGGCTCGGCCAGGGCGCAGTGCAGGCAGATCGGGTCCACCGCGCCCACCACGGCCCGGGGCAGATCGTCCTGGGAGACAATGGCGCTCTCACTCTCGGAAGTAAAGGTTTTCACGCTGCCCTCGCTGCCGAAGAGCATCACCCGCTTGTCGAAGACCGCAAGGCCCCGGCACAGCGCGCCGCCGGGGAAGGTCTCGGCCGTGACGCGGTAGAAATAGGTGCAGTCCACGGTGAAATAGCCCCGGTTGAAGCTGACGGGCTCCACATTGACGTTGGTGAACAGCAGCTCGGCCGCCTTGGGGCGAATGCTGATGGCGTTGTCCAGATAGGTCTGGGACGTGAGCGTGGGATAGACGCGCAGCTCATCGACGCAGTCCTTGTCGCGGCAGCAGTCAAAGATCTTGCTGGTATGGATGGAAACGGCCTCCCGGATGCTCGCGGCATTTCCGACCGGCCCGGGAACAACTCTGTCCGGCATGATAAGACCTCCTGTGAAGATGAAGTTCATTACAGTTTATGCGCGATGGCGCCGCTTGTGTCATGTTTCGCTATGGCAGCCATACGCCATGCAGATCGTGAGAGGCCTTTGCGGTATTTTATGCTTGAAAAAAAGCTTGCTTGAAGTATAATAAATGACTATAAGGAACAGTGAAGCGGAGGGACACGCCATGGATCAGGATCGCCACGGCTTTATTCACGAAAAACTGGATATCAAGCTTTTAATCTTGTTCATCCTCAGCCGCCTGCCCGCACCCTGCGACCGGGGAACGCTGGACGAGCTGTGCCAGCAGTGCGACAACGGCGTGGGCTATTTTGACTACTCGGACTGTCTGGGCGAGCTGATGCTCTCGGGCCATATCAGCGAGGAGGACGAGGAGTACGCCATCACCGAAAAGGGACTGCATGACGCCCGCACAGTGGAGAGCAGCCTGCCCTATTCCGTGCGCGCCAAGGCGCTGAAGCTCATCGAGCCGGTGGAGACGCGTCTGGCCCGCGCGGCCATGATCCGCAGCGAGATCGAAAACGGCGAGGACGGCTGGCGCGTGAAGCTGGGCATGTCCGACGGCAAGGGCGAGATCATCTCACTGGATCTGCTGGTCTCGGACGAGGCGCAGGCTAAAAAGATCAAAAAACGGTTCCGCCGCAGCGCGGAGGAGCTGTATCAGCAGATCGTGGAGCTCCTGGCGGAGGAGGATATTTAACATGAAGTACCCCATTCCCGAAGACTATGTGAGCCTGCTGTCGATCTACGACACGCAGAAAGCCATCAGCCTGCTCAAGCGGCTGTTCGAGGACAGGCTCTGCGCGCTTTTGAATCTCCAGCGCGTGTCGGCGCCCCTGTTCGTGGACGAGGCCTCGGGCCTGAACGACAACCTCAACGGCTACGAGCGGCCCGTCAGCTTTGACATCCTGCGCTCGCCCCACCGGGCCGAGATCGTCCAGTCCCTGGCCAAGTGGAAGCGGCTGGCGCTCAAGCGCTACGGCTTCTATCCGGGCAAGGGCATCGTGACCGATATGGACGCGGTGCGCCGCGACGAGGACGAGCTGGACGCGCTGCACTCGGTGTATGTGGACCAGTGGGACTGGGAAAAGGTCATCCTGGCCGAGGAGCGCAAGATCGATTATCTCAAATCCACGGTCCTGGACATCGTCACCGCCATCTGCGACACCCAGGAGACCATGCAGGCCATCTATCCGCAGCTGCAGGCCACCGGCAAGCTGGAGCGGCGCGTGAGCTTCATCACCGCCCAGGAGCTGGAGGACAAATACCCCGAGCTGACGCCCAAGGAGCGGGAAAACGCCTACCTGCGCGAGCACCGCACCGCCTTTATCATCGGTATCGGCGCGCCCTTGCGCTCCGGCAAGCCACACGACGGCCGCGCGCCGGACTATGACGACTGGGCCCTCAACGGCGATCTGCTGTTCTGGTACGACACGCTGGGCTGTGCCGTGGAGATTTCCTCCATGGGTATCCGCGTGGATCCGAAGTCCATGGACGAGCAGCTGCACGCCGCAGGCTGCGACAATCGGCGGGAGCTGCCGTATCACAAAATGCTGCTGCGCGGCGAGCTGCCGCTGACCATCGGCGGCGGCATCGGCCAGTCGCGTCTGTCCATGCTGCTGCTGGGCAAGGCCCACATCGGCGAGGTACAGGCCTCCATCTGGGACGAGGAGACCGTGCAGGCTTGCGAAAAGGCGGGCGTCATCCTGCTGTAAACGTTTTTGAGGCACGCTTTGCGTGCCTCAAATTTTTTTTTTAAAATAGGGCTTGACCTTACAGTTCACTTTAATGCTACGATGCCCTCGAAGGGAGGCGAAGGATATGACGATCAGACAATTTGCCGCGCTCTGTGGCTGCTCGACCCAGACGCTGCGCTATTATGACAAGGTTGACCTGCTCAAGCCCGTGGAGGTCGATTCCTGGACCGGATACCGCTATTATGAGGAAGAGCAGGCTCTGGTGTTCGTGAAAATAAAGCACCTGCAGAAGGCGGGCTTTACGATCGAGGAGATCCGTCCGCTGCTTGAAGCGGACAGCGCCACGGTATGCCGGGCTTTCGATGCAAAGATCGAACAGACGGAGGCGCGGCTGCGGGAGATACGAATGATCCGTGCGTCATATCAGAACGAGATGAACGAAATTCAAAGAAAAATCAGCGAAGTTCGGGAAAAAATCATGCAGTCGATGAATCGCTACGACGCGACAGCGGAGTTCGGCATCGACGAGCAGCAGTATGCCGCGATCTGCGGAAATGTGGAAGAACTGTTCAACAACCTGGCGGCGGATCCGCCGAAGGATATCGAATATATCGAATTCAGCGACGGAGAAGCGGCCGAAGAGGAAGAGGAGTATCTGGATCTGCTCCATAACCCTGATTACGAGATCGTCTACGAAAAGCACGGCTGGGAGTATGTGAAGGACTTCTTCCGTGAATTCGACATGCTCGAGGACGGCGCGGAGTATGCCCTTATCTTCCAGGTCACGGAGGATAAGGAGCGCTATAATACCGCTTTCGGCAACACGATCCTCGGCGTCCTGCTGGCAAGGAACCCCAACAAAAGGCGGAGCTTGTCCTGCAATATGGGGGTAACGACAGACGGAGAAAACCACTTCTGGCTGCTGAAAAAGAAAAGATAAAAAGAACCTCCCTGTGAAATTCACAGGGAGGTTTACATAATATATTTCACACCATCTTTTCCGGCCTTACGAGCTCGTCAAATTCTTCCTCGCCGAGCAGGCCGAGCCGCAGCACGGCCTCCTTCAGCGACAGCCCCTCCAGATAGGCGAGCCGCGCGGCTTTGGCCGCGTTTTCATAGCCGATGCGCGGGCTCAGACAGGTCACCAGCATCAGCGAGCGGTCCAGATTCTCTTTCATCCGTGCCCGGTCGGCTTTGATGCCGGACAGGCAGCGCAGCGTGAAGGAGCGGATCGAATCGCTCAGCAGCCGTACCGAGTGCAGATAGTTATAGATCAGCACGGGCATGAACACATTCAGCTCAAAATTGCCCTGGGAGGCGGCCAGCCCCACGGCGGTGTCGTTGGCCATGACCTGCACGGCCACCATGGTGACGGATTCGCACTGGGTGGGATTGACCTTGCCGGGCATGATGGACGAGCCGGGCTCGTTTTCGGGGATTTTGATTTCGCCGATGCCGCAGCGGGGACCGGAGGCAAGATGGCGCACGTCGTTGGCGATCTTCATCAGACACGCGGCCAGCGCCTTGAGCGCCCCGTGGGAGAAGACCAGCGCGTCCTTGCTGGTGAGCGCGCGGAACTTGTTGGGATCGGTGACGAAGCTCAGCCCGGTCAGCTGAGAAATATAGCTGGCCGAGAGCTCGGAAAAGCCCTTTGGCGCGTTCAGCCCCGTGCCCACGGCCGTGCCGCCCAGCGCCAGCGCCGACAGCGAATCGGCGGCGGTCTCGATCTCCGCCCTCGTGCACTCGATCATGCCGCGCCAGCCGGAGATTTCCTGGGAAAAGCGCAGGGGCGTTGCGTCCTGCAGATGGGTGCGGCCGATCTTGATCACGTCCGCGTTTTCGTCCTCCAGACGGCGCAGCACCGCGATCATGTCCTCCATAGCGGGCAGGAGCGACCGGTGCACGGCGCACAGGCCGGCAATATGCATGGCGGTGGGGAAGGTGTCGTTGGAGCTCTGGGACATGTTCACGTGGTCGTTGGGGTGCAGCAGCGCCTGCCCCGCCAGGGCGTTGCCCCGGTTGGCGATGACCTCGTTGAGGTTCATATTGGTCTGGGTGCCGCTGCCTGTCTGCCAGACGGAAAGGGGAAACTCCTCGTCCAGCGCGCCGGAGGAGATCTCGTCGCAGACCCGGCAGATCAGCGAGCTGCGCTGCTCATCCAGCCGGCCCAGATCCCGGTTGGCCATCGCCGCGGCTTTTTTCAGCACGGCAAAGGCGCGGATAATCTCGATGGGCATACGGTCGCTGCCGATAGGAAAGTTCTCCAGACTCCGCTGGGTCTGCGCGCCCCAGAGCCGTTCGGCGGGAACCTTCATCTCGCCCAGCGAGTCGTGTTCGATCCGATATTCCATAGCTAAATCCCTCGTAAAAAAGTGGTATGGTACGGCGTTTCTGTCCGTACCATACCATATTTTGCCCTGCGGGGCAACTTATTTCTCCTCGCCAAGGGTGCGGGCGCGGGTGACCTTAGCCTCCCGCCGGCTTTCGTTGGCCGCGCGGCGGCAGGCCAGCAGCGTCCGGTGGCCCTCCGTGTTGCGGGTGTAGACCAGACGGAATCGGTCGCCGCGTTTTTCCAGCTCCTGCCGCAGCCGCTCGGCATATTCCTTTTTCGCGCCCAGGACCGTGGGACAGGCGTAGCTCTCGGCCTCCAGCGAGCGGGTAAGACCCAGCAGACGGCTCTGCCGGATGAGCAGATACCGCGGGTTTTCGATGGGGCTCAACAGCTCGCCCATGGCCTCGGCAAAGAGAGTCTTCTCGCGGGCCGATGCGCCGGAGAGGGAGCACTCCACCCCCTCGGCACGGCTTTGCACCAGGACAGCAGCCTCTTCACTCTCAATCAGACCGCAGGCGCGCAGCGTTCGCAGCAGCGCCTGGCCCATGCTCTGCGTGCTCTTCAGAGCCGAGGAGCCGTTGAGCCCGCGGCGCAGATCACCGACCATGGACCAGGCGGAGTAGCCCATCAGCGGTATGAGCACGAAAAAGGCCGCCGGCGGCGCGAACACACACGCCGCGCCCATGGCCGTCAGCAACGCCCCGTTGAGCGCCGCGCCGTCCATACTCCTGCGGGCATAGACGCGCGGGCGGACGGACGGCGCGGCCCGGACCGCCTCGCGCACCCGCCCGGACGGCTCCGTCATCAGCGCCTTCTGCCAGCTTTGAGCCATGGCGCGTCGGTCCGAAGCGCGCGCGAGCATCTGCGCGTTGAGCTCATTTACGCGCTCGCGGGTATAGGGCGGAGCGGGCAGCTCAAGGCGCGCAAGGCTGCTCTCGATCCGCTCGCCGTCGTAGGAGGGGGCAAGGAAGCAGGCAAAGCGCCGCTCCATCAGGGCGTAATCCTCGCCCAGCGGCCGCTCCTCGTCGCCATAGAGAAAGGCCAGCTTTTGCTCCGGCGGCAGCAGCGTCACCAGGTGCCAGATGTTGGCCGCCTTGTTTTCGTCGGTCTTGTCTACCCGGATAGCCCGGCCGCGCATCTGGTTGGAGCTCATGAAGCTGCCCACGAAGCTGGCCAGCACCAGCGTGTTGACGCAGGGAGAGTCCCAGCCCTCGCCCAGCAGGGCCTTGGTGCCCACCAAAATGTGGATGAGACCGCGCTCCAGCGCCTCGGTCAGCAGCGCCACGCTCTCCTTGCTGCCTCCGGCGGTTTGGAGGGTCGCGTACCAGCTGTCGCCCAGGGGCGTGAACTGACAGCTGCAGTGCAGCGTGTCGGCCAGATACAGCAGCTCGCCCAGTATGCTGTTGGGGACGATCACCAGTGAGCCGGTCAGCAGCGCCAGATGGGTATCGTAAGGGCAGACGCGCCGCACCGCTTCAAAAATGGGCACCGCGCCCATGGCGTTGATGCTCTGGCTGCTGTTCACCAGACCCAGCAGGTTCTCCCGGATATGATCGGTGAGGATCAGCATGCGCAGCCCACGCCCGCAGGCGCCGATCTCGGCCCGGGCGATTTGGGCGATGCTTTCCAGCTTGCCCAGCGAGGAGAGCATCCGCCGCCGGAGCGAGCCGTCGGCCCGCAGCGACAGCACGCCGCCCTCGATCAGCCCCTCGCGCGCCAGGATCGTGCGTACGGAACCGGCGAGCTCTTCTCCGAATATCGCGGGCTGAGAGAAGACAAAGCTCAGCGCGTGCTCGGCGCGGCTCTCGTCGCAGTGGGGCAGAAGCCCGGAGGGCAGCAGCCGCCGGACGGCCGTGTCTGACACCTCCTCCCCAAGCGCCCGGGCAAGAGAGAGCAGGTCGACAAAAGCGTCGGCGTTTTCAAACAGCGCTTCTTCCTCCAGCGCATCGGCCTCCGCCAGCGCGGCGGCGCGCCGGATAAGGCCCGAGGCGTGCAGCGCGTCCAGGGCTGCGTCCGCGTGGGCGGCGTAGCGGGACAAAAGCTCGCTCTCCTCCGCGGTGGGGTAGCTGAAATGCAGATAGTCCTGATGGGGGCACAGGGTGCCGCGCTTTACCAGCTCCGGCACGAAGATCTCCGCGTCGATGGGGCCGCAGACGCGCATATACCGCTCCCACTCCGCCGGACTGCTGTCATAGGGCGGCGTGGCGGTCAGCGCGATGACGCTCACCGTGCCGGCAAGCTCCTGAAGCAGGGCCTCCAGCGAACGCTGCCACTCGCTTCTGAGGTGGTGCGCCTCGTCCAGACACACCGTGCCGACGCCCATCTGCGCGATGGCCGCGGCCCAGAGGGGGCGGCCATCCTCGCCGGGACGTGAGGCGGCGTGCAGCGCCTGGTAGGTGATGGAGCACAGCGGCGCAGGGCAGCCCAGCTCGTCGCCCACATAGTCCGCAAGAGGCTCGCCCGCGGGCAGAAACAGCTCTTCAAAGCGCTTGCCCCACTGCTCCCTGACCGTGACGGTGGGGGAGAGGATCAGCGTGGGCTTTCCCAGCCGCCGGATCAGCTCCAGTCCCAGCACGGTTTTGCCGCTGCCAGGCGCGGCCACGATATGCAGATGTCCGTCGGCCAGATACCGATCCGACACGTCCAGGATCTCCTGCTGATAGCTTCGAAAGCTGCCGCGAAAGGAAACGCGATCGAAACAGGACGGCATTGGAAATTCACCTCCGGCGCTTTTATTTCTCTTCTTTTTATACCACGGCCCCGGACGGAAATCAATCACGGCCCGGCCTTGAAAAAAACGGCGGGAGCGGCAAGCTTGGAATTGATTTTTCGGCCTGCTTCTGCTAAACTGATATGCGTGGAAAATCGGATATAACCGCTAACTATATTGGGAGGGGTAGGATATGAACAAAATCAAGCGCATCGGCGTTCTGACCAGCGGCGGCGACGCCCCCGGCATGAACGCGGCGGTTCGCGCGGTCGCCCGTACCGCGCTGGCCAACGGCATCGAGTGTGTCGGTATCCGCAGAGGCTGGCAGGGCCTCATCACCAGCGACTTTGTCCCGCTGACCCGTGAAAGCGTGGGTCATATCCTCTCGCGCGGCGGCACCATTCTGTACACAGCCCGCAGCGACGAGTTCATGACGGAAAAGGGCCGGCTCAAGGCTGTGGCCACCTGCAAGATGCTGGGGCTGGACGCCGTCGTCGCCATCGGCGGCGACGGTACCTTCCGCGGCGCGCTGGAGCTGTCCCGTCTGGGCATTCCCGTGGTTGGCGTTCCCGCCACCATCGACAACGACGTGGGCTGCACCAACTACACCATCGGCTTCGACACCGCCTGCAACACCGCCATCGAATGCATCGACAAGCTGCGCGACACCATGCAGTCTCACGAGCGCTGCTCGGTGGTCGAGGTCATGGGCCGCAACGCCGGCTTCCTGGCGCTGTACGTGGGCATCGCCGTGGGCGCCACCGCCGTGCTGGTGCCGGAGCATCAGACCGATTTTGACCGGGACGTGGTGGAGCGCATCCGCGAGTCCCGTCTGGCGGGCAACACCCACTTCATGATCGTGGTGGCCGAGGGCGCGGGCAGCGCCGTGGAGTTCGGCAAGAAGATCCACGACGCCCTGGGCATGGAGCCCCGCGTCACGGTGCTGGGCCATATCCAGCGCGGCGGCGCGCCCAACGCGCGTGACCGTGAGACCGCGACCCGCATGGGCTACTACGCGGTCAACGCCCTGGTGGAGGGCAACACCAACTGCATTATCGGCACCCAGGAGGGCGGCATCGTGCAGATCCCCATCGAAGAGGCGCTGGTCATGAAAAAGCACCTGCAGATGGACCGTTATCGCATCATGGAGGCCATGCAGTTCGGCGGTCTGTACACCAACGACAACAAGTAAGACGAAAGCTGTCGCTCAAACGGCATCGACCGGAGCGGGTCGATGCCGTTTGAGGAAAAAGCGCGCAAAGCGAAAAAAACAGTTGACAAATCCCCGCGCATTTGCTATTATAACCGGGCTGAACGAAAACGCTGGTGTAGCTCAGCAGGTAGAGCAGCTGATTTGTAATCAGCAGGTCGGGGGTTCGAATCCGTCCACCAGCTCCACCGAAACAAACCAATATGGGGGAATTCCCGAGTGGCCAAAGGGGACAGACTGTAAATCTGCTGGCAATGCCTTCGGTGGTTCGAATCCACCTTCCCCCACCAAAGCGAAAATCCTGTCGCGCAAGCGATGGGATTTTTGCTTTGTATTCTTCATTATTCAATCTTCAGTATTCATTCTTCATTACTCCCGACAGGCTTTTCTAAATGAATACGGAAAGCTCAAGACTGAATAAAGCGATGCCTTTGTTCTGTACCTGGCCCGTGGTTTTGTAAATCCGGTAATCTGGCATGTCGTTTCCGGCTAAGTCGGCTTCCCACTGCGCAGTTACTGCTGCGCTTTTTTATCGCACTCTTGGCCCATGCTTTTCAATAGAAGAATACCTATAAGATGCGCCCTGCGAGGGACAGATGACTTCGACACGGTAACAAGGACGAGACGACCGGCCTGAGAACCGGTGGAGCGAGGAGGTACCGGCATGATCACAATTCGTAAATTCATCCGGGATGACGCTGCAACGCTGCAGCAGAGCCTGTATCCGGATATGTCTGCTGGCGAGATCGCGGATATGATCGACGAGTGGAATACCTGCCTCTGCGGCGGCAGGTATTTTGAGATGTTTGCCATCCTCTCGGACGACAGGATCGTCGGTACCGTGTCTCTGTATGAGCACAGCAAAAGCGTCGCCTCCGCGGGGGCGGAGGTGCTTCCGGCGGAGAGAGGGAAGGGTATCGCCCAAAGCGCAATCAGCTATCTGATGTCCTACGCGGCAGACAAACACTATCGCGTCCTTTTGGACCAGGTGCGAAAGGACAACGCGGCGAGCAGACGCCTGCACGAGAAGCTGGGCTTCGAAAGCGACGGCACGGTATATCGGAACCGGCGCGATCAGGAAGTGGTCCTCTATTTGAAGCTGCTGTGAAAAGTCCTTTTCCGGCCGATCAATGACGGACTGTTGCTCTATCGACAAAAAAACTCATCCTTTCGGATGAGTTTTTTCTGTTATGATCCGTCGTCAGCTGTCCGCGATCCGGCGGCTCCAGCTGCGGCAGAGCAGCAGCGCGATCGCGGTGGAGATAACGGTGGTCACGGCGTTGGCGAACACGATCCCTTTGAGACCAAAGAGCTTTTCCATCACCGTCAGCACCGGCAGGAGCACAAGGCCCTTCTGCATGAGAGAGGTCAGCGTGGCGTAGGCGACCTTGCCGGTGGCCTGGAGATAGGTGGAGCACATCTGATACACGCCCTCCACCGGGACGGCCAGAAGCGTGCCGAGCATCATATACCGCCCCAGGGCGATGATCTCCGGGTCGGGGCTGAAGGCGGAGACAAACTGCTCGCGGAAGAGGAAGAACGCAGCGGACAGCAGCGCCGCCACCGCCACGCACACGCCGCCGATACCCAGCACGATCCTGCGCAGCCGCGCCAGATCCCGCCGACCGTACACATAGGAGATGGCGGGCTGGACGCCCATGCAGATGCCCATGACGACCATCGGGATCAGCATGGCGCTCTTGCCGGCGACGCTGCGGGCCGCCACGGCCACGTTGCCGTAGGACACCGTCAGGCGGTTGCTGATGGTGGAGCTGAAGCTCATCAAAAGCGTGCTGGCCGCCATCGGCAGTCCCAGCCCCAGTACCCGCAGGGAAACGGAGGTGTGAAGCGTGAAGTCCCGGGGAGAGAGGGAAAAGCAGTCTTTCTTCGAAACCGTGCGCAGCAGCAGGAGCAGACTTACGATATTGCCGATCACCGTGGCCAGGGCCGCGCCGCCGCAGCCCCAGTGAAAGACGGCGATGAACAGGGGATCGAGCAGGATGTTCAGCACAGTGCCGGTCAGGGAGGCCAGCATGGCGCCCTTGACCTCGCCTTCGGCGCGGACGGTGTTGCCCAGCGCGCCGCTCATCACCAGGAAGGGCGCGCCGAAGCCGAGAATACGCAGATATTCGGCGGTGTAGCCGGCGGTTTCGCCGTTGGTGCCCAGAAGCTTCAGCAGGAAGGGCATCCCGGCAAGGATCAGCGCCGTCAGCATAAGACCCAGCCCCAGCGCGGCGTACAGCACAAAGGCGCTGTATTTCCGCACCAGGTCGTGCCGTCCCTCGCCCAGGGCGATGGAGCAGGCTGTGCAGCCGCCGAAGCCGATGAGCGTGTTGAAGGCGGACACGGCGGAGAAGACCGGACCGGCCAGCGAGATGGCGGCCAGCTGGAAACGGTCGCCGCTGCGGCCGATAAAGAACACGTCGGCCATGTTGTAGAGCACCGTGACCATCATGATCAAAATCACCGGCAGGCTCATCTTCACTAGCAGTTGGGCAATGCTGCCCTCCTGCATCAGTTTTTCATTTTTCATACGCCTTTCCTCTCCGGTAAATCCGACACTTGTTTTCTTAATGCGCATTTAGTATACTGCGAACAGAGCGCGGACACAACCGATAATATCCGAATAAGTGTCGGATTAATAAGGAGCAGAAGCATGAATGTGAATAACAACCGCCTGGGGCGTGAAACCGACGAGCGCATCATCCGCGCGGTCTACGCCATGATGACCCAGGAGCACCGGCCCATCGGGAAAATCACCGTCCGGGAGATCTGTGAGCGCACAGGCGTACACCGCTCCACCTTTTACGCCCACTACCAGGACGTCTACGACCTGGTGGAACGGGTGGAGAAGGGCATGTCCCGCCAGCTGACCGAGGCCTTTTTCCGGCGGCTGGACGAGAAGGCGTCGGCCCGGGACTGCTTTGTGGAGGTCTTTTCCTTCATCCGGGAGCACCGGGAGTTTTACGCCTATTATCTTACCGAGAGCAAAAGCAACGGCGTGCTGCAGCTGGCCTGGGAGACCATTCGCGGTCGGGCGGAGCTGACCGGCGCGACGGCGGCGACGTTTGGCGCGAAGAACCAGGACGAAATGGCCTACCACGGCATCTTTTTCCTCATGGGTATGACGGCCATGGTGCGCATGTGGGTGCAGGGCGGCTGCCGGGAGGAACCGGGCGAGCTGTACGACCTGCTGCTGCGCCAGGGGGCGGTTCAGCAGCAGATGATCGGCTGGTAACGCGCCTCCCTGCCCCTCGCCGGGGCGGATTTCCCCTTGCATCTTCCTTGAAATCTGTGTATACTGTCCATTAGTTAAACATAACTAACCAGAAGAGAGGACAAGGAGGAACAAACGTGTCCGCCGGAAAGGTCAAAAAGTCGTTATATATCGCACTGGGCTGCCTGTGTCTGACGCTGGGGACGATCGGCGTTGCGGTGCCGGTGCTGCCCACCGCGCCCTTTTATCTGGTGACGGGCTGGTGCTTTGCCCGCAGCTCGGAAAGGCTGAACAGCTCTTTTCGCTCTATGAAGCTCTATGAAAAGCACCTGCGCTCCTATGTGGAGAGAAAGGGGATGAAGCGCTCCACAAAGGCAGGCATCCTCGTCTGCGTCAGTCTGCTGATGGGGCTGGGCGTCTTCCTGATGGCACGGCGTGGGATCTGGGTGCCCTGCGCGATCCTGGCGCTGGTGTGGCTGGGGCACGTGATTTATTTCGGCTTTTGCGTCAAGACGATAAGATAAGCTGCGCTCTGGCAATATTAAGAAATCCGCCGCCGCATTCATTTGCAATTGCTTTTCGGGTATGATATGATTATCTCGTATCTCGACCAATAGAAACAGACAGGTGATCCTATGCGAAAAGCGAAAACCGGCCTGGGGCTGGTACTGATAATCGTGCTTGCGGCCATTGCGGTGCTGCTCTTCTCCGGAAAGAAAAGGAAAGAAGAACCGGAAGTCGACCTCCACGAGGGCCAGGTGCTCATCAACGACGGCTTCAACGACGTGTGGATGACGCCCTATGAGGACGTGGAAGTCAACAGTCTGAAAAAAGAGGATTTCGGCAAGTCCAACGGCAAGGTGTACTACACCGGCGAGGATTACGATACCGTTCTGGGGATCGACGTGTCCGAGCACCAGAAGTATATCGACTGGAACCAGGTAGCCGCATCGGGCGTGAAATTCGTGTTCGTGCGCGTGGGTTACCGCGGCTATACCGCGGGCGGCCTGTTCACCGACCCCTGGTTCCGCACCAACGCGGACGGGGCGCGCGCGGCCGGACTGGACGTGGGGGTGTATTTCTACTCCCAGGCGGTGAATGTGGCCGAGGCCATCGCCGAGGCCCGCTATGTACTCGAGCAGATCGAGGGCTTTGACATCACCCTGCCGATCATGTATGACTGGGAAAAGCTGGAGGATGTGGAGGACGCCCGCACCAACGAGCTGGACCCCAGTATCGTGGGAGACTGCGGCGTCGCCTTCTGCGAGACGATCCGTGCCGCGGGCTATGACGCGGGCATCTATTTCAACCGCCAGCTGGGCTATTACAGCTTTGATCTGTCGCGGCTGAAGGAATTCAAGTTCTGGCTGGCCGTGCCGGGGGATTTTCCGGATTTCTATTACGCCGGCAACATCTGGCAGTACAGCGCCGAGGGAGAGGTGCCCGGCATCGACGGCTATGTGGACATGAATCTGATGTTCATCAAGAAGCCGGAGCCCACGCCGCTGCCGGAGACAGAGGAGACAGCGCCATAATAACAAACGGGAATGTGAGCTTTTCACATTCCCGTTTTTGTTATTCGCCCAGCGCGGCGCGGACAAGACCCAGAAACAGCGGGTGGGGTTTGGTCGGGCGGCTCTTGAACTCCGGGTGAAACTGCACGCCGATGTAAAAGCGCTTGTCCGACAGCTCCACTGCCTCCACGATCTTTCCGTCGGGGGACAGACCGCACAGCGTAAGCCCCGCGTCCCGCAGCGTCTGCCGGTAGTCGTTGTTGAACTCATAGCGGTGGCGGTGCCGCTCGGCGATCTCCTCGACGCCGTAGCAGGCGCGCATCCGGCTGCCCGGCGCGATCCGACAGGGCCAGGCGCCCAGCCGCAGCGTCCCGCCCTTGGAGACGGTCTCGCTCTGATCCGGCAGAAAGTCGATGACCCGGTGGGGCGCGCCGGGGTCGAACTCGCCGGAATTGGCCCCCGCAAGACCGCAGACGCTGCGGGCAAACTCGATCACCGCCACCTGCATGCCCAGGCAGATCCCCAGATAGGGAATATCCTGCTCGCGGGCATAGCGCGCGGCGGCGATCATGCCCTCCACGCCCCGGTCTCCGAAGCCGCCTGGTACGATCATCCCGTCGCAGCCCGCCAGCTTTTCCGCCGCATTGTCCTCGCTGAGCTCGCAGGAGTCGATCCAGCGGATGGAAACCTCCGCGCCGCAGACGTAGCCGGCGTGGCGCAGCGCCTCGGCCACAGACAGATAGGCGTCGTGAAGCTGGACGTATTTTCCCACAAGACCGATGGTGACGCGCCGGGTGGGGTGGTGGATGCGCTCTACCAGCGCGCGCCACTCGCCCAGCTCCGGCGAGCGGGTCCACAGCCCCAGCTCCCGGCAGACGATGAGCGAGAAGTCCTGCTCCTCCAGCATCAGCGGCGCCTCGTACAAGTTGCCCAGCGTCCGGTTTTCGATCACGCAGTCCCGCTTGACGTTGCAGAACATGGCGATCTTGCGGAAAATTTCCTCCTCCAGCGGCTCGTCGCAGCGCAGCACGATGATGTCCGGCGAAATGCCCATGCCCTGCAGCTCCTTGACCGAGTGCTGGGTGGGCTTGGTCTTGTGCTCGTCGCTGCCCCGCAGGAAGGGGACAAGCGTCACGTGGATAAAAAGCGTGTTGTCCCGGCCCTGCTCCAGACTGACCTGGCGCGCGGCCTCCAGAAAGGGCTGGCTTTCAATGTCGCCGGTTGTGCCGCCGATCTCGGTGATGACCACGTCGGCTCCGGTCTTTTCGCCCACGCGGTAGATAAAGTCCTTGATCTCCTGGGTGATGTGGGGAATGACCTGCACGGTCTGGCCCAGGTATTCGCCCCGGCGCTCCTTGTTCAGCACGTTCCAGTACACCTTGCCGGTGGTCAGGTTGGAATAGCGGTTCAGATCCTCGTCGATAAAGCGCTCGTAGTGGCCCAGATCCAGATCCGCCTCCGCGCCGTCCTCGGTGACGTACACCTCGCCGTGCTGATAGGGGCTCATGGTCCCGGGGTCTACGTTGATATAGGGGTCCAGCTTCTGGGCCGCCACCTTCAATCCCCGGCATTTCAGCAGCCGCCCCAGCGAGGCCGCCGTGATGCCCTTGCCCAGACCGGAGACCACGCCGCCGGTCACAAAAATGTATTTCGCCATCGGAATCCCTCCAGACAAAAAAATTCTCCGATGCCTTAAGGGGGCACAAGGCCCCTGGCACCGAAGAAATGCTTTTGTCCTGTTCAATTCATGCGCATCTTACCACGCCCTCGCCCGGCCTGTCAAGCCGCCCTGCGGCGTATCATATGGCGCGGAGGGGAAGAGCGATATAAGGAAAATATGGCTTACAGAAACGCCGTTCCCTCCGGGGGCAGATACTCCTTCTTGGGCATCCGGTAGGTCTGCAGACCGCGGCGCTCCTCCTCCATACAGTCGCGCACGTAGTTGAGAAATTCGCGTCCCAGCTCCGGCAGCTTTTCGTTGCGGTTCCAGACCAGATCGTATTCGATCTGGCGCTCGCTGTCGGTAATGATTTTCTTGACGATCAATTCGTTTTCCGTATAGGTGGTCATGGGGAAGATGCAGATGCCGGCGTTCTGTTCGGCCAGCGCCTCCGCGTCCAGATAGCTGGACAGCTCGCCCGCGATCAGCGGCTCGGCGCCCACCTCGGCAAACCAGCTGCGGATGGCGTCCACGCGCGAGCGGCGGCTGGGGATGAACAGCGGCTCGCCCACCAGCCGGTGCAGAGGGACAAACTCTCCCTCTGCCGCGGCCAGGGGATGGGAGATCGACATCATCGCCACCCAGGGCTCACGGCCAACGGCGAAGCCATCCAGCTGCTCGGCATTGTACGGAGAGGCCAGCAGGGCCAGATCCGCCAGACCACGGAGCAACCGTTCCAGCACGTCGTCGCCGCTGCCGTTCCACAGCTCCACCGTCACATGGGGAAACTCCGAGCGGAAGCCCGCCACCCAGCGGGAGAGCAGGTAGGGCGCGCGGCCCTCCACCAGACTGATCCGCAGCGTACCCGCCAGCGCGTCCATGGACTCAAGCTCCCGCCGGGTCTCCTCCGAGAGTTCCAGAATCTGCCGCGCACGCCGGTAGAGAAGCATCCCGGCCTCGGTGATGGTCAGCCGCCGTTTGCCGCGGATGAAAAGCTGGACGCCCAGCTCATCCTCCAGCGCCTTGATCTGGCTCGAGAGCGGGGGCTGACTCATGTTCAGACGCTCAGCGGCGCGGGTGATATTCAATTCCTCGGCCACAACAACGAAGTAGCGCAGCGAACGCAGATCCAATTTGAATCACTCCACTTCGGTAGGATTTACATAATTATACGCGCGGAAACGCATAAATACAAGTCCATTTCGTGAACTTTCATGAAGAATAATACGGAAAATATACGAAAAACATGATATTTTAGCGATAAACATACTTACAGCAATTGCCAACGGAAAAATCAACGCATGATTTCCGGGAAAAAGATATGCAATAATCACACATCATTCCGTTCGGCTTCCGAAACAGTTTTCGCAGCATGTTCTCCGTACAGGATAGCACCGTCGCGGGGGATAGTATACTATGTATTGAGATAGGAATATGATACAAAAAAGATATGATAAACTCCTCGGCAGCCGGGATCGGAGCGCTCTGCCGGGGACGCCGCGTGCACGGGGGAAGGAACTGCGGAAAAACCCTTGCAAAAACCGCCCCGGTGGAGTAAAAAAGAAAACGGACGTGTCGTCCGTTTTCGACCTTTCACGCATTGAACATGAGGAGAGTGTTATGCAGGAAAAAATTCTGGTCCTGGACTTTGGAGGACAATACAACATGCTCATCGCCCGGCGTGTGCGCGAGCAGCATGTCTATGCCGAGATCCGCCCCTACAACCGGATCACGCCCGACGAGATCCGCGAAGGCGGCTATCGGGGCATTATCTTCACCGGCGGGCCCAACAGCGTGTACGACAGCGCCTCGCCCCACTACGACCCGGCGATCCTGGAGCTGGGCATCCCGATCCTGGGCATCTGCTACGGCCAGCAGCTGATGGCCTGGATGGCCGGAGGCGAGATCGCCTCGGCCGAGAGCGGCAGCGAATACGGCAAGGTCACCGTTCGGTTGTCGCCCTGCGCGCTGTTTGACGGCGTGCCGGAGAGCAGCGTCTGCTGGATGAGCCACACCGACTATGTCAAAACCGTTCCGGTGGGCTTTGCCGTCACCGCCGTCACCGATAACTGCCCCTGCGCCGCCATGGCGGACGAGGCGCGCGCTCTCTACGCCGTGCAGTTCCATCCCGAGGTCACCCACACCGCGTTCGGCCGTGAGATGCTGCACAACTTCCTTTTTGGCGTCTGCCGCTGCGCCGGGGACTGGCGCATGGACGATTTCGTCGGCTCCGCGGTGGAGAAGTACCGTGTACAGCTTGCGGGCAAGCGGGTGCTCTGCGCGCTGTCCGGCGGCGTGGATTCCTCCGTGGCGGCGGTGCTGCTGCACCGCGCGGTGGGGGAACGGCTGACCTGCGTCTTTGTGGACCACGGTCTGCTGCGCAAGGACGAGGGGGATCTGGTGGAGCGGGTGTTCCGCCGCCAGTTCAACATGAACCTCATCCGCGTGGACGCCCGGGAGCGCTTTCTGTCCCGGCTGGCAGGGGTCACCGAGCCGGAGAAGAAGCGCAAGATCATCGGCGAGGAGTTCATCCGCGTATTTGAGGAGGAGGGCCGCAAGCTGGGACATGTGGACGTTCTGGCCCAGGGCACGATCTACCCGGACGTGATCGAGTCCGGCGCGGGAGACGCCTCGGTCATCAAGAGCCACCACAACGTGGGCGGCCTGCCGGACGTGATCGACTTTGAGTCCATCGTGGAACCCCTGCGGGACCTGTTTAAGGACGAGGTGCGCGCCGTGGGCCTGGAGCTGGGCATCCCCGCGGAGCTGGTCATGCGTCAGCCCTTCCCGGGTCCGGGACTGGCCGTGCGTGTGCTGGGCGAGATCACGGAGGAAAAGCTTGCCGTATTGCGGGAGGCCGACGCCATCTTCCGCCAGGAGGTGGACGCCGCCGGGCTTTCCGACGCGCCGAGCCAGTATTTCGCCGTGCTCACCAACAATCGCAGCGTGGGCGTCATGGGCGACGCCCGCACCTACGGCTGGACCGTGGCGCTGCGCGCCGTGACCACGGACGATTTCATGACCGCCGACTGGACGCGTCTGCCCTTTGAGGTGCTCGCGAGCGCCTCCAGCCGCATCACCAACGAGGTCAAATCCGTCAGCCGCGTGGTCTACGACATCACCAGCAAGCCGCCCGCTACGGTGGAGTGGGAGTGATGCACTTTTTGACTCAAAATGTGCTGAGTTATCCTGAATCGCTTGATACAGCAGGCATTCTTTGGAGTGCCTGCTGTTTTTATGTTATCCGTATTGATAACGATTTGATAACGGGAAAACAGCTGCTGCCCCGTTGGGTGTCACCG
>ONSQ01000090.1 GCA_900320465.1 uncultured Eubacteriales bacterium
GCCGACGATGGAGGCGATGGCCAGACCGGACAGGGCGATGTTGACGTTGCCGATGGCGAAGGAGATCGCGCCGGCGTCGGAGAAGTTCACGCCCAGGGCAAGGCCCAGGATGACGGCCGCGACAATGACGTTGCGGGACTTCTGGAAGTCGGTGTGGTTCTCAACCATGTTGCGGACGCCGACCGCGGAGATCATGCCGTAGAGGATGATCGACACACCGCCGATGGTGGCGGCGGGCATCGCGGTGATGAGCGCGGCAAACTTGGGGCAGAAGGAGAGCAGGATGGCGAAGTAGGCGGCGATGCGGACGACCCTGGGGTCATAGACCTTGGTCAGCACCAGGACGCCGGTGTTCTCGCCGTAGGTGGTGTTGGCGGGGGCGCCGAAGAGGGCGGCGATCGTGGTGCCGACGCCGTCGCCGATCAGGGTGCGGTGCAGGCCCGGATCCTCGATCAGGTTCTTTTCAATGGCGCCGCTGATGGCGGAGATATCGCCCACGTGCTCCATCATGGTGGCAAAGGCGATGGGGACGATCATGATGATCGAGGAGAGGAGCAGGCCGGTGTTGACGTTGCCGGAGCCGAAGAGACCGAACACGGTGTTCTGCATGGCGACGGGCAGACCGATCCAGGCGGCTTCCTTGACGCCGGAGAAGTCGGCGTTGCCGGTGATGGCGGCCACCAGGTAGGAGGCCAGGACGCCCATCAGGATGGGGACGATCTTGATCATGCCCTTGCCCCAGATGTTGCAGACGATGACGACGACGATGGCGACCAGGGCGATCCACCAGTTGGTAGAGCAGTTGTTGATGGCGGAGGGGGCCAGGATCAGGCCGATGGCGATGATGATGGGGCCGGTGACCACGGGCGGGAAGAAGCGCATGACGTTCTTCGAGCCGAAGGCCTTGCAGATGCCCGCGAGGATGAGGTACAGCAGGCCGGCGCAGGCGACGCCCACACAGGCGTAGGGCAGCGACTCAGCCTGGGACAGACCCAGCTCGGCGCCGGAGGCGACAACACCGAAGTAGCCGCCCAGGAAGGCGAAGGAGGAGCCCAGGAACACGGGGACCTTCTTACCGGTGACCAGGTGCATGAACAGCGTGGCGAGACCCGCGAAGAGCAGCGTGGCGGAGACGCTCAGGCCGGTCAGGATCGGGACCAGCACGGTTGCGCCGAACATGGCGAAGAGGTGCTGCACACCGAGGATCAGCATTTTCGGCGTGCCGAGGACGCGCGCGTCGTAAATCGGGCCGTCAACGGCCGCTTTTTTCTCTTTTCCCATTTTCATCTTTACCTTTCCAAATAAAATTAATGAAAATATATGGAATGGGTTATTCGCCCAGATCCATCAGATATACGCCCGTCTCGCCGTCGAACTCCGGCAGGCGGACCTCCACCATCTCGCTGCGGGAGGTGGGGATGTTTTTGCCCACATAGTCGGGACGGATGGGCAGCTCGCGGTGGCCGCGGTCGACCAGCACGGCCAGCTGGATGGTGCGCGGCCGGCCCAGGGCGAAGATGGCCTCGATGGCGGCGCGGGCGGTGCGGCCGGTGTAGATCACGTCGTCGCAGAGCACCACGTCCTTGTCGGTCACGTCGAAGGGCAGCGGGGAGGGCCGGGTCTCGGGCTGATCGGCCAGGTGGCTGAGATCGTCGCGGTAAAAGCGGATGTCCAGGCTGCCGCAGGGGATGGTCTTTTCCTCGATCTTGTGGATGTTGCCGCGGATGCGCTGGGCGATCGGCTCGCCCCGGCGGCGTACGCCGACCAGGACCACGTTGTCCACGCCCCGGTTATGCTCGTTGATCTCGTGGGAAATGCGCATCAGCGCGCGGCCAAGCGCCGCTTCGTCCATGATCTGGGCTTTCATCTTCATGATGCTCTGCACTCCCTCTTTCGAGCTATCCGGTAAACAAGGCTTTTTGCGTCGAGAGCAGGCTGCGAGAGAATTTGTGTTTTGGCAAAGACGCGCTTTCGCCGGAATACTTTGTGTATTTCAAGAAAGCGCGGCGAAGTCAGGGCGCAAATTATCCGCAGGATGCCGAAGGCGCGATAAGCCGCGTTTACCTAAAAAAGACAAACAAAAAAGCTTTGCCTGATACCGGCAAAGCGCAACAAGATTAAGGGGCGCAGCTTCTGCGTCCGATCTATATGAGCGATTTTGCCGGTCTCTCGTACCGCGCTTAAAAATCTGTTTTCTGTGTGGGAGTATACGCGACGGAGCGGGAAATTGCAAGCCTTTTTTTCGCATTTTTCGCAGTTCGTAGGCTTCGCCAATTCTTCGGGCAAAGGCCCGCGCGATTTTTCGAAAAAACCGACAAGATCGACAAAGGCCGCCCCGCTATTAGTTTCTAGTTTCTAGTTTCTAGTATTTAGTAACGGAAATGGGCTTTTTGCTTTCATTCTGAGGAGCGGCGTGACGAAGACGCTTTCTTTGTCTGTAATCGATCATTTTAAGATCCTTCGCTTACGCGAAGTCATGACAAGGGGGCTTTCAAATGCAACAAGAGGGATGCGATTGCATCCCTCTTGCCGTTTGGTGTAAGGTCAGACTCAGAACTCCAGGTTCTTGTCGGTCTCCTTGGAGAAGACGTGAGCGACCTTGCCGTCGAAGGTGAAGTGAACGGTGTCGCCGATGTTGTAGTTGCCCTTCATGTCGATGGTGGGAACGATGATGATGACGTCGCGGCCATCCGCATTGACATGCAGATGCACGCTCGAGCCCATCATTTCCGCCACGTCCACGCGGGCAGTGATGCCCTGGTCGGCCACGTCGGTGTGCTCGGGACGCACGCCGAGGGTGATGGGCTGACTCTGGACATTGTTGGCGAGCAGACGCGCTTCCTTGTCCTCGCTGAGGCGCACCTTGATGCCGCCGACTTCAACAAAGAACTTGTCGCCTTCGCGCTTGAGCTCGGCGTCGAAGAAGTTCATGACGGGCATGCCGATGAAGCCCGCGACGAACAGGTTCGCAGGATGATTGAACACATCCTGGGGGGTGCCGATCTGCTGGATGTAGCCGTCCTTCATGATGACGATACGATCGCCCAGGGTCATAGCCTCGGTCTGGTCGTGGGTGACGTACATGAAGGTGGTGTTGATGCGCTGGCGCAGCTTGATGATTTCGGCGCGCATTTCGTTGCGCAGCTTGGCGTCGAGGTTCGACAGAGGCTCGTCCATCAGCATGACCTTCGGGTCACGCACGATGGCGCGGCCGATGGCCACACGCTGACGCTGGCCGCCGGACAGGGCCTTGGGCTTACGCTCCAGGTACTGGGTGATGTCCAGGATCTCGGCAGCTTCGCGGACCTTCTTGTCGATCTCGTCCTTCGGGGTGTGACGCAGCTTCAGGGAGAAGGCCATGTTGTCATACACGGTCATGTGCGGGTACAGGGCGTAGTTCTGGAAGACCATCGCGATGTCGCGATCCTTCGGGGCAACGTCGTTCATGACCTTGCCGTCGATCAGCAGCTCGCCGCCGCTGATTTCCTCGAGGCCGGCGACCATGCGAAGAGTGGTGGACTTGCCGCAGCCGGAAGGTCCGACCAGAACGATGAATTCCTTGTCCGCGATGTCCAGGTTGAACTCCTGAACGGCGACAACGCCTTCATCGGTGATCTGGAGGTTGACTTTCTTCTTTTCGGGTTCGTCAGCCTTTTTCTTCTTGCTCTTCTTCTGTTCGCCGCTTACGAAGGGGTAGACTTTCTTGATGTTCTTCAGCTGGACAGTTGCCATGTTTCTCAGCTCCGAGCGTTCTGCCTCCGCATGAAACGCCCTCGCGACCACCGGTAAACGGTGCGCCGCCTTACGACAGGTCTCCAACGCTGCCGCAGCCCGAGCCGGGGCTTGCATTTTTCCTCCTTATTAAAGCTGTACGCGGCTGAGTGTTTGGAGAGCCGCGCACGCAGTCAAACTAACGGTCATAGACCGCCGCATACTATATATTACAGGATGCGCCAGCCTTTGGCAATCCAAAAATGAGGGGCGTTTTTTGTGCACTCTAACCAACAAAACGCGTCTATTTCCGTCCTTTCGCGCATAGGGTAGGGTGAGCGATTGATTTGCTTGGGGTAAACGAGCGCAAAAGGAGGTTTCTCGGTGAGAGTTCTGCGTTTTTCCGATACCGGCCAGGCGGTGCAGCTGCTGCAGCTGGCGCTGAACCGCGCGTCCTTCGGCCCGCTTCAAACAGACGGCGTGTTCGGTCTGCGCACGCTCGAGGCGCTGCGGCGCTTTCAGCTTTCGCGCGGTCTCGGCGTCGACGGCGTGGCAGGGCGGCGCAGCCACGAGGCGCTGATGCCCTGGTACACCGGCTATCTGCGCCACCGCGTCCGCCGGGGCGAGAGCTTTTTCTCCATCGCCCGGCTCTACGGCGCCGACGCGGAGGCGGTGGTGCTGGCCAACAGTGAGCGGGAGGCAACCGCGCTGCGCGTGGGCGAGCTTGTCACGGTGCCGCTGCCCTTTGCCGTGGTGCCCACGGAGATCGATTTTTCCGCGGTCCTCTGCGCCCTGTGCGTGCGGGGGCTGCGGGCGCGCTATCCCTTTCTCTCCGCCGCGGCCTTCGGGCGCAGCGAGATGGGGCGGCCCCTGTGGGAGCTGCGGCTGGGCAGCGGCGAAAACCGGGTGCTGTACGCCGCGGCCTTCCACGCCAACGAATGGATCACCGCGCCGCTGCTGCTGCGCTTCACCGAGGAGCTGTGTGCGGCCTTTGCCGCCGGCGGGCGGATCTTCGGCCACAGCGCCTCGGAGCTTTTCTCCTATGCCCGGCTGTGTCTGGTGCCGCTGCTGAACCCGGACGGGGTGGATCTGGTGACCGGCGAGCTGCAGCGCGGCGAGCGCTATGACGCCGCCCGCGCCATGGCAGCGGAGTGGCCGTCGCTGCGCTTTCCGGCGGACTGGAAGGCCAACATCCTGGGCACCGATCTGAATCTGCAGTTCCCGGCCCTGTGGGAGACGGCGCGGGCCATCAAGTTTGCCGCCGGGGTCACGGGTCCGGCCCCCAAGGACTATGTGGGTCCCGCGCCGCTGTCGGCCCGGGAGAGCCGGGCGCTCTATGACCTGACGCTGGCCTTTGACCCGGCGCTGGTGCTGGCCTGGCACACCCAGGGGGAGGTGCTGTACTGGCAGTTTCAGGACTACGCGCCGCCCGCCGCGGAGGAGATCGTGGGCAGCTTCGCCGCGGTCTCGGGCTATCGGCCGGCGGCCACGCCCTACAGCGCCTCGTTCGCGGGCTACAAGGACTGGTTTTTGCAGGAGTACCGCCGCCCCGGCTTCACGGTGGAGGCGGGCCGGGGGCTCAATCCGCTGCCGTTGGAGGATTTTCCGGAGATCTTCCGCCGCTGCCTGGGCATTTTGACCCTTGCGTCTCTCGTAACATAGTTTCTAGAAACTAGAATCTAGAATCTAGAAACTAAAAAAGAAGGAGCCTAAGCTCCTTCTTTTTTAATGGACCCCGGTGCCGCCGGGCTGGTAGTACATGGCGAACACGTCGCGCATCTGGAAATAGGTCTCGGTCTCGCGCCAGCCGCCGCCGGTGGAGCCGTCGGGGTCGGTGTAGGGGAAGTAGCACTCCGTATCCGGCAGGGCCTCCACCAGAAAGGCGCCCCGCTGGGGCCCCAGCCCCGCGTACCACAGCCGCTCCAGCTGCTTCATCTCGGCCAGAGGGGCCAGATCGAAGCCGGTGCAGTAGCAGATGTTCAGATGCTTGAGCTTTTTGCAGTTCAGCAGCGGCGAGATATCGTCGAAGCGGTTCATGAAGATCTCCAGGTACTCCAGATCCTCCAGCGAGCCGATGGGCGTGATGTCGTGGAAGCGGCCCTCCACCAGGATGAGGATCTTCAGCTTGGGCATCTCGTAGAGGAAGGACAGGTCGCTGAACCACATGTGGCCCAGATCCAGCGCCTCCAGATCGGTGCAGTAGCGGATGGGATAGACCTGGGCGTCGTTGAGCTCCGGCGCCAGATAGTTCAAAAACGGCACGTCCGAGGCGCAGAACATGGTGGCGTCGGTGCGCAGGGCGTAGACGCTGAAATACACGGTCCAGACGAAGCGGACGTTTTCAAAGCGCCGGTTGAGGGCGTCCATCTCGTCGTCGGGAACGCCGCAGTCGCACATGATCACCTTTTTCAGCTTCGGCATCAGCGTCACGGCGGCCTCGATCTCGCCCGTATCGTCCACGGGGATGCCGCTCAGATCCAGCTCCTCGCAGTCGGGCAGATAGGTCTGGCCGAAGAGGCGGATCACATAGTCGGTCTCCACATTCCGGCAGACCGAGAGCGCCCGCTGCAGCTCCCGCGGCGTCAGCGCGCAGTCCCGCAGATCCAGCTTTTTCAGATGCGTCAGCCGCGACAGGGCCAGGGCCAGCTCGTCGGCGTCGCCGGACACGCCCGCGTCCAGGCGCAGGCTCTCGCTGCTGCCGCTCAGCTCCATGCCCCACAGGGGGACGGTGAAGAGCACCTCAAGCTCGCCGTGGCTCTCGGCATAGGCGTCGATCTCCCGGTCGCTGAGGCCGCTTTGGCGCAGATCCACCCGCCGCAGCATGGGCAGCAGCGCCGTCAGCTTCTCCAGCTCGTCGGCGCCCAGACTGTGCACCTCCAGAAGCGGGGTGTTGCCGTCCACGGGGCCGTCGGCGCTGGGCAGGTGCCAGGAAAAGCTCACGTCCGGGAAGCGCCGCGCGGCCAGCGCCAGAGCCGCATAGTCGCCGCAGCCCTCGGCGTCCACGCGCCGGAGATTCGGAAAATAGGCCAGACGCTCCACCTGATCCTCCGGCAGGGAGGCGAGGCTGAGCTCCTCGGCGTAGCTGTCGTAGCGCTCGTCTCCGATGGGTACGCTCCAGCGGATGGGGGTGCCGGGGCGGCGCCCGGCGGCCTCGTCATAGTCCTCGCAGGAGAGGGCCAGGCCGCGCACATCGGCCTCCGGCGCGCAGAGCACCA
>ONSQ01000137.1 GCA_900320465.1 uncultured Eubacteriales bacterium
ACTGCTTTTCTGGAGCTGCTGACCAGATTCGAACTGGTGACCTCATCCTTACCAAGGATGCGCTCTACCTACTGAGCTACAGCAGCGAAAATACATGCCCCTTTTGTAAGGGGCATGTGGCGACCAAGAAGGGACTTGAACCCTCGACCTCCGGCGTGACAGGCCGGCGTTCTAACCGACTGAACTACTTGGCCACGGCTCGATTATATTATCAAATCTGTTTCGGTTTGTCAACACTTTTTTGCAGTTTTTTCCGTCGGGCCCCCGAACGCCGCATCGGGGCGGCTTTCGCCGCCCCGGTACGCGTCTCAGGCCGCCTGCTCCGTCACCCCGGCGGCGCTGAGCATGTCATAGATCCCCACCGCGAAGCCCCGCCGCGGATCGTTGACGAACACATGCGTCACCGCGCCAACCAGCGCGCCGTCCTGGATGATGGGGCTGCCGGACATGCCCTGAACGATGCCGCCCGCGTCCGCGGTCAGCTCCCCGTCGGTCACCGTCAGCAGCGCGTGGGTCACCCCGTCGTCGGAATACACCCGGTCGATCTGAGCGCTGTAGGCCCGGGCCTCGTGGCCCGAGAGGGTGGCCAGGATGCTGGCCTCGCCGGGCCGCAGCTCGCCGGTCTGGATGCGCCGCCCCTCGGCCGGGACGGTAAGGTGCCCGAAGATGCCCACGCTGGTGTTGCGCGCCACGCTGCCGATGGGCGCGCTCTCGTCGCTGCTGCCGCACAGCTCGCCGGGCGAGCCGGGCGCGCCGGGGCTGACGCTGACGATCTCCGCCGGACAGATGCTTCCCTGGCGCAGCGGCACCGGGTGGCCCGTGTTCTCCTCGTTGACGCTGTGGCCCAAAGCGCCGAATACGCCGCTCTCCGGCTCGATAAAGGTGACGGTGCCGATGCCGGACACCGCGTCGCGCAGCCACATGCCCATCAGCCACTGGCGCGTCTCGCTCAGCGCCGGCCGCACGCGCAGCTCAAGCTCCCGCCCGGCGCGGACCACGCCCACCTCGGCCTCGCGGCCGCCCAGCTTCGTCACCGCGCCGATGAAATCCTCGGCGTCGCGGACCGGCGAGCCGTCCAGTCTCACAATAATATCTCCCAGCGCAAAGCCCGCGTCCTCCGCTGGCGAGACGCTGCCCTCCGCCGTCTCCACCGCGCAGAAGCCCGAGACGATCACGCCCTCCGAATCGATCTCGATGCCCACCGTCTGGCCGCCCAGGAGCAGCTCCTCGGCCCGGACGCCCGGCGAAAAGGCCGCGAATGCCAGCAGCGTCAGCAGCGACGCCGCAATCTGTTTTTTCATGACTTGCTTATCCTCCCCCGGCGATGTTTTCATCGCAAAATTCAGTATGCGCGCCGCGGCGAAAAATAAAGGAGGATAAAACTTTCAGTTTTGCCAAAGCCAAACGCGACCCCCGTTTTTCGCGGAGATCGCGTTTTTGGCATTTTTATCCGATTTTCAGCGTCTGCCCAGATAGCCCTCCAGGATCAGGCTGGCAGCCACGGCGTCCACCGTGCGGCGGTGGACCTTTTCGCGCTTGCCCGCGGCGTGCAGGATGGCGTGGGCCTCGATGGAACTGCGCCGCTCGTCCCACAGCACCACCTCCAGGCCGCTCTCGTCCCGGAGCAGCTGGGCAAAGGCGCGGCTCTTTTCGGCCCGCGGCCCCTCGGTGCCGTCCATGTTCTTCGGCAGGCCCAGCACCAGCGTGCCCACGTCGCGCTTTGCGGCCTCCTCGGCGATGCGCTTCGCGGCCCGCTCCATGTTCCATTCCTCCATCGTCCAGGCCTCGCCGCACAGGATGCCCGTCAAATCCGAGACCGCCAGACCGATCCGCGCGTCGCCATAATCGATCGCCATTATACGCATAGCCGTTTCTCCTTTTTTTGTTTAGATGCGCTCAACCGCCTCACCCGGCGGGAAGGCAAGAAAAGACCTCATCCATTGCTGAGGCGGTCCCCCTTCCCCGAGGGGGGCGGCTGCAAGGAACCGCATCCGTCAAATAGCGCGCAATAAGCGCCCAGAAGATGATACGCCCCTCATCCGTCAGACAGAGTCTGACACCTTCCCCCGAGGGGGAAGGCTATAAAGTAATTATTTTTTATTATATCATATATTTTGTGTTTGCAAAGCGCGTTTTATCAAGATGGCCGGGCGGGGGCAAAAGCCGGGAAAAATCAAGAAAAACACTGAAAAATTGCTTGACCTGGCCAGTCGGCTGTGTTATACTTCATTTTACCTGTCGGACGAGAGGTTTCTTTTTGCGCGCTTTTTTTGCCGCAGACGCCCCTCGATCCCTCATACAGGGAGGCAATGCCCGCGCTTGTTTTGCGGGTAAATAAAATAGGAGGTGCCGAAAGAATGGCTGCAGACGCAAGAGTTAAAATCACACTCAGATGCGACGAATGCAAGCAGAGGAACTACAACAC
>ONSQ01000001.1 GCA_900320465.1 uncultured Eubacteriales bacterium
GGCTCCGTTTCGTCCAGTATGCCGTTCCGTGTCGGCGACAGATACCATGTCTGCTCTTTCAGCCGGGCGCGATCCAGTTCCTTAAGCGCTTCTCTTCTCTGGTTAAAGGCGCGCTCAAGCATTGTCTCAAAGGCCGCACAGGCCCCTTGGTCCGAATACAGGCTGTTGAAGAGGCGGGAAAGCTCTCTTTCATGCTTGGAGAAGCGTTCCCGGAATTCAGCGTCGCGGAGGATTTTTTTCATCCGTTAGTCCTTTCCTGGTAAGCTGTCGGGCTTTGGTATTACGTCTGTGCGCTCGTGGAATCACACCTTCTCGAAGAAGGTATCAGGATGGCTGGGATCAAAGGGCTCGTTGGCCCACATCACCGTGATAAGATCCTCGGTATCGGAAAGATTGATGATGTTGTGCGTGTATCCCGGCAGCATATGCACCGCCTGAATACGCTCACCGGACACCTCGAATTCCAGAATCTCATCCGAACCGATTCTGCGCTCCTGGATAAGCGCGCGGCCGGAAACGACAATAAAAAGCTCCCACTTGGTGTTATGCCAATGCTGTCCTTTCGTGATACCGGGCTTGCTGATATTGACGGAGATCTGGCCGTGATCGGCGGTCTTCAACAGCTCTGTGAAGCTGCCTCGCTCGTCGAAGTTCATTTTCAGGTCAAAGGCGACCTTATCCTTCGGCAAATAGGACAGATACATGGAATACAGCTTGTAGGTAAAAGAATCACGTGCCATCGCCGGTATCATCAATGTTTGGGGTTGATCGCGGAAGAGGTGCAGCGTATCGACAATCTCACCGAGAGTGGCCTTGTGCGTTACCGGTGCACCGCAGAAGCGCCCTTCCGGCGTCCAGCGCGGCGTAAGGCCGTCGTACACAATGCCGCCGATCTCCTCCCCGGCAAGTGGATACTCACAGCGATGGGGATGTCCCTCCATGGCGTCGAGCATCTCGTCGATCAGATCGTCAATGAACAACAGCTCCAACTCAACGCTGGGATCGTTTACCGTGATGGGCAGATCGTTGGCGATATTGTGGCAGAAGGTGCCGACTGCACTGTTATAATTTGGTCTGACCCATTTTCCCACCAGATTGGGAAAGCGATAAACATAGACCTTTGCGCCCGTCTGAGAAGCGTAGTCAAAAAACAGATTTTCGCCGTCGCGCTTGGAAAGGCCGTATTCGCTCGTCCCGAAGCGCCCGGCCAAGGTCGCCTGAAGGGAAGAACTAAGCATGACCGGGCAGGTGTTGCCCTGCTCTTTGAGTGTCTGGAGGAGCAGAGAAGCAAAACCGAAGTTGCCCTGTCGAAACTCCTCGGTGTTTTGGGGGCGGTTAACGCCGGCCAGGTTAAACACGAAATCCGCTCGGGCACAGAAGTCTTTCAGCTCCGCATGACTGTTTTCGCGGCCATATTCAAAGATTTCGTCGATCCGGAGATTGGGACGGGTGCGATTTTTGCCGTCGCGGATGGTCTTCAGATTTTCCACAAGGTTGCGGCCCACAAAGCCGCGGGCACCGGTAATGAGAACATTCATCCCAGATCTTCTTTCCTCCATACCATTTTGTTGACAACGCCCGTATAGCTCTGAATGATCTTCACGACCTTATCCGACACGTTTTCATCCGTGTAATCCGGGACAGGAATGCCGTTGTCGCCGCAGCGTACCATTTCCACGGCGGTATCCACCGCCTGCAGCAGGCCGCGCGTATCGATCCCGGAGAGGATAAAGCAGCCCTTGTCCAGCGCTTCGGGGCGCTCGGTGCTGGTGCGGATACACACCGCCGGGAAGGGGTGGCCGACGGATGTAAAGAAGCTGCTCTCCTCCGGCAGAGTGCCGCTGTCCGAAACCACGGCAAAGGCATTCATCTGCAGGCAGTTATAGTCATGGAAGCCCAACGGCTCGTGACGGATCACGCGCTTGTCCAGTGCGAAACCGCTCTCCTCCAGTCTTTTACGGCTGCGTGGGTGGCAGGAATAGAGGATGGGCAGATCATATTTCTCGGCCATGCGGTTGATGGCGTTGAAGAGCGAGAGAAAATTCTTCTCGGTGTCGATATTCTCTTCACGATGGGCGGAGAGCAGGATATACTTCCCCTTTTCCAGTCCCAGGCGCGCGTGAATATCCGAAGCGATGATCTTTTCCAGATTCATGCGCAGGACCTCGGCCATGGGCGATCCGGTCACATATGTCCGCTCCTTCGGCAGCCCGCAGTCGGCAAGATAGCGGCGTGCATGCTCCGAATAGGCCAGGTTCACATCAGAAATGATATCCACGATACGGCGGTTCGTCTCCTCCGGGAGGCACTCGTCCTTGCAGCGGTTGCCCGCCTCCATATGGAAAATCGGAATATGCAGACGCTTGGCGCCGATGACGGACAGGCAGCTGTTTGTATCTCCCAGCACAAGGACAGCGTCGGGGCGGATCTGGGTCATAAGCTCATAACTTCTGGCAATGATATTGCCCATGGTTTCACCCAGATTGTTGCCTACCGCATCCAGATATACCTCCGGATCCTCAAGTTCCAAATCGCGGAAAAAGACACCGTTGAGGTTATAATCGTAATTCTGTCCAGTGTGGGCCAGGATCGTATCAAAATAGCGTCTGCATTTTTTGATCACTGCAGCCAGACGAATAATTTCCGGCCGTGTACCCACAATGATCAAAAGCTTGAGTTTGCCGTTGTTTTTCCAATCGACGTTGAACATATCTTATCCCTTCATGCTTGCAAGCTGCTCGCGTACGTAATCGGTCGTGAGGATCTTTTTCACCACACCGTCGACGTCCAGAAGTCTGGTGTTGTGAGAGGTGTAGGCCTCGTCAGCCTCAGTCTCCACCTTGCCCTGCACGAAATACTTGTCATAATTCAGATCGCGGTTGTCGGCGCAGACGCGGAAGTAATCTCCCATATCCTCGCTGCGCAGACGCTCTTCCCTGGTCATCAGCGTCTCATACAGCTTCTCGCCGTGACGGGTGCCGATGATGCTGGTGCCCGTATCGCCGAAAAGCCGCTGAACGCCGCGAGCCAGATCTCCGATCGTGCTGGCGTCCGCCTTCTGGATGAAGAGATCGCCGGGGTTGGCGTTGTCAAAGGCGAAGCGCACCAGCTCCACTGCCTCGTCCAGATTCATCAGGAAGCGGGTCATGGCGGGATTGGTGATGGTGATGGGATTTCCTGCGCGGATCTGATCGATGAAAAGCGGAATCACTGAACCGCGGGAGCACATGACGTTTCCGTATCGGGTGCAGCAAATCACCGTTCCGCCGCGCTCCGCAGCCACACGTGCGTTGGCGTAGACCACATGCTCCATCATAGCCTTGGAAATACCCATGGCATTGATCGGGTAAGCGGCCTTGTCGGTGGACAGGCAGACTACCCGTTTGACGCCGGCGTCGATAGCCGCGTGGAGTACGTTGTCCGTCCCCTCCACGTTGGTCTTGACCGCCTGCATCGGGAAGAACTCACAACTGGGGACCTGTTTGAGAGCGGCGGCGTGGAAGATATAATCAACACCGGGCATCACATCGGCAACCGAACGCGGATCGCGAACATCTCCCACATAGAACTTCACTTTGCTTGCATAGTCCGGATAACGGGCCTGCAGCTCATGGCGCATGTCATCCTGCTTTTTTTCATCCCGGGAGAAAATGCGGATCTGCCGGATGTCCGTGCATAGGAAGTGCTTCAGCACCGTATTGCCGAAAGATCCGGTTCCGCCGGTGATCAGCAGAGTCGCGCCGTTAAAATTAGCCATAGTCCTTTTTTCTCCTATCTTTCATCTGTCCGAATCCGAAAACAGCTCACGCCAGGAGGGCCATTTCCGGTCCTTATCGCTTAGGATCAGCCTTCCGCCCTCAATGCGATAGCCGTCCGGATTCGCATCTCCCGGATAGCTGCCGCACAGGCCGGGCCAGTCAACGGCAAGAGTGGGATCGTTCCAGGCAAGCCCGCCCTCATCGTTTGGATGATAGAAATCATCACATTTGTAGCAGAATTCCGCCTGTTCTGACAAAACCAGAAAGCCATGGGCAAAGCCCCTCGGGATCAGAAACTGCTTGCGGTTTTCGGCCGAAAGGATCTCTCCGTGCCATTTCCCGAAACTCTCCGAGCCGGTGCGCAGGTCTACAGCCACGTCGAATACCGCGCCGCTGATTACCCGGACAAGCTTGGCCTGCGGGTACTGTTTCTGAAAATGCAGCCCCCGCAAAACGCCTTTTGTACTCATGCTCTGGTTGTCCTGGACAAAGCGGATCGAGATGCCGGCCTCCTCCATGTCGCGCTCGTTATACGTCTCCATAAAGTAGCCGCGGCTGTCGCCATGCAGGGCAGGCTCGATCAGGCACAGGCCGCTCATGCCGTTCAAATCCTTTGTAACGCGAATCTGTCCCATTTCAGATTTCTCCCGTTTCCTTCAAATATCGTCTGAGCGCATCGCGCCAGTCAGGGAGCGGCGTAAAGCCCGCTTCGGAAAGCTTGCTCTTATCCAGCCGTGAATTGAAAGGTCTCTCGGCCTTATTCAGACCGTATTCCGCTGTGGTCACCGGCACAACGGCGGTGCGAAGTCCGGCCTGCGCATATATCTCTCTGGTAAAATCGTACCAGCTAAGGTAACCGCCCTCGTTGGTAGCGTGATACACACCGTACTTTTCGCTCTCGATCATTTCTGTAAGCAGCTCTGCCAGGTCCTTTGTGTAGGTCGGCGTGCCGAACTGATCGTTCACCACCCGGACGGTATCATGGCTTCTGCCGACGCGCAGCATCGTGCGGACAAAGTTGTGTCCGTTGCTGCCAAAGACCCAGGCGGTGCGGACAACAAACGAACGGGTACATGCGTCAAGCACTGCCTGTTCACCCTGCAGCTTGCTGAGCCCGTATACGTTCAGCGGTGCAAAGCACCTGTCCTCCGGCTTCCAGGGCGCATCCCCGGTGCCGTCAAACACATAGTCGGTAGAGATCATCATCAGCTTGGAGCCAATGTGCTCACAAACCGCGGCCAGGTTGGCAGGCCCCTGCGCATTGAGTGCAAAGACCTTCTCCCTGTTCTCGCTATCCTCCGCCGCATCTACGGCAGTCCATGCCGAGCAGTGGATAACCGCCTCCGGTCGGATCTCTTCCAGCTTCGCACGCGTATCGTCAACGCTGGTGATGTCCATCTGCACATACGGCATATGCGCGACAAGGTCTGTACAGCGGCACAGCGGCGTGCTGCCGGAGCCAATAGCTTCATGGCCGTGCGCCTGTAGAGACAGCATCACATCATGGCCAAGCTGTCCGTTGACTCCAGTCACCAGGACCCTCATCTCAGGTGCTCCCGGTCGCCATACATTTTGGCATAGTAGTTTTGATACTCGCCGCTGATGATCTCCGCCCACCAGGGCTTGTTGTCCAGATACCAGCGAATGGTTTTACGGATGCCGTCCTCAAACTTCGTTTCAGGCAGCCAGCCCAACTCGGTGTGGATCTTCGTGGGATCGATGGCGTAACGCATATCATGGCCCTTGCGGTCCGTCACGTGGGTAATAAGGCTTTCGCTCTTGCCCAGCTCATGGCAGATCAGCTTCACAATGTCTATGTTGCGCATCTCGTTATGACCGCCGATGTTATAAACCTCGCCCTCACGTCCTTTACGGATGACCAGGTCAATGGCCTTGCAGTGGTCGTCCACAAACAGCCAGTCGCGCACGTTCAGCCCCTCGCCATACACCGGCAGCGGCTTGTCCGCCAGACAGTTGGCGATCATAAGGGGAATGAGCTTTTCCGGAAACTGATAGGCGCCGTAGTTATTCGAACAGCGGGACACACTGACCGGGAGGCCGTAGGTCCTGTGATAAGCCATCACCAGCAGATCGGCGCCGGCTTTGGACGAGCTGTATGGAGAAGAGGTGTGCAGCGGCGTGGTCTCGGTAAAGAAAAGATCCGGTCTGTCAAGCGGCAGATCGCCGTATACCTCGTCCGTAGAGACCTGATGAAAACGGCCTATGCCAAACTCACGGCAAACGTCCATCAGCACAGAGGTGCCAATAATGTTGGTCTGCAGAAAAATGCTCGGGTTTTCAATGGAGCGATCCACGTGGCTCTCAGCCGCGAAGTTCACCACAACGTCCGGTTTTTCGTCTTCAAAAAGCTGATAGACGCCCTCACGATCACAGATATCCAGCTTGACGAAGCGGAAATTGGGCTTATCCATCACAGAAGCAAGGGTAGAAAGGTTGCCCGCGTAGGTCAGCTTGTCCAGACAGATGATTCGGTCCTCCGGATGCTTTTCCAGCAAATAGAATATGTAATTTGAGCCGATAAAGCCGGCGCCGCCGGTAACGATAATCGTCAAAACAGACTTCCTCCTTTTCAGTAACGGACCTTGCCATCGGCAACCGCCTTAAGGTGCATGCCATAGGGGCTCTTTCCATAGCGTGCGGCGGAGGCAAGCAGCTCGTCCTTGCTGATCCAGCCATTGATATATGAAATCTCCTCAGGCGCGGAGATGGCGATCCCCTGCCGTTTTTCGATCATGCGCACAAAATCGGACGCCTCAAGCAAGGTATCCATCGTGCCCGTGTCCAGCCAGGCATAACCACGCCCCAGCAGCTGAACGTCCAGCAGATCGTCGTGTAAATACATTTCGTTGAGCGTGGTGATCTCCAGTTCATTGCGGGCGGAGGGCCGCACCAGATTAGCTCTGCCCGATACACCGGCGGGATAGAAATACAACCCCGTCACAGCGTAATTGGACTTTGGCGTTCTGGGCTTCTCCTCAATGCTGGAAACCCGGCCGTTTTCGTCAAAAGCAACGACGCCGAACCGTTCCGGGTCAGGCACATAATACCCGAAGACTGTAGCGCGCGCCCTATCCTCGGCATTGATCACAGCCTCGCGCAGAAGACGGCGGAATCCGTTGCCGTAGAAGATATTGTCACCCAATACCATAGCGCAGGCGTCCCGGCCGATAAACTTCTCCCCCAGGATGAACGCCTGGGCCAGACCGTCAGGCGACGGTTGGACCGTGTAGCTCAGCGAGATCCCGAACTGATGACCGTCCCCAAGCAGATGTTCGAAGCGCGGAGTGTCGTCTGGCGTGGAGATGATCAGAATATCTCGGATCCCTGCAAGGATGAGGGTGGAAAGCGGGTAGTAAATCATCGGCTTGTCATACACCGGAAGAAGCTGCTTGCTTGTCACCATGGTCAGCGGGTATAACCGTGTACCGGCGCCTCCGGCGAGAATGATCCCTTTCATGGCTCCTCCTTTTTTCTGTTTCATTCGGTCTGAACGGCGAAAGGCCTGTATGAAGAACCGATCAGGCGGCTTCCGCTTCTCTGTCTAGACGGGAGAGTGCAATCGTGAAAATCATCATTTGGGGGGCGAAGAGTATGTAGTGATAAAACAGCATGGATAAAAGCGATACGCATACGGTAATGTACACGCTCTGCGCGAAGGCGGATTCCCGCGCAGCATATTTTTTGCGGTACGCGAGCAGAAGCGTTCCCATCGTGATCAGATACAAAGCGAATCCGACAACGCCCGTATCAAATATGTAGGCCAGGAAAGTGTTTTCCATGTCGTAGGCAAAATCGTGGCTCTGACCGATGACCGCAAGCACCTCGGGGGTCGTAGCATAACCCAGTGACGCCGTTCCGAAACCGCTGCCGAAGAGCATAAAGGGCAACACGGCTCTCATGGCAAACGGTGCCTGGAGAACATAGCGAACCCGGATATCCGGGCCGTTGTTATTCAAATACGAACTCTGAATCCGCGCAGCAAAGCGGTGAAGGATGTCTTGCGCAAGCGGAAGAATTCTGTCACCTTGCAGGAGCAGCACCAGCGCAATCAGCGCGCAGAGGATAACGAGCATCCAGCGATCCGCTTTCGAAAACTTGTTTTGGATGCCGTCCTTCGAGCGCGGACGCAGCAGGAAGACAAGCAGCAGCACGGCCGATACAAGGCCCGTAGTCGAGGCGCTGGCCGCAATACCGCAGATGGCAAGGAATACGGGAAGAGGCTTTTTCCGGGCCAGGCCGTAACCGAACAGGACCGGGGCCACAAAGCCCAGCTGCGCAGGATCCGAATTGAAGCCACCGGAGCGAATAGATCCGTGGAAAATCAAAGAAAGCGTGTGCTCGCGAATATCATTGCGAACGCAGTAATTATAAAAAAGAATATTGTTAAGAGATTTTCCCGTAGCATAAAAGCCAACCGCGTCGATGGTCGCCCACAGGCAGTTGAGCGCACAGCCCAAAAGGAAGCCGCGCATGATCCATTCCGCCAGGGGGTCAGCTTCCTCATTCGCCTGCCACAAGAAGCAAAAAGCCAGCAGTAAAATCACCTTGGGGATATAGGAGCGGGCGGCCTGGCCCCATTCGGCGCGCGGTCCATTTAAGAAGAGCATACCGCAAACACAGCCTATCAGTCCCACAAACAGCCAGAGCTCCAGCCACAAAGACTTTTTTCCAAGCTTCAGCCGAGGCTTCATCAGAAAGCAAATACCCAGAAAAAGAAGCGCAAGCGCAAACAGGATTCGGTAGAAGGACACATCCCTGTCGCGTACCACAACGCCCAGTACGGGCATGGTGGAAAACAGGCCGAGCAAAAGAGACGCCGCCGGAAAAATCTTATTCAAGAAAACCGCGATCGCGGCACGCTTTTCTTCTTTCACGTATTCCTGTCCTTTTCCCTTGGTGTCTCACCGCCGCAACGGCGGTCAACAGTATTTTAGAGAATAACCGACGATGACCGGATCGTCTCCTTCATCTCCTCTTCGAGGCGATCCATAAACAAAGCCTTCTCAAAATGGGCTTCATAGTATTCCCTGGCTCTGCGCCCCATCTCAACTTTCTCATTGCTGTCCACAAAGCGGCGGATACAGTCGGCCAGAGCCTGCGCATCCTCAGCCCTGGCGCAGAAGCCGCAGCGAGCGGCGCGGATAACCTCCTGTGTCTCGCCGTCGATGGCGCCGATAACAGGCTTTCCGGCAGCCATGTACGACTGGACCTTTCCGGGGAGCGTCAGACTCAAAGCCTTGTCGGAGCGAAGTGTTACCAACATGGCATCGGCCTGGGCATACAGTCCGGGCATCTCTTCCAGCGGGCGTCGGCCGAAGAAAACAACGTTTTTCAGTCCCAGCTGCTCTGCCAGCCCTTTCAGGTTCTCCAGTTCCGTGCCGCCGCCGGCGATCTGGAATTCAATGGGCTCACTGCGGAGGATCGCCGCAGCGCGGAGTATCGTCTCAACGCTCTGGGCTGCGCCGATGTTTCCGGCAAACAGAAGCTTTGTACCCTCGTTTTCTGTCTTTTGTTCCAGGTTGTCAAAAAGCACTTCTGCGTATTGTGGGAGATAGGAGATGCGTTCGAGCGGGATGTCAAACTCCTCGTGCAAATAGCTTCGAAACAGGCGGCTCGTGACCATAATTCGGTCAGCCGCACGGTAAAGCTTTCTGGAAACAAGCCGGAAAAAACGATACAGCGGCGAGTTTTCTCCCACGCCGCCGGCCGTCAGACTGACCGGCCAGAGGTCGAGACAGTACAGAGCCAGGGGCGTCCCATACCGTCTGTGGAAATATACCGCGGGTTTGGCCATCATGACAGGGCTGAGTTGATTGACAAAGACCAGGTCATAACTCTCCGCTTCCTCGCGGGGCAGGCCACTGAGGTATCGCTTCGCCGAAAGGGGGTAGGAAAAATAGTTGAGCAGTCGGAAAAAGGCGCCTGTCTTTCTCGGAATAAGCGGGCATCGATGTACGCGGACGCCGCGGAGTTCTTCCTCCGCATGCTGATGCCGCTCGTATCCGGGATAGATCTTTCCTTCCGGATAATTCGGTTCGCCTGTTACCACATGAACCGTATGTCCGCGCCGCACAAGCTCCTCACACAGGTCACTCACACGAAAAGGTTCGGGATAATAATACTGACAGATGACAAGTATCTTCATACCTTGAATCCTTCACCGGATCTGGAACTCGTCTTCACCGTGCATGACGTTCCACGGCTGGCGTTTCTGTCGGCGGTTCATTTCACCGGTGCCGCCCTCAACGACACCCTCCCCCTTAAAGACGGACAGAATGGTTCCGCAAAAGCAGCGCGCGTCAAACAAGAAGGCCTTCCAGCCTCCCTGACGCAGCTTTTTCACATATTCCCCGTCCAGCTTCGCTTTATCGGGGATCTCCAGTTCATCCCGGCCGTTGATCTGCGCCCAGCCGGTCAGTCCGGGCTTAACGTCATTGGCGCCGTATTTATCACGTTCTGCAATCAGATCGTACTGGTTCCAGAGAGCGGGCCGCGGCCCGATAACGCTCATTTTTCCGACCAGGATGTCCCAGATCTGCGGCAGCTCGTCGATGGAGCTTTTCCGCAGGAAATGCCCCATGCGCGTGATGTAGCGTTCGGGATGTTCCAATTGATGGGTAGGGATGTCGTGCGGCGTGGACATTTTCATACTTCTGAACTTATGAAGCGCAAAATAGGTCTTATGAAGGCCCACGCGCTTTTGTCTGAAGATAATGGGGCCGGGATCATCCAGAACGATTAAAAGCCCAATCAGCAAATAGAGCCAGGACAGAAAAATCAGCCCCAGCAAAGACAGAAGAATATCCAATATTCTTTTGACTACTTTTTCGTACATACGCGCGTTCTCTTTATCTGTCTAAACTCTTAAAATGCGTACAATTCAAGCATTTTATAACAAAAATAGTATACCACGGCAAGGGGTATTAATCAATATGAAACTTCCCCCAACCTCTCACGCCCCTCTTTCCCTTTCCGGGCTAAAACAGCGCAAAATAGCGAGATGACCGAATGCGTCAATCGCATTGATTCATCTCGCTTCTTGCCATTTACCGTCTCAGGAAAACCAGTCCTGGACCGTGTGGATCTCCCGGATGTACCCGACATTGTCGTTGGGTGTCTCCAGGATAAACGGAAGCCCCTGCAGTGCTGGGTGAAGGGCTATGCGCCGCAGCGCTTCAGCGCCGATCTTGCCCTCCCCCAGTTTCTCATGCCGATCTTTGTGGGAGCCGCACTCGTTCTTGCTGTCATTGAAATGCAAGGCGAACAGCCGTTCCAATCCGATGACGCGGTCGAACTCACCGAGTACTCCGTCCAGGTCTCCTGCCAGATCATAACCCGCGTCCCATACATGGCAGGTGTCCAGGCAAACTCCCACTTTTCCCGGAAGGTCCACTCGATCTATGATCTCGCGCAGTTCTTCAAAGCGTCCGCCGATTTCCGTTCCCTTTCCGGCCATGGTTTCCAACAGCACTGTTGTGTGCATATCGGGTTTGAGAAACTCATTCAGAGCGCCGGCAATCAGCAAAATCCCAGTCTCAATCCCCTGCCCCACATGGGCTCCCGGGTGAAAGTTATACATATTTCCAGGTATCTGCTCCATCCGCAACAGGTCGCCGCGCAGCATATCCAGTCCGTTTTCGCGCGTCTGTTCATTGGCCGCACACAAATTCATCGTGTAGCTTCCGTGCGCCACAAGCGGCCCAAACCGTTCTCGCTCCAGAAGTGACAGCAGCGCCGAAACGTCATCCGGCTGCAGTTCTTTGGATTTTCCTCCGCGTGGATTCCTGGTAAAGAAAGCAAAGGTGTTTCCGCCGAAATCCACCATGGTTTTTCCCATGGCCTCATATCCGTCTGTTACAGACAGATGACAGCCTATGTAAATACTCATTCCGCCGTCTTCCTCTCGCGAACATCTATGATCTCCAGGCTGTCCGGTTCCACATGGCAGCACAGGAACAAAACGCGCACACCGGTCTGTTCCGCCTGCTCCAGGGCTTCTCCGAAAGCGGGATGCGTTTCCAGATTAGGACGAACCTCGTGCACGCCGTCCATCTGGATCACGAAACCAACGGCAGCATGGTACCCGTCCTGCGCAGCCCTGGCAAGCTCGTGCAGATGTTTCACGCCGCGCTCCGTGGGAGCATCCGGGAAATAGCCTATGCCATCTCTCTCCAGCGTACAGCCCTTGATTTCCAGCAGATACCGTTTCTCGCCTTTTTCCATGTAAAAATCAATACGGGAATCGCCAAAACAATACTCACTGATAACACGGTCAAAGCCCTGCTCGGAAAGCCATTCCGCAGTCACCTGATTGGCCGCCTGACTATCGATATTGAACAGGACACCTGTATCTTTTCGGACGCAGACCAGATCGTAGCGTGTTTTTCGCCCCGGCGATCCCGGCTCTGTCAGCCACACTTCACATCCGGGACGCAGCAGTTCGGCGCAGCGTCCCGTATTCTTTACGTGCACAGTTTCAATGAGTCCGTAAATGCGCACCTTGGCCACGAAACGATTCGGACGCTCCAGAAAAATGGCTTTTGTACAGTTATGATATCTCAATCTCTTCCCACCCTGCGCTGTCTTCACTGATGAGAATCATACGCTTTGCCGATACAAAACGCAAGCGCCATTGTCGAAGTCAAGCGGCTTTCCGCAACGGATCGACTGCGCAAAAGCGTGGTATCGTCGCAATCCAAATCCGAACCAGCTCCATAATCAGGCGCGAGCCCAGCGTCAGCGGGTCGCGGCTGAAAAGGAGAAACAAGGTCATTGGTCGTTGTGGCGGTGCATGTACCGCCACATGACCTTATGGCCTTGTTTCGACGTGGTGCACCGGGGCAATCCAAATCCGAATCGACCCTCAGGTCTGCATGGGAAGAGCGCGAGAGGGGACGGGAGTCCTCTTTCGCGTTTGAGCGCAGCGGATCCTTCCGCGCCGAAGGCGCGGCACCAGAAAAGGGGCATCCTTTCGGATGCCCCTTTTCTGGTGCGGGTAACAGGACTTGAACCTGCACGGTTGCCCACTGGAACCTAAATCCAGCGTGTCTGCCAATTCCACCATACCCGCATATAAAAAAACCTATTGCGTTCGCAATAGGTTTTTGTGGAGCGGCCTACGAGGCTCGAACTCGCTACCTCCACCTTGGCAAGGTGGCGCTCTACCAGATGAGCTAAGGCCGCATCGACAACGCGTATATATTACCACACATTGCCGATTTGTCAAGCAAAAATCTCTCAAATGAGGAAAAGTTTTATTCCTCGTCGGAGACAGGCTCAGCTGATGGGAGCTCACTCTCCCCTGTCAGCGCCCACTCATCCTCGATAACCGTATCAAAACGCAGCGTTCCCACACAGGCCGGATAACTGGAGATGTTCCAGCGATACTCGTTCCACATGCTCTCATCATCGAGCAGGAAGCCCGCCGCATAGTCGCCATCATAGCAGCGGCTGACGTCCACATGATAATAACTGCCGTCCAGGCGGATGATGTTCCAGCAGTGGTCTTCGCCGTTGAACTGGCCGTAAACGATCCGGCAATCCAGATCCAGCTGATGGCACATCTCAACATAAGCCAGCGCAAGGCCCTCGCTGTTGCTCTCGAAAAGGATCAGCGCGTCATAGCAGCTCCCCGGCGCCGCCTCTGACAGTACGCAGTTGTTCACAAGATACCGGCAGGCGGCATAAGCGCGATGTGCATCATCCAGGTCGTACGCATCCAGATTGCTGATCACATCCAGATTCTTCAGCTGAGATTTGCTGCGGATGACCTCATCCTCGGCCATCCCGTAATTGAAGTTGATCTCATAGAGTCTCTGCCGCCCGGAGCCGCTGTACATATATACCGTTGTCTTCGGTTCCCGGACGCAGATCGTCGGGCTTTTGCGGTAAATCTCCTGAACAAGCGAGCGCATGTTTTCAGCACTATAGGAGCTGGCGTTGATCAGCACGGTAACCTTGGCCTGGTTGTCCTCCATGGCGGAACTGAGAATATCCTGGATGCCGACCGTATAAGGCAGCTGAACGATACTGGAAAGCTCAGAAGCATAGGAGGCATAGTCGATATGGATCGAACTCTCGTAATAATTTACGATTTTCTCCAGCTCATAGGACATGTTTCGGACGCAGTATGCGCAGAGCGCGTCCTGCGTTCTTACCTGCCAGCAAGCGCTTTCCATATCCTCCGCCGGATTTCCGTCATAGTTGGAATCAAAGGCTATGCTTCCTCCGGGAGCGCCGTCGTACACCATGGCAATGAGCGCTCGCTTCAACTCGTTCATCGAGTGGACCGTGATCCGCTCGTCCGATCTGTTCTCCGCCGGTATGGGCGGCGTGTACTCGGTAATGGAGACATATTCTTTTTCAAACACGCTGCCGCAGCCGCACAGGGCGGGCAGGACCAGGAACAGAACAAGCAGGATCGCGGTGAGCTTTTTCATCACTTTACCTCAGCGATATTCTCAAAGCCTTTGCCGAAGACGTCTTTGGCGTCTGTAACAATGCAGAAGGAGTTGGGATCGATGCTGCGGATCATACGGCGGAATTCAGAAATCTGCTGCCGCTTGATGACGCACATCAGGATTTTTTCTTCCCTGCCGGAGTAAGCACCCGCGCCGTTGAGGATGGTGACGCCCCGGTGAACGCGGCCGGAAATGATTTCGTGGATGATCTCGTCACTGTGCTCGCTGATCACGTAACAGACGCTGGAATTGTCCGTGCCGTACAGAACGAGGTCGATCACCTTGCTGACGACAAACATCGCCACCAGCGAGTACATGGCGCTTTCATAGCGTTTGAGCACAAAAGCGTAGGCGGCAATGATGATAACGTCCATGATGAGGATGATCGTACCGAAATTGATGTGGGCGTGGCGTTGGCGAAGGAACTTGGCCACGATATCAACACCGCCTGTGGTGGCTCCCACATAGTAGATCATGCCCAGTCCCGCCCCTTTGATCACCCCGCCGATGATGGAGGCGAGCATAGGATCGTTCGTGGCAACAAGGCTGCTGAGAGCGAAAAGGTCGACCATCACAGACGAAAGGGCCACGCCGGCTAGCGAGCCGAGCAGGAAATCCAGACCGAAGTGCCGCCACGCGATGAAAAACAAAGGCACATTCAGCACCACCGTCAACAGGCCCACCGGAAGCGACGTGAAGACATTGATAATCATCGCAATGCCGACTACCCCGCCGGATACGATAGCGTTCGGAAACAGGAAAAACTGGAAGCCAATTGCATAAACGGCGGCGCCGACTACGATCACCAGATATTTGGTCAGATACTTCAGCGCCTTTTTCTTTTCAAGCTGTTTTTTGATAGAATCCATATCAATCGTCCATCAGCGAAAGCTGCTGTTCCTCCCGATCTTCCGGCTTCAAGAGTGCGCCCGCTCCGGGCAGACTGCGTACGCGATAGCGCGAGATGTTCGTGATCGCACTGTTTTTCAGTTCAATAGCCCGCACGATCTTCTTTCCCTTCTTCGGCGTCATCACACCGACACCCTGGGTGCTGCGAGTCGTCTTCGGCAGGATCTGCGCGGTATTGAACACCAGCGCGCGGTCGTCGCTGGCAAAAACCGCCACGTCTTTCTCCTCGTCAATGAGCATCACGGCCACGGCCGGACTCTTGTCGGAATAGGCGCCCACCAGCTTGCGGCGGTTTGTCTTGGTCTCATAGGCGCCAAGCTCGATCCGCGCCGCTTTTCCGTTTTCAAATACGATCAGCAGGTGCTTGGAATAGTCCAGCGGATCAATCATGGCAATCACGTTTTCGCCCTCGTCCATCTGAAGCTTCGCGGGCAGATAAGTGCCCAGCGCGGAGGCCTTTGCGTCCTCAAAGTCCGCAACGCGGCACTTGTACATCTGCTGCTTGTCAGTCATAAAGAGGATCTCATGGTTGTTAGAGGAGTCGAAGCTGAAAGCCAGGCTGTCGCCCTCCTTGTATTTCTGTTCTCCGCTCATGCGCAGGGACTGGGCCGTGATTTTCTTAAAGTATCCGCCGCGAGACAGGAGCAGGGTCACAGGATAGTCCTCCACGCTCTCCTCCGGGACGAACTCCTCGATTTCATCCGAATACACAATGGTCGAGCGGCGCGGTGTCACGTACTTTTTGTTGATCTGCTTGAGTTCGTCGACAATGATCCCCTTGATCCGGCGGCGGCTCTTAAGCGTATCCTCCAGATCCTCGATCTCCTTCTCAAGGCTTTCCGTCTCGTCGGTCCGCTTGAGGATGTACTCACGGTTGATGTTGCGCAGCTTGATCTCTGCGACAAACTCCGCCTGAATCTGGTCGATGCCGAAGCCCATCATCAGGTTGGGAACGACCTCGCTCTCCAACTCGGTACCGCGTATGATCTCAATGGCCTTATCGATATCCAGAAGGATCCGTTCCAGGCCCTTGAGCAAATGCAGCTTGTCTTTCTTCTTTGACAGATCGAAATAGACACGGCGGCGAATGCTCTCCATGCGCCAGGCGCACCACTCGTCCAGGATCTCGCGAACGCCCATCACGCGGGGATTACCGGCCACGAGGATATTGAAATTGCACGGAAAAGCGTCCTGCAGGGTCGTCATCTTGAAGAGCTTGGCCATCAGCTTCTCGGGATCTGTACCGCGCTTGAGATCAATAGCCAGCTTCAGGCCGCTCAGATCGGTTTCGTCGCGCATGTCGTTGATCTCTCGGATCTTGCCGCTCTTAATGAGCTCAGCAACCTTGTCGATGATTGCCTCCGATGTGGTGGTATACGGGATCTCATAGATCTCGATGATATTCTCTTTGGGCACATAGCGCCACTTGGCCCGCACGCGGAAGCTGCCGCGGCCGGTATTATAGATACTCTCCATCTCGGCGCGGTCAAAGATGATCTCCCCTCCGGTGGGAAAGTCAGGCGCAGGCATGGTCAGGAAGAAATCATGTCCCGGGTCGCGCAGGTAATTGATCGCCGTCTCGCAGACCTCGTTGAGGTTGAAGCCGCAGATCTGGCTGGCCATGCCGGCCGCTATGCCCATGTTGGCCGAAACAAGCACATTGGGAAAAGACGTGGGCAGCAGCGATGGCTCTTTCATGCTGCCGTCGTAGTTGTCCACCATATCCACGGTATCCTTATCGATATCGCGGAATACTTCGGCGCAGATCGATGCGAGCTTGGCCTCCGTATAGCGCGAGGCGGCATAGGACATATCGCGGGAGAACACCTTGCCAAAGTTGCCCTTGGAGTCCACAAACGGCGTCAGCAGAGCCTGGTACCCCACGGAAAGACGTACCATCGTTTCATAGATGGCCGCATCTCCGTGAGGATTGAGCTTCATCGTCTGGCCGACGATGTTTGCGCTCTTCGTGCGCGCTCCGCTGAGAAGTCCCATCTTGTACATGGTGTACAGCAGCTTGCGGTGCGAAGGCTTGAAGCCGTCGATCTCCGGGATCGCACGGGAAATGATCACGCTCATCGCATAGGGCATGAAGTTCGTTTCCAGCGTCTCGGTAATGGGCTGCTCCACCACGGCGGCCTTCAGGCCCACCACATTGGGATTATCGTATTTTTTCGCTTCTTCTTTTTTCTTAGCCATGTTCTTATCTGCTCTTCTTCTGTTTTTTTCCGGTCATGAGATTTCGTTTGCACCTTGGGCAGGAAGTCGCCCGCAGCGCGCCGAAAAAGATGATTTTTCCGCAGTGCGGGCATTTGCATTCGCTGCAGATCACGTAGATCGTGATGCAAAAGAGGATAACCGTGATCAGCATGCCAGCTTGAAAATGGCAAGGGAGGCCGGAATAAGCGCGCTCATTGCGCAGAATATAGCGGCCGCGATCAGCACACTCTTCAAATTCGTCCTGCCAGATTCATAATTTCCCATGTTGAGATTTTGCATTCGTCTTTTATCCTCTCAGGAGATGTCGGCCAGATCCAGATACCGATAGCCGAACTCCGCGATATGGTCCTTTCGACCGGCCAGGTCGTCGCCCAACAACAGATCAAATACCTGTGCCATTTTTTCCGCATCCTCCGGCATGACCTTGATCAGACGCCTTGTATCTGGGTTCATGGTGGTCATCCACATCATATCCGGGTCGTTCTCACCCAGACCTTTGCTACGGCTGATGCTGGCCTTGGCGCCGCCCAGTTTCTCCAGAATTTCCGCCTTTTCCTTATCGGAATAGGCAAAGTAGGTCTTGCCCTTGCACTCGATCTCATAGAGAGGGGATTCCGCGATAAACACATAGCCCTCGCGGATCAGCGTCGGTACCAGGCGGTAGAGCATTGTCAAAATCAGCGTACGAATATGATAGCCGTCCACGTCCGCGTCGGTGCAGATAATGACCTTGTTCCAGCGCAGATTGTCCAGATCGAAGCTGGACAGATCCTTGGTGTGTTTGTCCTTGACCTCCACCCCGCAGCCCAGAACCTTCATGAGGTCAGTAATGACGTCACTTTTGAAAATACGGACATAATCCGCCTTCAGGCAGTTTAAGATCTTGCCTCGAACGGGCATAATACCCTGGAACTCCGCATCGCGCGAAAGCTTGCAGGCGCCGAGAGCGGAATCGCCCTCCACGATGTATATCTCACGGCGATCTGTATCCTTGCTCCGGCAGTCGACGAACTTCTGCACACGGTTGGCAATATCGATGCTGCCCGAAAGCTTTTTCTTCATGCCCTGGCGGGCACGCTCAGCCGTCTCTCGGCTGCGCTTGTTGATAAGGACCTGTTCGGCGATGCGATCAGCCTCTGGCTTGTTCTCGATAAAATAGACCTCAAGCTGCTGCTTGAAAAAGTCTGTCATGGCCAGCTGGATAAAGCGGTTGTTGATTGCTTTCTTCGTCTGGTTTTCATAGGATGTCTGCGTGGAGAAGCAGTTCGTCACAAGCACGAGGCAATCCTGAACATCCTGGAATTTGATCGCGGTCTCATTCTTCTGGTATTTTCCGATCTTCTTGATGTACGCGTCAACGGCGCTGACAAAGGCGCTTCTCGCGGCCTTGTCCGGCGCCCCGCCATTTTCCAGCCAGGAGGAGTTGTGATAATACTCGATCGCGTTGACCTTGTTGGAGAAAGCAAAGGCTGCGGACAGTCTCACCTTGTATTCCGGCTTGTCCTCCCGGTCACGCCCCTTGCGCTCGGCTGAGATAAAGACAGGTGCGGTCAGCGCGCCTTCACCGACGATCTCACCCACATAATCCAGGATGCCGTTCTCATAACGGAACTCTTTCGTTTCAAATTTTGAGCCGTGTTGGATCCTCAGCCGGAAACTGACGCCCGCGTTGACGACCGCCTGGCGGTGCAGCACATCCTCGAAGTATTCCACCGGAATATTTATATCTGTGAACACTTCCCGGTCCGGACGCCACTTGATCAGCGTCCCCGTCTTCTTGCGGTCGGTTGGTTCGATGGTCAATTCCTGGCCTTTCTTGCCGCTGACCTTGCCTTTTTTGAAATGCAGCTGATACTTGTTACCGTCGCGCCAGACGGTGACGTCCATATATTCAGAAGCATACTGGGTTGCACAGGAGCCCAGGCCGTTGAGACCGAGGGAATACTCGTAATCTCCCCCGTCGGCGTTTTTGTATTTGCCTCCGGCGTAGAGCTCGCAGAAAACCAGCTCCCAGTTGAAGCGCTTTTCAACCGGATTCCAGTCCATCGGGCAGCCGCGGCCAAAGTCCTCGACCTCAATGGAACCGTCCTCATAGCTGGTAAGGGTGATGATATCACCGTAGCCCTCGCGAGCCTCGTCGATGGAGTTGGATAAAATCTCAAATACCGCGTGTTCGCAGCCATCCAGACCATCCGAGCCAAAGATAACGCCGGGGCGTTTGCGAACGCGATCCGCGCCCTTGAGCTGGGAGATACTGTCGTTGCCGTAAGCGGCCGTTTTGTTACTCATAAATGCTGTTGCCTTTCATACAATATGTAGTAGCTATCTCTTCACATACTCTTCCCTATTTTAGTCTATTTAGTATACCAAATATCTCGGAGCATTGCAAGTCTTTCCGCCGTGCTGCTCTGTTTCCGGCCAAAGCAGGATATAAGAGAACAGGCCGGGAGCCAATCAGCTCCCGGCCCGGCGAAAGACGTGCTTTCACTTGACATAGTCCGTCTCCGATGATTCAATACCAAAGGGCTTTGAATCAAATGCTCTCTCTGTCTGTGCATCGAGTCGGGCTTGTCCGCTCTTAGTATGTCCCGCGCGGCGCTTTGCTTGCGCGGTAATTTCTGGTTACGAAAGGAACTGTCATGGAATCCCTGTCTGTTGTCTTACTCATTGCCGCGATCGTACTGGCTGTCATTCTGGTGCTGCGACTGCTGGCAAAGCCGATCCGGTTTCTGTTCAAGCTGCTGATCAATACGGCGCTTGGCTTTGTGCTGCTTTGGCTTGTCAACTTTTTCGGCGGCGCTATCGGAATCGAGCTTGAGCTGAGCGTACTCAATGCACTTCTGGTAGGTTTTCTCGGGATTCCGGGCGTCCTGCTTGTTCTGGCGCTGCACTTTCTTCTATGATGACAAGGGACCGGCCATTGGCCGGTCCCTTTGCGTCTTTCACTGTATCATTCGCCGAAAACACGCTCAAGCAGCGCAGGCAGCGCATCGAGCGAGTCGAATTCATAATCAGCCGGAATATCCTCTCTGGCCGGGGCATGGCCGGGATTAAACCAGCAGGTAGTCAGCCCCATATTGATACCGCCCTGAATATCCGAAGTTAGGCTGTCGCCCACCACGACGGCATCCTCCGGGCGAAAGTCGAGGATCCTTTTGAAGCAGGCTTCATAGAAAGCCGGAGAGGGCTTGTTGTGCCCGACAAGCTCCGAGATGAAGATATCCTTGAAGTAATGGGAGATCTGCGCGCTTTTGAGCCGGCTTTCCTGCGTGGAGGCGTTCCCGTTGGAAATGAGATAGAGCTCATAGCGCGGTGAGATGGTCTCCAGCAGTTCGATCGCACCGGGGACGAAATAATGGCCGCTCTTGAGAAGACTCTCGTAGCGGTGCTGCGCTTCGCCGGGATCGCCGTTAAACCCCAGCTCGGAGAAGAGCAGTTCAAAACGTCTCACCAGAATCTCGGCGCGCTCCATCGCGCCGCATTCCAGCTGCTGCCAACACCACGCGTTGATTTCACTGTAGCGGCGCAGCACCGCCTCGTCCGAAGGCAGTCCCAGCGATTGAAAAGCCTGGGCGATGGATGTCCGCTCGGCGGTATGAAAATCCAGGATCGTATCGTCCAGATCCAAAAGGACGTATTTTCTCTTTCTTTCGCACATTTAAAACGCCTTCAACGCCTCGGATATCTCTTCAAAATGCGCGCTGTGGGAGGCCTTCACCAATACGCAGTCTCCCGGACGGATCTCCTCGCCCAGTGCCGCGATCAGTGCAGCGCGATCCGGAAACGCGCGCGCGATCTGCCCTGCGCCGCTGCAGGTAAAGCGCGCCATGGCCCCGCAGCACAGCACACGGTCCACGCCCCTCTGCGCCGCATATCGCGCAGATTCGCTGTGCATGGCCGGGGCTTCGGGTCCCAGCTCCAGCATGTCGCCCAGAATGCACACGTGACGCCCGGGCAGCTCCATCAAAGAATCGATTCCGCTCTTCAGTGCGTCCGGGTTGGAATTATAACAATCGTCCAGCAGCGTCAGCTTATCCGTGCGGACCACAGCGGCACGCCGTCCCACCGTGCGGAACCCGGCGATACCCCGAATGATCTCCTCGTCCGTCAGCCCCATGGTGATACCGACTGCGGCTCCCTCCAGCGCGGCATACACAAGATGCCGCCCGAAAGCAGGAATGATGACGTGCATGCATCTGTCTTTGCAAACGATATCGCAGCGTGTCTCGTCGGCGCTCTGCTCCAGATGCTCCGCACGCACATCGCAGTTCTCGCCGAATCCGAAGCTCAGCTTCTTCTGGCTGCAGTGAACCGAACGCAGCTTTTCGTCGTCGCCGTTCAGGATGACCACGCCATCCTTCGGGATATAATCGAGCATTTCGGTCTTGGCCCGGAGCACACCGTCCAAATCGTGCAGGAATTCCAGATGAGCATGGCCGATAAGCGTGAACACACCGATGGTGGGTCTCACCATCTTTGCAAGCTCAGTCATCTCGCCGAAGCCGGAGATGCCCATCTCGATCACGGCAGCCTCATGATCCTTCTCGATCCGTGAGAGGGTCATCGGAACGCCGATCTGGTTGTTGAGATTCTTGTCGGTTTTCAAGATGTTCCAGCGGCTGGAGAGCACCGCTGATATCATCTCCTTGGCAGAGGTCTTACCCACGCTGCCCGTGATACCCACGATGGGCAGCGAGAGGGTCATCCGATAGGCCGCTGCGATTTGCTCCAGCGCGCGCTGCACATTTTCCGTCACGATCACGCCGCGCTCCTCCCCCTCCGGGACGCGCTCGGCCAGGCAGCAGGCAGCGCCCCTGTCCAGCGCGGCGGATATGTAATCGTGGCCATCCACACGCTCGCCCCGATAAGCGACAAACAGGTCGCCGCTTTGGATCTCGCGGCTGTCGATGATAACGCGTCCCAGCGGTGTACTGAGACTGTTCGTCCCGCGATACGCGCCGTTGCAGGCCTTTACGGCATCGCCGATCGTAAATCCCGTCATGGTACCTCTCCGTTTCTGTTCACAGATTTCGCCTGCATTATAGCACAGCCGACTGTCTATGGCAAAGAAAATCGGCTCAGGCGCAAAAAACAGGTGCAATCCTGTGCAGGATATGTTATAATACGGCGTCACTATAGAAAAAGGATCGTTTCGTATGAACTATATTGTGGTGGATCTGGAGTGGAATCAGGCAATGAGCTCCAAATCTTCCGTTTTCAACAAACTGCCTATCCACCTGCGCGGCGAGATCATCGAAATCGGCGCCGTCAAGCTCAATCCCGACATGTCGCTGGGCGAGGAGTTTACCGTTGATGTCAAGCCGATATACTTCAAGCGTATGCACTATAAAGTCAAGAAAATCACCGGCTTTGACAAAGAGCGTCTTGCAAAAGGTCTCTCGTTCCCTGACGCGCTGGATGCATTCCGCAAATGGTGCGGCGACGACGTCACCTTCCTCACCTGGGGCTGTGACGATCGCGGCATTATGGAGCAGAATATCATCATCCACGATCTGGACTGGGACTGGATCGCCGATTGGATCAACCTGCAGTTGATTTACAACGTGCAGACAGGCGGTGACAAGAACCAGAAGTCTCTCGCCAGTGCAATGGAGCATTTTGAGATCGAGCAGACCCGTGTGGCCCATGACGCATTGGGCGACGCTTACAACACCGCGCTGGTATGCACGCATCTCGACATGGAAGAGGGCCTGCGGATGTACGCCTCCGCGCCTCAGATTCTGGCCTCCCGCATGCCGAACGCCCACCCAAAGGAGGATTCTACTGAAAACGACGCTCTGAGTCACGAGAGCTTTCCCGGCTTTTCCACCAAGGCTGCCGCGTTTGCCGACGAGCGGATCGCCCGTATGGTCTGCCCCGTATGCGGGAAACCCCTGGAGGGTGAAAAATGGGTCAATCAGGGCGATCAGCGCTACATGAACCTGTATACCTGCGACGAAGACGGCTTTTTCCTTGCCCGCGCCCGCTTCCGCAAGGATCAGGATGATAATACCTGGACGGCCAACAAGCTTGTCTATAAGGCGGAGGACGACATGGTGGAGTTTTATCACACCAAAGCCTCCCAGTCCCGTCGACGCGGCCGCACTCGCAAGCGCAAGGTCAAAGCGACCAAATAAAACAAAACGGTGAGATCAATTGATCTCACCGTTTTTTATATCTGTCTTACACCGCCACCGTGGCCTCGCCCATGGTAACGGACTCAGGGAACAGCGGAAGGAAGACATAGCCTCTCTCCTGCAGCTGCGGGATAGCGGATTTCATGGCGACAAGCGTGTTCATATTCCAGTCGTGGCCGAGGATGATGGCAATATCCTTGGCGGAAATCTGGGTGATGGCGCGGCTGAGTTCCAGCGCGGAAGAGGGCAGGTTTTCGGTTGCGCCCGCGTCATACAGGTTGCAGTTCCAGTCGACCCACTGATAACCCATCTCATCGAGAACATCAACCGCGTCCTTCAGATGATACTGGCCCCAGCTGAAATAACCGCCCGGGAAGCGGAAAATACCCGGTCGGAAGCCGGTGGCCTCATAGAGCCAGTCGTCCTGCTTCTGAACCTGTTCGCGGAAGCTGTCAAGATTGATGTACACAACGCCGTTTCCGTCCGTGACATGGCCGTAGCTGTGATTCTGTACGCTGTGACCGCTGGTCATTTCCCGGCGCAGCATCTCCACCTCATCGGGCGAATCATTGGCCTGGTTGGCCGTAAAGAAGGTAACGTGCACGTTGTCCATCTCATCCAGAGCTTCCAGGAAGTTGTGGGTGATGTAAGTCGGACCGTCGTCCAGTGTCCAGTAGCAGATCTTGACCTTGCTCTCCCCTGCCTGGATCTTCTCTTCCAGTTCCCGGATCTTCAGCGCGTATTCGCGTCTCATGGCCGAAACACTCTCTGGCATGTTCTCGTCGCGCTCGATTTCGGTGCGCAGCGTCTCGAGACGCAGCTGCTTTTCTCCGGCTTCCGACTGCAGCGTTTCCAGGCTGGCGGCGATTTTCTCGCCCTCCGTTCCCAGATGGCTCAGATCCTCCCGCAGATAGTCCATGCGCGCATCCGTCTCCTGCTGGGCTGCCAGGGTGCTCTCCTCGGTTTTGGCGATCTCTGTTTTGAGCTCGGCAAACTGCGTTTCATATTCGGAGATGGGAAAACGCGTTGTGGCAAAATACATATAGCCACAGAAAGCCATTGCGGCTGCAGTGGCAAGGCCCAGGATAACGTTAATTACCCGAAAGAAGACCTTCAACGTAATCCCTCCCTTCCTCATACGCGTCGTAGATTTCTTTGTAATACTCGAAGTCTTCCTGCTGTTCCAGTTCAGCGACCGTCTTTTCAGCCTCGCTGATCGCGCTGTCGAGCTCGGCGCTCTCCTTCTGGACTTCGGAAAGCTTCGCCTGTGCGTCACGCAGAAGCTCCTCTGTCAGAACGGCTCGCTCCCCTTCGTGCGCTTCGGAGTCGGGATCGGCCAACCGAAGGGCAGCCTGGGCCTCCTGCAGTTCGGCGTTGAGAGTCTGCAGATTGCCCTCATAGCTGGTTTTCAGGGAGCGGTACTGGGTGTAATACTGCTGGCCGAAATAGGCAGCTGCAAGCCCCAGAAGAATAAGAGCAAACATCAGAACAAGGCCGCCGACTGGGAATTTATTCCGGCCAGCTTTTTTCTTCTTTTTCTGATGCTGCGTATGTTCCGTCTCCTCGTATTCTGTGTCGGAAGAGACCTTTTTTGTTTTCTTGTGCGTACTCTCCTCGTCACGCTCACGCACGGCGGTATGGGAAGAGGCACTGTGATGGCTGTGTTCGCTCAATGATTTCACTCTTTTCTTGTCTCATTTGGAATCCGTTTGCCTATTATACACTTCTTTCTTCGATTTGAAAACCCATATTCTATGATTCTTTAAAATAGGCGGCTTCCGCTTTACGTGCGGAAGTCGCCTTTTCTATCAGGATTCAGCACAAAGCGTATCGACTACTTTCTGCGGGATCTCAACGCCGTCTCCTGCGTCCCGATACGAAACGGAAACCGCGACGCTGCACTCCACGTCGCGAGAGACGACGCGGATCGTCCCGGCACAGTCCAGCGAGATATCGGTCAGTTCGCCGTTTTCCAGCGTGATCGTAAGAACGCAGTTGCTGTAGCTGATCTTCAACGCCTTGAGATCACTCAGCAGCGCACCAGTCAGTTCGGAGGCGGTGTCGGGATCCAACGCGATACGATACTGCCGTACAGTACCGGAAACCGAGCAGCTGAATTCACCATTCAGACACAGATCTTTGGCCAACGGGATCAGCTTTGCAGTGTCGATCGTATGGGTCTGTGCTGAGCTTAACGCGAGGCCCGCCTCCGTACAGGCGGCACTGTCGGTGAAATACAGCGTAAAGAGTCTGGTTTTCAGGACGTGTATCGCCGTATTCTCCACTGCTGTGCGGGCATAATCGTACTGTCCGTTCAGGCTCAAGGCGCCGGCTTCGGCCCTTGCCGTCACATCCGCCCGAATCGTCTGAGCTCCATCATATTTCATCCACGCCGCAATCAGCGCCAGGAAGTCCTCGGTAATAGGCTCGCCGCTGAGAGTTTCGCTCAACGCGATGGCGTTAAGCACGTCCCGGGGCACAGTGGGATAGCTCTCGATCTCTCGTGTCTTGAGCGCGGCGGAAATCGTAAAGGACTTGCCGCTCTCCGTTGTCCCCTCTCCTGTAAAGTGCAGCTCCTGAAGCGCGCCGTCGTGCTCCAGGATCACCGCCGTCATATTCTCGGCGTCCAGGAGGCCCGCGCTCTGCCCGGCCAGGATCAGCGAAAGCAGCGAATTAGCCTCCTGCGCATCCAGTGTGGCTTCAAAGCGCAATCCCTGCTCGGTTCTACTGCGCGTAATCTCCCCTTTTCTGAAGGCCTCCCGCGCCAGATCCAGCACGGCGATCTGGTCCAAGGATGTACCTGTCACCTCAAAGGATCGACCATTTTCCAGGTAAACGCGACCGCCGCAGAAATACAGCGGAATGCCATACTGGCTCGTGCAGCTGATCATCCTGCCGTCCTGGCGGACACGCAGTACCTGGTTGGTGAGATGGATATCACGCGCATCGCTGTGTACGTCAATGTTGATATCAATGGCCGTCTCCTGCTGGGCAAATTCTCTGAGCAGACGGTAACTGGACAGCGCCGTGGAAATGCTGCTGAATCGCAGGATCAACAGTAAGACCAGCGCGGCCAGGACCGCGCCGACGGTGCCGAAGACGATCTGCTTTTTGTGTTCAGCTCGCCAACTGTGAAGCTTCTGCTTCCATTGCGGTGTCTCTTTCGACAGCTTATTCCGCCGGCGAAGCACACGTACCAGACGAACGGAAAGGAAAACCAAAAATCCGAGAACAAGCAGAGCGCCGGCGATATAGGCCACCACCCACCAGGACTGGATCGTGGAGATCACAGCGATATGCGCCTCAGAGCCGATAACAGTCAGCAGATAATAGCTTCCGAAAAGCGACGGGTGCAGACGTTCCCATCCCGTCTCCGTTTCCAGATAAAAACGGTAATTCCGTGTCTTATAGTCCTCTGCCAGATAGCGGAGCGTGTGGCTGCTCAGTCCGTCCTCCGGGAATGCGACGGTGAGGTTTTCCGCCACATCGACCGGCACGGAATAATCCGGCTGTCTGTCGCGGAATATGGAACGGAGCTGCTCGCGTATCGTATCCTTCCAGGTGCCGCGAAACAGGCCGATATCCAGTTCGGAGGCAGGACGCGTTTCCAGACTCAGCACGTCACCGCGCTGGAATTGGCCGTCCAGATAGACGGCGGCCCGTCCGTCGGTGCGCTGTAAATCAGATCGCAGCACGGTCTCGTCCATACGGAATTCCGCCGTCACCGTGGTATCAAATTGGAGATTACTGAGGTCTGTCACATCCCAAACGGCATAGGAACCGTCACGTCGTTCCACCTTGGGAAAAACGGAGCGGTCGAAAGAATCGCCATACTGGAACGGCACAGTCAATACAACCTCATCGTCCACTACGAAGCGAAGGGTAAAGCTGCAGCACTCGTCTACCACGCCGTCTGCCGACGCGAACTCTTCGAAGCTCAACGGCTCGGCCTTGCCGTGTATGGAAAGCTTGTCCATTCCCGCATAGCCCATGGGGACGAAGTAATTGTTCTCGTATTCCCCTGCGCTTCCGCCGGAAATGGCGCCTGCAAACTGAGGATCATCCAGGATGCGGCTCAGACTGTAACAGTTTGAAACCAGACTGCTGCGCTCTTCTTTGTTCTCAGCGCTATATCCGTTTCCCAATATGCCGCCCACATAGCGCTTGCCGCTGAGCGAGGCTTTCACACAGCAGGAGGAAATGCGTCCGTAGCTCAGACCGCAGATGCCGCCCGCGTAATCGCCCTCTTCGATCTGTACATCGGAGAAGGTCTCGCAATGGAGTACCAAGCCAAAGTCCATGCGGCCCACGATGCCTCCGACGCACTCGTGTCTCGCCGTGACTTCGCCTCGGTTTACGCAGCTCTGGATCGTCGCATGCAGGCTATAGCGGTTTTTGATCAGCGAATTAGAGGAGCTGTCCAGCAAGTTTTCGCCGTTCATCTCGCTGTTGAGCGAAATACCACCTGCGATGCCGCCCACATTGCTGTCGCCGTAAACCGCCCCGCTGTTTTCACACTTGTGAGTTTTGCCAAGTGTAAGCCCATCCCCATCCTCGGAAGCAGATTCATCCGATACGATATCCGATTCCTCCGCTCCGGAGAGCAGGCTCATGGCTTGCACCGCCGTTCCGGATAGAGCGCTCAGATTATTGTTTATCTTCTCAAAATCCGAAAGCAAAACGTCAGAATTGTCATCCAGGCTGCCGGTGATGCCGCTGAGTGTCCCGGATGCGGATGCGATACACCCCGCAAGCGTCTCGCGAAAACCGCTGATGGATTCCGGGTCCTCCAGGTTCAACGAGCGCAGGGCGGTTGCCGCCGGGAGCATTGTAACCGAAAGGCCGGAGAGCTCCGCCACCAGCTCGTCAGAGTACTCCCCGGCGTCGGCGATCGCACTGTTGATCGAATCGCTGAGCGCAGCGAAACGATAAGCAAGACCGCTGAGCAGATTCTGGGTCTCCTCGGTGACGATATACGGCTCGGCCAAGCCGACGATGCCCCCGACAGCACGGCGGCCATAGATCATGCCGTCGTTCCGGCAGCGGTCAATATACCCGCTGCTGTGACCAGCAACGCCGCCCACATTATAGCCAAGATGCACATAGCCGACGGTGCCGCTGTTGCTGCAGTTCTCCACAAAGCCGCAGGAGTAACCGCATACACCGCCTGTGTCGCTGGTAATGGAGGCGTTGTCCGTGGTAATGCTCTGTATGAAATTGAGGATGCTGCTGGTATCGATGCTGTCCAGTCTGAGCGCAGGATCCACGCTCTCGGTGTTGATATAGGCACTGTTCTCGCAGCCCAGCAGCGCGCCGCTGTTATACCCGGCGATGCCGCCGGTCTCGGACAGTCCGGCAACCGCGCCGCTGACCGAGCAAAGCGAAATCAGGCCGGTGGCTTCATTCACACCCGCAATGCCGCCGACCTGCCTTTTTCCCGTTACGGTTCCAGTAAAGCCGCAGGCGGTAACCGTGCCGCGGTTGCGTCCCACCAGACCTCCCACGGCGTTGTCGTCGCCCCGGGGACTTACCACGCCCGAGACATAAAGATTACGGATATCCGCGTCCTTTCCGGTTTCCAGGAAAAGCCCGCAGGGCGACTGTGCGCTCTTCAGCGACAGATCGTAGATCGTGTGTCCGCCGCCGTCAAAGCTACCGTTAAAGATGGGGATCGAATCGAAGTCCACGTCGGACAGGCTGATATCGTTCATCAGCACGACCTTCACGCCGTCCGACCAGGTATCCAGTGAGCAGTTCTCTGCCAGCTTCACCAGATCTTCAGCGCTGGTAATGCGGATTTCATCCGTTTCTGCAAAGGCCGGCGCGACAAGCGCCGGGACCAAAAGCACACACAGGACGAGGCCGATGAAACGCATAAGGGCTTTATTCATTTGCCTCCACCTTCTTTCAGCACTTCCGATTCTCCGCCCTTTTCCTCCGACTTGCCGGAGAGCAGGCGTACATTGACTTCGCCGTCGATGGTGCCGCGGAACAGGCCGTTGACGGTGCCGCGGATCTCGCCGGCGATCAGACCGTCGACAGCCACCAGGCCATTTGTGCGCATATCACGCGAAACCGCAGGCATGGAAAATGAGGTCTTCTCCAGGATCTTGCCGCCCAGAATCAGAATCTGCGGCAGCACAAACATGACAAGGATGATCGAAATGATCGTGCCGCGGCCCAGCGCGTCGCCGATTCCGTTGATCGTGCACTCGGTGGTGAGAAAGCTGATCAAAATGCCGGACACCGCCAGGATCGTACCGGAGGTGAGGATCGTCGGGAAAGCAAAGTTCATGGCCTCAATGATGGCTTCTTTGGGCTTCATGGTTTTGACATTATCGGAGTAGCGATTGGCAATGACGATGGCATAGTCGATATTGGCGCCCATTTGGATGGAGCTGACCACCAGCTGTGTCAGGAAGAACACGTCGCGATGGACAAGCGCCGGATAAGAGAAGTTCATCCAGATACTGCCCTGGATAACCAGGATCAGCAGCACCGGCATTCCGGCCGAGTTGAAGGTGAACAGCAGTACAACCAGCACGATGAGGATCGACACAACGCTGACAACGATATTGTCCACTCGGAAGGATTTTTCAAACTCATATTGATTGGTGGAGTTGCCCACCACAAATACTTTACCGTCGGGATACTGCTCCTGGGCGGTCTGGCGGATGACGTCGGTGAACCGATAGGTTTCCTCTCCCGCCTCGCTGAGAGTGAGATAGACCAGCATGCGGTCATACTCGCTTCCCTCCAGCTGCCGCTTGCCCATGAGCATCTGGGCTTTGGCGTCCGCGAGCATATCCGCCTGTTCTCCCTCCAGGCTGATATAACCGTCGTCCACCTTGTCGCTGACGTACAGAAGGATATCAATCAGCGGCACATTGTACTTGGCAATCCCACTGATCAGCTTGTCATAGTTTTCTCCGTGAACAGCGTATGCGGCATAGAGGAATTCCGCTGTTTCATAGTCCAGCTTCATCAGTTCCGCAAACTGTCGCGGCGAGAGCTTATCGGCGAGCTTATAGCCGCCGATGGCGTCGGCGTTGGCAATAGCGGTGACGGAATCCACCTCGTCAAAGGCCTCCAGCTCGCGGATCAGCTTCTGCTCGGTACTGTAATCACCTCGCGGCACGACAACAGCGACCATAGCACGCGATGAAAAGGTTTCGCTGATCATCTTATCCGCGATCTGCGTCTCGTTCAGACGAGGTGTTTTGAGCGTGTCATAGCCGTACACGTAAGGGCAGCGATTGGACAGCACAATGGCGCCAAGGAGAATCAGCACGAAAATCGGCGGGATCACGCCACGGGTGGCATAGGCGAATCTGCCCACGAAGGGTACCTTGGGCACGAAGTTTTTATGTCGTGTTTTCTCCATCAGGTTGCCCAGCAGCATCAGCAAACCGGGCATGACCGTAAACACGCTCAGAAGAGAAAAGAAGATCGCCTTGATCAGATTGACGGCCATATCTGGGCCGAGGCGGAATTTCATAAACATCATCGCCACAAGTCCGCCGATGGTGGTCAGACTACTGGCGCCCACCTCGGGAATAGCCTTGGAGAGAGAGATGATCACGGCTTCCCGCAGTTCGTGCCGCGCGCGCTCTTCCTTGAAACGGTTGCAGTAAATGACCGCGTAATCCAGCGACAGAGCAAGCTGCAGGATCGTTGTGACCGAGTTGGAAACAAAAGAGATCTTTCCCATAAGGAAATTGGTGCCCTGGTTCATGATCGCCGCAACAATGAAGGTCAGGCCGATGATCGGAACCTCCGCATAGGTCTGGGAGGTAAAGGTCAGAACGACCACCACGATAACCGCGACAAAGGCCGTGATCATGCTGACTTCCTGTTCGATCAGCTTGGCACTGGTATCCCCCAGGGTGGTAGAGACATAGGTGTCATAGGGCTGGAGCACTGTACGCACGTGCTCAAGGGCGGTAAGGCAGGCTTCGTCCGTCTCCTCATAGTCAAAGGTGATGGAATACAGCGCCGAGGCCTTGCTGTAATGCTCGAGTGTATCGTCAAAGTCCACACTCTGCACGCCCTGGAGCGCCTTGAGCGAATCATAGAGAGACTGCGCCTCTTCGTAGGAGATGTTGGCCACCATGATTTTGGCCGAGCCGTAGGTGATGAACTGCTCCTCCATCACGTCCAGGCCCTCTTTGGTGGCAGAGCCGTGGGGCAGATAAGCGGTAAGATCATTCTCGACCTGGACCCACCTGCGGGAAAAAAGCGAGAAAACGATGGCGATCAGGACCAGCAGAAAAATCAGGTTTCGCTTGTCCACAATAAAGGAGGCTATGCGAACCATCGGCGTGTTTTTACTTTCGTTCTGTCTATCCAACGAAATACCCTCTTTTTTCTGAATTCGAAACAGCAGCAACAGCAAAACAGAGCGCATATCACAACGGTATGCTGGTGCAGTATTGCCTATGCCGGTGGAAGAGATTTACAAATCACAAACTGTTATTATAGTCCTGCTTTATGAACATTTCAAGCCGAAAAGCCTATGTTCAGCAACAGGAAAGCGGCGGTATGGGTCCTGGGCCTCACACCGCCGCCGATCTTCTCAGTCGTGCTGGCAGCCCCTACCGCGATCTTGTCGCCAAAGCGAGCCTGTGACGCAAAAGGATTATCCGCAGCAGACGTCACGGCGTTCTTCTCTCCCGAACGCTCCGTGACAAAGCGCGTATTTCTGCCGGCGCCGAAGAATTTTGCCAGAGCCTCGATGTTGCCTATATCCGTTGCGGTTAATCCCGTTTCCCCAAAGTGAAAGATACATGTGTCCATTTAATCGATTTTGCCAACGAAACGGAAGATGATCTCGATTTCCTCCTGTCGGGAGCTGATGTCGTCTTCCGTTGCTTCATGGACACTGTTTTTCTCGATCAGAGCAGTCAGAATCTCAGCCGTCTGTTCTTCGGGACTTCCGATTTCCATGATAATGTGGTTCTTAATTCAGCCGATTACTTTGAAGCACAGGTATTCATGCGGAGGGGGAAAGGAGGGGTATGGGCAAGCAGTCAGAGTATTCAGTTTTTCTCACGTCTAACTAATACTCGAAAAACCTTTGAAAAAACTGCTCCTTGTGTTATAATGATTATAGGATGGCGAAATCAATCGAATCATCGATTGATTTCGCTGTCAAACGGCAAGTTTGGCAGCGAATTGATTATTCTCGCCGCTCAGGCGGCAGCCGAAAAGCGCGGCAGCGCGGCACTTTATACCATGAGCTCCGCGCGCTTATGGTATAATACTATTTTTCTCTTTTATCAACAGTATAGATATCAACTGTAGGGGAACGGGGAACTCTATGAAAAAAACATGGGTCACGATTGTCAATGTGTTCATTATGATCGCTATGCTAACCTTTGTGGTTCTTTATTCCAACTTTGAGAACAAATATGCAACCCAAAGGCAGATAGAGCATTATGAAAGCACCTTGATCACGATGGAGCATGTCACCGAGAATTATCTGGAGGGTGAGCAGCGCATCTGTGATGTTTGGGCACGCTATATCAACAGTGAGAACATGACCATCGAGGAAGCCGCTTCCTTCATTCGGATTTCTCATGTACTGCCGAAGGCCTCTGCGCATATTGTATATTTTGATACGCTGTCCGGTCTGTCTACGAGAGCAAGGCAGGACAGCGCCAATGACTATACCGTCTCTTATGAACGATTGGATCTCCTGAACGAGGTGAGCTGGATCTCTGATATAGGGGAATCCATCAATATTTCCCGTGCCTATACAAACCCGATCAACGGGGAACAATCCATAGCTTTCTGCAATTATATTTCTCTTCGTGATCCGGAAACCGGTAAGCCCCGGGACGCCATATTGCTGCGTGTGCTGCCGATCTCAGAGCTTGAGCAGAAATGGGTTTTCCCGCAGGAAGAGTTTGAAAATGTCGAGCTTTCCATGATCGGTGCGGCCGGGGATTACATCATCAAGGGGCATTCCTTCAAAAATTCCAGTTTCTTTGAATTCTACAGGTCGTACAACACCTCAGATCCCGCCTCCGCACAAGAACTCTTTGGAAGAATGACTTCGTCAACCGGCTCTGTTACCATGCTTAACTCCCGCGGCGAGGAATGTATACTGGCATTTACTCCGATTGCCGCCACAGAGGGATGGACGCTTCTCAGTCTCATGCCAATGAAGGATCTGAGGATTAATACCGAAAACTGGCTGCTGATAGGGGTTATATCCGCCGGGCTCTTGATCCTGTTCGTTTTTGATCTGGCCGTCATCGTTAGTTTCAACAAGAAGCTCCAGGCGGCGGCGCAGGAAGCGGCGTCGGCAAACAAAGCGAAAACCGATTTTCTTTCAACAATGTCTCACGATATCCGAACGCCGATGAACGCGATCATCGGTCTTACCACGATCGCGGAAAAGAATCTCGGCGATACGGCATCTGTGGGAGAGAACCTGAGAAAGATCACACTGGCCAGCAATCATCTGCTCACGCTGATCAACGATATTCTGGATATTTCCAAGGTCGAGAGCGGAAAACTGAACCTGAGCCCGCTGACCTTTTCCATTGTTGAGACGGTGGAAAATCTCGTAAATCTGTCCCAGCCGATGATAAAGGAAAAGAATATTGATTTCAATTTCCGCATCGGTCGGATGGAAAAAGAGTATTTCTACGCTGACCAGCTTCGGCTGAATCAGATCTATATCAACATCCTTTCCAATGCCATTAAATACACGGAACCCGGCGGACGTGTCAGCGTGGACATGCGCGAGGAGGAAAGCCAAAGGGACGGCTGTGTGCGGCTAACGTACATCGTATCCGATACCGGTATCGGCATGAGTCCGGAATTTATGGCAAACATGTATCAGCCTTTTTCGCGCCAGACAGACAGCCGGGTGAACAGTATTCAAGGTACCGGGCTCGGCCTTGCCATCACAAAGCAGATGGTCGACCTGATGGGAGGCACCATCGACTGCCAGAGCGAGCAGGGGAAAGGAACGACATTTACCGTAATACTGGATCTTCCTATCGCCGATCGGCAAAGAGATGACATGATGCTTGATTCGATGGATGTTCTGGTCGTGGATGACGATGAGATCCTTCTGGAGACCGCAGTTGATACACTGGAATCTCTCGGCGTAACAGCCGACCATGCCGGCAGCGGACTGGAAGCGCTCGGTATGATCACACATCGGAACAAAACAGGACGGGACTACAGTGTTGTGATCCTGGACTGGAAGATGCCGGATATCGACGGCGTCGAAACGATTCACCGGATCCGCGCCGAGGTGAATGAAAATATCCCCATTTTGCTGATCTCCGCTTATGACTGGTCCGATATCGAGGATGCGGCGAAGGAGGCCGGAGCAAACGGTTTTGTCAGCAAGCCGCTGTTCCGCTCCAAGCTTTACGATAAAATCAATGAGCTCCTTGGGAACGAGACAAAGTCCGTGGAGCCGGAGACAGACTATTCCGATCTGCAGGGATTGAACATTCTTATTGCGGAGGATAATGATATCAACTGGGAAATCATTTCCGCCATGCTCGGTATGTTCGGGATCACGACGGAGCGCGCCGAAAACGGACGCATCTGTGTGGAAAAAATGACTCAGGCAGCAGAGGGAAGCTATGCTCTGATTTTTATGGACATACAGATGCCGGAGATGAACGGGCTTGAGGCCACAAGGAATATCCGTGCAATGGATGATCCGTGGGCGTCTTCGATCCCGATCATTGCCATGACTGCGGACGCGTTTTCCGAGAATGTCACAGAGTGTCTGAACGCCGGCATGAACGGACATATCGCAAAGCCGATCGACATCAAGCTTGTAATCAAAGAAATTCGCAGGATTAAGGAGGAGAAGAGATCATGAAAAAAATGCTCTGCGTTGTTCTGGTGCTCTGCACGCTCGTATCGCTGGCGGCCTGCGGCAGCAAGCCGCAGGAGGCGCCCGCCTCTGCCGGATTCCAGCCAGCTCTCGACACGGGCACGAGCTGCAAGATCACTGTTGTCGGAAGCTATGACAACTTTGAGGCCCTGGAGGCCGCCTTTGACCGCTTCAACGAGATCTATCCGAACGTACAGCTCAGCTATGTGAAGCTGGACGACTATAACAACGTGCTGGGCACGGTGTTGGAGGGCAATGACAAGCCCAACATTTTCTTCTCTCATGCCTGGATGATCGGGAATGAAAAATATGCTCCGGTCTTTGCGCATATGGAGGAGCTTTCGGACGCCGCGCTGGGCTTGGATCTGGACTGTGTCCGCCCCGGTCTGATCAATCATGATAAGGAAGGCCGTGTTCTGATGGTTCCGGTTTTTTCCAGAACCTATGGCATGCTGGTGAACAACGATCTCTTTGAAAAGGAAGGTATCCGTGTCCCGGCGACATGGGCAGAGCTGCTGGCCGTCTGCGAAGCCTTCCGCAGCAAGGGTTACAACAGCCCTATGATGGGTTACAGTCTCAAATCGTCCAGTTGTTTTATGAATACGGTCGCTTATCCGCTTTTTGTAGCCACGCTTGCGGACAATCCGGAAGCGCTTGCTCTTGCCAATGAACTGGATCCCGCAGCGGGAGAATACATGCGTCCGGCCTTGGAAGCGGTAGAGCAGTTGATTCGAAACGGTTGTATCGATCTCGAAGCGTGTGATAAGATCGAGGACAACTATTCCCAGGTGATCCTGCGCTTTTTTGAAGGTGATGTGCCGATGATGATCTGTACTGCGGATACCGTATCTGGGACTCAGAAAAGGGAAAGCCAGTCTGAGGCGTTCTCCAATGCGCCCTTCCACTATACTTTTTCGCCTATCCCTCTGACAGATGACGGCGGATATTTTATCGACAGTCCTTCTGTGCAGTTCTCCGTAAACAAGACCTGCGATGACCTGGATATGACAAACGAATTCATGCGCTTTCTGATCACTGACAGTACGCTGAACGAAATGGCTTCTGTGAAGCGTCTGGTAACGCCTACCTCGGATCTGTCCTTTGACTCGGTATATGCACCTTTTGGTCAGGTGCCATCCGACCGTATCATCTCCCCTGAAGTGCTTGGTATCAAGGATCCGCTCACGGTCCAAATCCGGAATGCAGCGTTCCGGGTAGGAACTGGGGAAATCACGGTGGACGAAGCCATTGCAATGTACGGGAGCTTTGAGTAATACGATTATCTGATTAATACTATTATCGGATTATAATCTTTAATCGGATAAGCCGCAGGGAAAAACCGCACTTGATACAAGGAGCATAATTATATGGCTCAGGGGAGAAGCACGAGCAGTGCTTCTCCCCTGAGCCGTTTTCCGTGTGGAGGCATCTATTCACTTGCCAACCCAATTATTTTATCAGCGCTTCCAGAGTCTCAAACAAGGCGTCGGGCTCGACCGGTTTGCTGAGGTGAGCGTTCAGCCCCGCCTGCATGCTGCGCTGAACATCCTCATCAAAGGCGTTGGCCGTCAAAGCGATGATCGGCACGGACTTCGCATCCGATCTGTCCATGGAACGAATGTGCCGGGTAGCCTCCAGGCCATCCATTTCCGGCATACGCATATCCATAAGGATCGCATCATAGTACCCCGGTGGTTGGCTTTCAAACAGTTCTACGGCCACTCTCCCGTTTTCAGCCAGGTCGGCTTCCATCTCACGCATGGAAAGCACCATCAGAATGATTTCAGCGTTGATCGCCACGTCCTCTGCCAAAAGCACACGTTTGCCTTTCAGATCGGCCGTCTTCTCCTCGAGCAGTTCGTTCTTGCGTCGGAAGGCCTCCCGGAATTCATCCATAACGCTCCCGGCAAACAGCGGCTTTGCAACAAAGGTGTCCACGCCGGCCGCCTTTGCTTCTTCCGCAATATCATCCCAGTTGAACGACGTGAGAATGATGATCGGCGTATCGTTCCCAACGATGGCCCGGATTTGCCGTGTGGTTTCCACACCGTCCATCTCCGGCATACGCCAATCGATCAGGATGAGGTCATAATCATCCCTGCGTCCATGGCGGATTCTGACCTTGTCTACGCCTTCCCAGCCGGATTCCGCTGTTTCACAGCCGATACCGATCTGCCCCAGCACGATCTCGGCATGCTCAAGGGCGACGCTGTCGTCATCGATCACAAGAACGCTCAGTTCATGCGGGTCGAGATCTCCCTCATCCGACGGAATACTCTTTTTCTCTGACTCTCCAAGTGTCACCGTTACCGTAAAAACCGTGCCTTTTCCCTTCTCGCTCTCCACTTCGATATGACCGTTCATCAGCTCCACAATGCTCTTCGTGATCGGCATACCAAGTCCGGTGCTGCCGTATCGGCTTGTTGAGGAGGCGTCCTCCTGGCTGAAGGCTTCAAAAATGTGGGGCAGGTATTCCTTGCTCATTCCGATGCCGGTGTCGCTGATCACGAATTTCAATGTCGCCTTCCGGTCATAATGCGGCCCCTCCTCGATCACAAAGCGTACCGAGCCTCCCTCGGGCGTGAACTTGACGGCATTGCCCAGAACGTTGATCAGCACCTGCTTGAGCTTCATCATGTCGCCGATATAATAATCACTGACGTGGCCTGTGATCCGGCAGTCATAGCTCAGACCTTTATCCCGGCACTGACCGACGATCATGGTGTTGACCTGCTCAAGGGCCTTGGAAAAGGCAAACTCCTCCTGCTTGACCGTCATGCGCCCGGATTCAATGCGGCTCATATCCAGAATGTCGTTGATGATTCCCAGCAGATGCTGCGCGGAGGCGCCGATCTTTTCCAGATATTCCTTCACTTTGTCGCTGGCCGTGGGATCGTTCATGGCAATGTTGTTCAGGCCGATGATGGCGTTCATCGGTGTGCGGATCTCATGGCTCATGTTGGAGAGAAACAGCGTTTTCGCACGGTTGGCGTGCTCCGCCGAAGCGAGCGCATCCTGCAAAGCCTCTCTGCTTTCTGCCAGTTCCGCTTTCTGGAGCCTTTCCCTGGCGACAGCCTCTTCCAGGCTTTTGCGGTATTCCTCCTTCTCATCCTCCGTAACAAAACTGTGCAGGAGACAGGTTCCCAGCAAATAACCCATAGCATAAAACGGAAGCATAGGATAAAAGACCTGCACGGCGATACAGAGGTCCATGGCGATCCCAAAAAGACCGATGGTCAGATGGCGGTGCCGAACCGCCCCCTCCGTCTTCGCCGTGATCCACAGCGTATAAATCGACGTCAGAAAGAACAGCAGGATCTGTATCGCTAATGTCACATACCGCGCGATGCCGGCGTAGTACGCGCCGCTGTCGTCAAACCAGAACAGGATCGGTCGGAAGAAATTGACGATGACAACGACCGCCTCAAAACAAAGGAAAAACTGCCCCACCCAGGAGAGGAAGGTAGCGAACGCGTTTTTTTGTCCAAGATATGAGATCACATATCGCGTCCATAGCATGACCGCCGCGGCCATAGCGATGAAATGCACCGCTGTATCGACATATAGGATCGATGTCAGCTTATGAGACTCCAAAATACCCCAGACCATATCGGTAATGAGATAGGCTAAAGCCCCGAGCAGGAAACGGCGATAGTCGCGCTGCGTTCCTGTAAGCGCTTTCTTTTCCCTGCTCCAGAACAGCTCCCGATTGGTGATCAGCAGCAGAACCGCTGCCAGCACCCCGATGATTGAATACGTCATGTTGCATCCCTCTTATCCCATTGGATGGCTCTGCAGTTCCCGACAACTGCGGTGCAGTTTCGTCACTGCGCGTTGATTCTTCTGAACAGTTCCGCCGCCAGCTCCTGCGGATTGAAGGGCTTGGCAATGTGCCCGTTCATACCGGAGGCCAGCGATTCCCGCACATCCTCGTCAAAAGCATTGACGGTCATGGCGATGATGGGGATGCTATGGGCGTTCTCCCGATCCAGAGCGCATATCGCGTTCTCGTTCCATTCGAAATACTTTCCAATCATAGTTGCAGATCCTTTTGTATCCACGTTGCGTACTGTTTCCTTTGACCTGTATCTCTGCGCTGCCATCACTTCAGGACGGACTGTGCTTATCTCAGAGATTGGCAGATCAAGTTATCCGGATGAATAGTCCATACGCATCCGATCCTTACTCCGATGTGTCGTGGACAGCGAAGGGGGCTATTAATTCATTGTCCGATCTCGGGATCCAGGAGAGCAGCATTGCGGGTGATCACAGAAGATCTTTACTTATTCATCATGCTAATACTCAAAGCCGATTTGAACCGGATTCGAAATAGACAAAAGTCCAAAATATACTGCTTAGGCATTTTAATTGTACCAAAAGCTCCTGTAATCTTCAACCTTGTTTATCAGTTTTGACTCAATATGTGAGAAAACCTATTAACTGAAGAAAAGCAAGGTCAGCTTGTGGCGCTGGATATTATGCCCGGATATAACAGCAGGGAGGTCATCGTCAACACGATGACCTCCCTGCTGTTTACTCTCTAAAGACTATTCCGCCGACGCTTCCGCAGTCTATGTCGCCCGCAGCCGTCACATTTCCGCCTACAGGTCCGCAATCCACGTCGCCGCCGGCATGCACACTTCCGACAACTGTCCCGCAGTCTGCGTCGCCGCCGCATCGGATATCGCCGCCCACGTCGCCGCAACTCACATCGCCACACGCGCTGACAGCCGAACCGACCGCATCACAGCTTACATCACCGCCTGCGCTGACGTTTCCGTAAACCGCATTGCAGCTTACGTCGCCATCGGCCGAGACGCTGCCTGAGACGGTACCGCAGGAGACATCACAGCAGCTGTACACGTTTATCGCTTCCCCGTGATATTCAAGCAGGATCTTTTTTGACAGCAGTTTATTTCTGACCTCTTCAAAAGAAAGTAACTTCCGTCCCCGATACATGACAACACGCAGCACATCGTCCTCCGCCCACTGAAGCTGCTCTTCCTCCGGTTCCTTTTTACACGCCCTTTTCCTCATCTGCGATTTCACAGCCGGAAGCGGTCATCCCCTTCTCTTTCTCTCCAGTTGGATCCGTGACGCGCTCCGCGACGATGCCGTCGTTGATCACTGGCGTGGAAATCCTTTCTTCAGGCAAAAGCTCCAGACCGAACAGCGCGTCCAGGCTGACGCCGAACAGTTGCGCAAGTGCTTTCAGATTGGAAATATCCGGCGATGAGATTCCATTCTCCCATTTGCTGACAGCCTGATAAGAAACATTCAGTTCCTTCGCCAGGTCATCCTGCGTCATGCCTCTGTCTTTTCTCATACGCGCGATCATCTCGCCCAATTTCTGATTCATGGTCTTTTCCTCCTTTTGCTTTCCGCGGCTCTGGCATGATTGAAGCACGAATTAATCTCCATGGCAATAACTTTTCGGTTGAAAACGGCGGCTCAACTGATGGTTGAGCCGCCGTTATTTCAGTCTGTCGCATTCATCTGTGCAAAGTACCGCTGAGCATCTGCTGCATCGCGTAGGATCTGCTCGCTCAACTCTTCATAGCTGGCAAACTTGACCTCGCTGCGCAGGAAATGATAAAACTCCACGCGGGCCTGTCGGCCATAGAGATTGCCGGAATAGTCGAAAAGATGGCTCTCCACGCTCACGCGGTTGCCGTTTCCCACCGTGGGACGAACCCCGACATTCGTCACTGCGCTGTATTGTGCGCCATCCTCCAGACACACTTTGGTGGCATATACGCCATGCCTGGGAACCAGCACACCCTCCGGGAAATACATGTTAATAGTCGGAGCACCGAGTCTGGTACCCAAATGATAGCCGGAATGAACCGTATCGGACAGGATGTGAGGATGGCCGAGGAATCGGTTTGCCTCTTCGATCTCCCCGTTTTCAATGAGACTGCGGATATAGGTGGAGCTGACGATGCGTCCGTCCAGCGTGACGGCCGGAATGATATCGCAGCCCAGCCCATGCTCAGTGCAGTAGGTCCGCAGTTTTTCGGCTGTTCCCTCGCCTTTATATCCGAAGCAGAAGTCATGGCCCACCACGATATGGCAAATGGACAGCTCGCGGATCAGCGATTCGATGAACTCCTGCCAGGGCATCTGCATCATGTGCCGGTTGAAATGCAGGAATACAACATTATCAATACCGTAAAGGCGACGGATCAGATCTTCCCTTCCAATGGCGCTTGTAATGAGCTTTGTCTCGCCGCCCCGGACCAGATTGTCGGGATGAACGTCAAAACTGACGACGGACGGACGCGCGCCGCGCTCCAGGGCACGACGCTTTGTCATCTCCAGCAGCGCGGCGTGTCCGATATGGACGCCGTCGAAAAAGCCGATCGCGACCACGCGATGGAATGCTTCCATGATCATACCTCGTAAAAGCTTTTTACTAATTGCAGGACGCCATCTTCCATGTGCCCCAATCCCAGCAGCTCGCCCTGCGTCGAGTAGGCCAGGCAGTCTCCCTCTGGCTCATCGATGGAAATACTGTTGCCGCAACGCAGTCGTCTTTCCCCTTCTGCGTCCACATGCAGGTGCCTCAACCCCGGAAACATCGTTTCCACGCCCAACAGCAGCTGCTCGATACGACCTGCGTCCGCGGTGGCGATCAGCTCGTCCATCGTGTGCGCGTCATTCACGTGGAATGCACCCGCTTCCACGCGCCGCAACGCGCTCAGACAGGCCCCGCAGCCCAGCGCCGCGCCGATGTCATGACACAGCGTACGGATATAGGTGCCCTTGGAGCATCTGACATCCAGCAGATAATCCCCGTTCTCGTCAGTACCCAGGCAGTCAAGCCGGTGAATAGTGACGCTGCGCGGCGCGCGCTCGACCTCGCCGCCGCGGCGGGCGATGTTGTATAGACGCTGGCCGTTGACCTGGATGGCGCTGTACATGGGTGGGATCTGCCAAATCTCGCCTCGAAAAGCGCACAAAGCCTCCTCCAGTTGCTCCGGCGAGACGGGCGCGTCACAGCTTTTGAGCACATGGCCCGTATTATCCTGTGTGTCCGTCACAAGGCCGGGTCTGAGGGAGGCCAGATACCTTTTTTCATGGTTTTCAGCATAAGAGACAGCACGTGTCGCGCGCCCGATAAACATCACCAGCAGACCGGTTGCCATGGGATCAAGCGTACCGGAGTGACCGATGCGTCTAGTATGACACAGCCCCTTGAGCTTGGCCGCCACATCAAAGCTGGTCCAGCCCTGCGGCTTGTCCACAAGCAGGATGCCGTTCATTTCCAGACCTCGTCGATCACGTCCAGAAGCATTTGACGCGCCCTCTCCGGTTCCGCGTGGATCGTGCAGCCTGCCGCCATCGCGTGTCCGCCGCCGCCGAAAACGGCACAGATCTCGCTGCAGTTGACCTCGGGCGAGGAGCGGAGCGAGATGCGGCTGCTGCCGTCTGGCTGCTGACGTATCGTAATGCTCAGCACGCCGCCTTCCGCCTTTCCTGCCAGACCGGAAATATCGTCCAGATCATCCTCGGTGGCGCCGGCCTTTTGCAGCATCTCCTGTGTGATCACCGCCACGACGATCTTGCCGTCGCGATAAAAGCGCATACCGGAATATACCATGCCCTCAATGCTCATGCGCGCACGGGAGATCTTGCGGAATAGCGTCACGTTGAGATTGGTGTTGTCCGCTCCGCAATCCAGCAGCTCGGCCGCAGCGCGCAGTGTATCAGCCCTAGTATTGGCGTACTGGAAGCAGCCACAGTCCGTTGAGACTGCAACATAGAGCAGATTAGCCTCCTCCTGGCTGATATCGCCGCACAAAGCCTTGATCAGCTGCATGACGATCTCGCCGCAGGATGCCTTGGAAGGAGCGATCAGCGACTGCTTTGTATAGTGGGTGTTGGACGGATGATGGTCGATACAGAAATCCACCGGCCCCTCATACTGCGGAGGAAACAGCTTATCCGTCGCGATATCGACCGCGACCACATAGGCGCTCTCATAGTCCTCAGGGGCAAAATACCGCTCGGCGAACGGGCGGTATTTGTCGGTTATTTCCGTATTGGGATAGAGATAAGCGGTCTTTCCAGCGCGCCGCAGCGCACTGCACAGCGCGGACGCACTGCCCAGCGTATCTCCGTCGGGATTTCTGTGTGTCAGAAGCAGAAAGCGGTCCTTGGAGAGGAACAGCTTTGCCGTTTCACTCGTTTTCATTCTCCTCATCCCCGTCATGGCGGATATCCAGGCTGTTGATCACCTCGTTGATATGCGCGCCGTACTCGATGCTGTGGTCGATTTCAAAAACCAGTTCCGGGGTGAAGCGCAGCTTCATCGCGTTGCCCAGTTCTTTTCTCAGATACCCCGAGGCCGAGCGGAGCCCGCGGCGGAACTCCTTCTCGTCCTTCATGCCATAGACCGACAGCCAGATCTTCGAATAGCGCAGGTCACCCGTGGTTTCCACGCGTGTCACGCTGATCATTCCCTGCTGCACGCGGGGATCCTTGACCTCGCGCAGCAGTTTGGAGATAACGAACTGAATATCGTCGTTTGTTCTTGCAAGTTTATTGGAAGCCATTTTCAGCCTTTCCCAAATCTGTTGTCAAATCTGCTCCATCACGAAGCATTCGATAATATCGCCGACCTTGACGTCGTTGAATTTCTCGATCTGCATGCCGCATTCGTAGCCCGCAGCGACTTCCTTCACGTCGTCCTTGAAACGGCGCAGCGAAGCAAGCTCGCCCTCGTGGATGACGATGTTGTCGCGCAGCACGCGCACCTGACAGCCGCGCTGGATCTTGCCGTCCTGGCAGTAGCAGCCGCAGACGGTACCAACCTTGGAGACCTTGTAGGTCTCACGCACCTCGGCATGCCCAATGATGTTCTCGCGGAACTTCGGCGCCAGCATGCCCTTCATGGCAGCTTCGATCTCGTTGATGCAATCGTAAATGACGCGATACATGCGCATATCCACGTTATTGCGCACGGCGCTTTCGCGGGCTGCGCTATCCGGGCGGACGTTGAAGCCGACGATGATGGCCCCGGAGGTGGCGGCCAGCATGATATCGCTCTCGTTGATGGCTCCGACAGCGCTGTGGATGACCTTGACGCGCACTTCCTCGTTGGAGATCTTCTCCAGGGAGGCTTTGACCGCCTCCGCAGAGCCCTGGACGTCGGCCTTGACAATGAGGTTGAGCGTCTTCATCTCACCGGCCTGGATCTGACTGAACAGATCCTCAAGGCTGACCTTGTGGCTGGTGTTGGCCGCGGTGGCCTGCTGGATGCGGCGCTCCTCGGCCAGCTCGCGGGCCATGCGCTCGTCCGCAACGGCGTTGAAGATGTCGCCGGCGCTGGGCACATCGTTCAGACCGGAGATTTCAACAGGCGTAGAGGGCCCGGCTTCGGTCACACGCTGTCCCTTGTCGTTGATCATGGTACGTACGCGACCAACACAGGTACCGGCAATGATGATATCGCCCAGATGCAGGGTGCCGTTCTGCACAAGCACCGTCATAATGGGGCCGCGGCCCTTGTCCAGGCGCGCCTCAATGACCGTGCCCTTGGCGGCGCGGTTCGGGTTGGCACGGAGCTCAAGGATCTCAGCCTGCAGCACCAGGTTCTCCAGCAGGTTTTCGATTCCTTCGCCGGTCTTGGCGGAAATCGGGCAGATGATGGTCTCGCCGCCCCATTCCTCACTGACGATGTCGTACTCGGTCAGCTGCTGCTTGATCCGGTCGGGATTTGCGCCGACCTTATCCATCTTGTTGATGGCGACGACGATCGGAATGTTGGCCGCCTTCGCATGGTTGATGCTCTCGATGGTCTGCGGCATGATGCCGTCGTCCGCTGCCACCACCAGGATCGCCACGTCCGTGACCATGGCGCCGCGGGCGCGCATCGAAGTAAATGCTTCGTGGCCCGGGGTATCCAGGAAGGTGATGGGGCTGCCGTTGATCTCAACGGTATAAGCGCCGATATGCTGCGTGATGCCGCCGGCCTCCCCGGAGGCGACGTTTGCATGGCGGATATAGTCCAGCAGCGAGGTTTTGCCGTGGTCGACGTGACCCATGACAACGACGACGGGGGCTCGGGGCTGAAGCTCTTCCTCGGAATCGGCGTGGTCGTCGATCAGCCGCTCTTCCACCGTAACGATGACTTCCTTCTCCACCTTGCAGCCCAGCTCCATGGCGACAAGGGCGGCGGTGTCGTAGTCGATCACATCGGAGACGGAGGCAAAAACGCCCATCTTGAAGAGCTGCTTGACGACCTCTGCCGCAGTTTTCTTCATGCGGGAAGCCAGTTCGCCCACGGCGATCTCATCGGGGATCTCCACCTTGACGGGCTGTTTCTTGGCGATCTCAAGCTGCAGGCGCTGCATCTTTTCACGCTCTTCCTGCCGGCGCTTGGCCGAGGTAGCGGGCGTGTTCTGGCGCTGTCTGTTCTTGCCGCCGATCTTTTCCTTCTTGTTGCTGCCGGATTTAAGATTGTTTCCGCCGCGCTGACCGGCCAGATCCTCGAATTTCTCGTTGTACTTTTCGATGTTCACGGCAGCGCCGCCGCGGGTGTCCACCACGCGCTTCTCCGCGACCTGGCGCGGAACATGCGGCTTGTCTTTTTTCTCGGCCTTGGGCTGCTCGGAAGCCGGAGCAGGCGCGCCCTTCTGCGCGCTCTGTGCTGGGACTTTCTCGGCGCTCTTCTGGGGAGCGGCGGCGGAAGCGGTCTTCTTCTCCTCCTGCTTGGGTGCAGGGGCGGGCGCAGCTTTCGGCTCGACCTTGAAGATTTCTTCCAGGCTCGCGACCTGATTATGCTGGGTAAGATACTCGAAGATCACATCGAGCTCATTGCTCTCAAGCACCTGCATATGGTTTTTCGGAGGCGCGATATAGTCCGTCAGGATCTGGGTCACGGTCTTGGTAGGCAGGCCAAAATCCTTGGCCACCTCGTGCACTCTGTACTTAATCATACTCATATATTCGTCCTCCTCATTCCATTCGACTTGCTCTGCCCTTTTTTGCCCTTCTGAACCTTGCGGCGTGCGATTTTTTCCTGCTTCTGCTCAATATGGGCAAGTGCCTGAGCGTACTGTTCGCCGTCCGTTTCGCACAGCTGCTTCAGGAAGGCCCGGGCAAAACCCAGGTCTGTGACAGCAGCCATGGTACAGTCGCCTACGCCGAGAGCGCCAGACAGCTCGGCGCGTGTGAAGGGCAGTTCTACACACTGCGCGCTGTGCCCCGCAAGGGCAAGCTCCGCTTTTCGTTTGTTGGTCTCTCCGGCATCGGACGAAAGCAACAGCAGGCGCGTTTTGCCTTCCCGCGTCGCATCTGCGGCGCGGTCGGCGCCAATTTCCAAAGCCGAGGCCCTGCGCATCAGACCCAACAGCTTCAAAACGTTATCCCTCATGGCCCGCCTCCATTTCCTCGCTCAGGCGAGCGTACACCTCGTCGGGGATCGCCGCGGAAAAGGCGCGCTCCAGCGCCTTGCTCCTGACCGCTTTTTTCAGGCATTCGCCGTTTTTGCAGACATATGCCCCGCGGCCGGAGGCCTTTCCGCGAAAATCAAGACTGATCACGCCCTCCGGCGAGCGTACCACGCGGATCAGCTCACGCTTTGGCTTCATTTCCCGGCAGCCGAGACACTGCCGCATCGGTATTTTCTTTTCCATGCGTCAGCCGCCGCCTTTCTTAAAAGTCAGGAATCCGATTCGCTCTTGATGTCGATCTTATAGCCGGTCAGCTTCGCCGCGAGGCGGGCGTTCTGGCCTTCCTTGCCGATAGCGAGCGAGAGCTGATTATCCGGTACGATCACGCGGCAGCTCTTGCCATCCTCCAGCATGGTAACGCTGATGACCTCGGACGGAGAGAGCGAGGCCGCGATATACTCCTCGGGAGTTTCGCTGTACTTGATGATATCGATCTTCTCGCCGCCCAGTTCATTGACGATGCTGGCCACGCGGCCGCCCTTGGGGCCTACGCAGGCCCCGATGGGATCCACGTCGGGATCGTTGGAAAGGACTGCCATCTTGGTGCGGCTGCCCGCCTCGCGGGCGATGGATTTGATTTCCACGGTGCCGTCGTAGATTTCCGGAACCTCAAGCTCGAACAGGCGCTTGACAAGGCCGGGATGGGTACGGCTGATCAAAACCTGGGGGCCGCGGGTGGAGTTGCGGACCTCGACTACGTACACCTTGATGCGGTCGCCCTCATGCAGAGCCTCCGTGCGGATACGCTCATTGGCCGAAAGCATGGCCTCCGTAAACTCGCTGTTGGAGGAAATGCGGATCGAAACAGAGCCGTTCCGCGGCTCGATGTGGGAAACGACACCGGTCAGAATCTCATGCTCTTTAGAGGTGAACTCCTCGTAAATGATGCCGCGCTCGGCCTCACGGATGCCCTGAATAATGACCTGCTTGGCGGCCTGAGCGGCGATACGACCGAACTTCTTGGTCTCAACGGGGATGGGAATGACGTCGCCGACCTTGGCGCGCTTGACGATCCGCTTGGCGGCGTCGGGGTCGATCTCATGAGACGGGTCCTCGACAGTTTCCACAACGGTCTTATTGACGTTCATCTCGATGCGCTTCTTGCTCTCGTCGAGAATGATCTCGACGTTATCCTCGCAGTTTGGATTGTCGCGGCGAAACGCAGCCAGCATAGCCTGGCGGATTTTGTCGTACATATACTCGCGGGAAATGCCCTTTTCCTTTTCCAGTTCTTCAATTGCTTCAAAGAATTCAGCGTTCATGATACTTATCCCCTTTTTATATCGTTGCGTAGAGTCTGACCTGTGCGGTCTGTGATTTGTCAAAACGATGGAGCTTGCCCTTGCTTTCAATGATGGTAGTGCCGTTTTCATAGGCCGCAAGCGTCCCGATATATACCTTGGAGCCGTTGATGGGCTGATAGAGCCGAACCTCGACCTCGCTCCCCAGGAAAGCCTGGAAATCACTGGGGCGTTTCAGTTCGCGGTCGATCCCGGCTGAGCCAACTTCAAACACATAGCTCTCCGGCACCGGGTCGGTCTCGTCCAGGATGGGATCCAGACGGCGGCTGATGCGCTCACAGTCTTCTATGTCAACGCCGCCCTCCTTGTCGATAAGAAGACGCAGATAGCGTGTGCCCGCTTCCTTGACGTATTCCACGTCCCACAGCGTGCAGCCCTCTTCCTCCACAACAGGACAGGCGATCTCAGATACACGATCAGTAATTTTACTCATATTCACAACCCCGGAGTCTATCCGTTTTACCTCACAAAAAAGAGTGGGCTGCAACCCACTCTTTTTTGACCATAATGCTTACTTTGTAATAATACCACCCAATGGCAGATATTGCAAGACTTTTTTTCGGTATCAGCCGTATTTGAATTCCGGATCGTAATGTGCGTAGAATTCCTCGTAGCAGATGCCGTGCTCCATGATAAAGGTGGCGGCCTCTTCGCCCACATAGCGGTAATGCCAGGGTTCATCCCAACCGGTCAGCAGCAGCTTACGGGTAGGATAGCGCTTGATGAACCCATACTCGGCGCAGTGCGCGTCCAGCCAGGCGAACATCTCCTGGTCCATGTTCTCATAGACGAGACGGGAGTAGTTCTTATCCATCAAGTCCACCGCAAGGCCCAGCTGGTGCTCACTTGTTCCGGGGAACATGACGATCTTCTTGGCTTCCTCGGCCGCCTCCTGATACTGGGGGTCCAAATAGGCTTTCTCCCCCGTCAGGCCCATGCCGATGGCAATCTGGCTGGCCTTGCTGTTGAAGAGGTTGTTCTGGTATGAATAGGAGCGGTACGCAGCCGTCACATAGATCGTAAAGCCTGCAGCGCGGCAATCCTCCAGCATTTTCTCCAGATACGGCAGAGCGGCCACATCGAAGAGCTGGTTGTTGGAGCCGCTGATTTTGGCCACATCCGGCTCAAAGGCGACAGAGAGCAGGTTGTCGGCATTGACCATGCGGTATTGATTGAGTGTAATGTCAATGTCCGGCCAGATATCCACCGTGGGCTCCGGGGTCTCCGTAACGGAATTCGGATCCACATAAGTCAGTCCGTCCGACTGGATAAATGCGCCTTCGGTACCGCCCAGGATGACGCTGACCTTATTGTCGCTGCGCATCACTACGAGCGTGTAGAGCACAAGACACAGCGCGGCCGTAACCAGGATCCACGCCAGTTTATTTCGTCTCATGAGCCGCTGCCTGCCTTTCATTCGGGATTTTTGTGTATTATAGCACCAAATTATGACGAAAACAAGTCTTCTGATCAGGATAGCGCCGCGTGTGGCGTTCAGCGAGACTGCAGAAGCGCTGCGCGCAGCTTTTCAAGCGCTTTTTTCTCCAGCCGCGAAACGTAGGAGCGGCTGATTCCGCAGCTCTCCGCGGTCTCCATCTGCGTGCGTCCCTCGCCCCCGTTAAGACCGTAGCGCAATATGATGATGCTCCTTTCCCGCTCATCCAGGCAGTCGTTCACCGCCTTTCGCAGCAGCAGGCGAAGTTCGCTTTCACACAGCCGCTCATCCAGATCTTCTTCCGTCGCCACCACATCCAACAGCGACAGCGAGCCGTTGTCGCCATCCGTTTCAATTGCCTCCGACAAGCTCAGATCTCCAGCGGACTTTCGGCGGCTGCGAAAATGCATGAGGATTTCGTTTTCGATGCAGCGGCTGGCATAGGTTGTCAGCCGGACGCCTTTCTTGGGCTGAAAGGTGTTGATGCCCTTGATAAGTCCGATCGTGCCGATGGAAATCAGGTCGTCGGCCTCATCACTCTGGGCATAGTACTTTTTCACGATGTGTGCAACCAGTCTCAGGTTGTGTTCAATGAGTGTATTGCGCGCATCCAGATCTCCTTTTTCCCAGAGATACAGAAAGTGCTCCTCCTCTTCCCGACTCAGCGGTTTGGGGAAAGAGTCCCCCGGCGCAATACGCAGCATCAGCAGGAGGCTGTTCATAAGCAGGAGAAACGCGGTTTCGATCAATTTCATCACCCCGTTTCATCTTATTCCGACACAGTATCGCTCCATGACTGGCCTTGAAAAAAGAGATAGCGAAGCCTTCCGCTCCGCTATCCGCATTCCATTATTTGTGCAGGCAGTGGCCCTTTGGTGCTTCGGGCAGTTCCTCGCCCTTCACAAGCGCCTCGATCACCCGGTGGTGAATGCCGAGGAAATAACCGATGCAAAGAAGAAACGCGCCGCAGATCACGGCGCGGCAGACGCGCTTGATGATCTTCTTCAATTTCTTGGCCGCCTTCTTCTTGTCTTTGATCATTTCTTTTTCTTCCTTGTGTTCCTTCATGTTCGTTGACTCCCTTCTATTTTGATTTCACAGTTTCAGCTTACTCGGGCTTTGCCGCTCGCTGTACTTGTATCAGGAAAGCGGGCCGAACCGGCTCAGCGGCCAGATGCGGAAAAACACTTTCCCCACCAGCTGCTCCGCGCTGACACAGCCAAGAGCGGTGTTGCGCGAGTCCACAGACACCGCCCGATTATCTCCCATGACGAAAAGAGAATTGCCAGGCACGGTAAATGGCAATGCGATGTTGCATGGTCCCAGCGTTTTCTGTTCCAGATACGGCTCCGGGATCGCCATCCCATCGACCAGAACATTTCCGGCCGCATCCAGTTCGATCCTCCGTCCGCCCAGGCCGATAACACGCTTGACCAGAATGCTGTTGTGATAATAAAAAGCTGCCAGCTCGCCCTCGCTCACGTCAGTTCCCTTGTGCGCCAGCACCATATCACCCGCCTGGAGCGTAGGCGTCATGGCGTCGCCGCCGATGCGCAGCACCGGCAGGAACAGCCCGGAAGTCAGGATCAGCAAAGCGCACATCACCAGTAAAAGTGCGATCACCCAGCCAAGCATGCGGAAAACACGCCGTCTGGCTTTCACGCGCCTGAGTTCCTCCTCCAACTGGCCAAGTGTGATTTCCGTCCCCGGCATCACAGTATCTTCATCGTTCATGCTCACAGCTCCGACAGTGTTCTGGGTCCCGCCTTGCGCTCCAGCAGAGTAAGCAGGATCTCCGCGGTCTCTTTGGAAGCTGCGGCTGCCCGCTCGGCACGCTCCGCAGCTGAGTCCAGCCGTGCCAGCGATTCCCGCATGCTCTCCCCTGCCGCCGGAGTCGCCTCATCGTCGGTGCTTTTCGCCTCCTCATGGAGCGTTTTGAGCAGCTTATCCACCCGGTCACGCTCTGCGCGGAGACGCTCCTCCGCCTGGAGACGCCGCTCCTTTTCCTCTTGAAGCAAGGTATTGAGCGTATCAATGGTCTTGCGCTGCTCAATCATCTGTTCAAGCAGCTCCGCGCGGCTCAGATGCCGTAGCTCTCGATCATTCATGCTTCTCTCTCCTCTCCGTGCCGGCAGCACACATCATCCGGGACAGGCCATGTTTTCTTTCACTATACCGCGCTAAATGAGTCCGGTCAACAATGAATTGACCGCGCTTTCACTCTTTTTTCAACAGAAAGATGCGAAAAGCGGGATCGCGAACCCGCGACCCCGCTCCAGAATTCTTTATGCCTTGACTGTCTCCGCCTCTGCGGCTTTGATTTTGGCCAGTTCCTGCTCCTCCAGTTCGCGGTAAGCGACCTTGCCAACCAGCGTCTTGGGCATATCCTCACGGAACTCGATGTCATAGGGCATGGCGTATTTGGCAATATGCTTCCGGCAATACGCCATCAGCGTCTCCTTAGTCTCCTCGTTGGCCGGGACACCGGCTGCGAGCTTGACAAAGGCCTTGACCTTCTGCATCCGATAGGGATCAGGCACGCCGATAACGCAGCTCATCTGAACCAGCTCATGGGCGTCCAGAATGTTTTCCAACTGTCCGGGGTAGACGTTGTAGCCGGAAGAGATAATCATCCGCTTGGCTCTTCCGCGGAAGTATACAAAGCCCTCCTCGTCCATGGTACCGAGATCGCCGGTATAGACCCAGGTGAGCCCGTCGGCGTGGTGACGCAGCGTCTGGGCAGTCTCGTCGGGATGCTTCATGTACTCCTTCATGACCGTGGGGCCGGCCAGCAGGATCTCGCCCTCTTCGCCGTAGGGCAGCTCCCGGTCGGTGCCGGGCGCGACGATCTTGATGTAAGTATCCGGGAAAGGCACGCCGATCGAGCCCTCCTTGAACATGTGCGGAGGAGTCAGGCAGCAGGCCGTCACCGTCTCGGTGGTGCCGTAGCCCTCGCGGACCTGGATAACGGCGTTGCGATCATACAGGAACTTGTCGAACTTCTTCTTCAGTTCCACGCTCAGACTGTCGCCGCCGGAGAACACGCCCTTCAAGCTGCTGAGATCGGCGTTTTCCATGCTCTTCATGCGCAGCATGGCCTCGTAGAGCGTTGGCACGCCTGCGATAAAGTTGCAGCGATTCTTGACCACCTGTTTGGCGTAGTCCTTGGGATTGACGCGCGGGATCAGGATGCAGCAGCCGCCGTTCATCAGCATGGAGTGAATGCAAACGCCAAGACCGAAGCCATGGAACATGGGCATAGCCGACAGCATCTTGTCACCGGCATGGAACATGGGGTTGGTGGCAATGATCTGTGTGCCGAGCGCGTTGAAGTTTTTGTTGGTCAGTACGATACCCTTGGTTTTGCCGGTTGTGCCGCCGGAGTACAGGATGACCGCGCTGTCGCTCCCCTGCCGCGCGACCTTGTAGTTATAGAAGCAGGCCTTGGACAGGCGCATGAACTCGTTCCAGCGAATCACCGGTGCGTCCTTGGGGATCTTCTTGATCTTTCGGCCCTCGGTGAGCATATAGCCTGCCTTCAACGGCTGAGAGAGCGCATCCTTGACAGAGGCAATGATGATGTTGACTACTTTGGTGTTGTTGCGCACGCTCTCAAACTTATGATAAAACTGATCAAGCGTGATGGCGGTAACGCTCTCGGACTCGTTGAGATAGAACTCGATCTCTTTCTCGGCAGACAGCGGGTGCACCATGTTGGCCACGGCGCCCACCATGTTCACGGCATAGAACATATAGATGGCCTGGGGGCAGTTGGGCAGCGCAATGGTGACCTTGTCGTTCTCGCGTACGCCGATAGTTTTGAGAGCGCGGGCGCACTTTTCAATTTCCTGCAGCATGCTGCGATAGCTGGTAGCGCGTCCCATAAAAGTAAACGCGGTATAATCCGGATACTTCTCCGCGGCGAGACGCACAGCCTCCACCATGGAGCCTTCGAAATAATCCAGATGCAGCGGGATATCCTCGGTATGTCCCGCCCAGGGTGTTTTAGCGGTAATCTGTTCCATAGCGATACAGTCCTTTGTTATTTGTATTCAAAGCCGCTCGGCTCGCCGATGGGGCGATCGAGCATTTCGGGGTGAGCGAAGATATAGCGGATCAGCTTCAGACTTCTTGCAAAGTAGAAGCCGTCGGCGATGCGCTCGTCGAGCGTGGCGCAGAAATCCACCACATCGCGCACCTGCTTGGTGCCGTCCTCCATGATCAGCTCTTCCTTATGCAGGGTGCCGATAGTCACCATGATGCTGTTGGTGCCGTAGTTATTCAGGTGATGATAAACCGCCGGACACTTGATGCTGCCCAGATTGCTGAGCAGGACCGTTGTGTAGTTGGGATCGCCGTCGGTCAGAGCGCGGGGAACAAGCCCCCAGAAGTCCAGCCAGCGGATCACACGGATCGCGAACATCAGCAGCAGGCGCGGGATCTTGGCAAAGGCGTCCACAGCAGCGTCCACGCCGCCGGTGGAATGCTCGCTTTTTCTCGTCTCGCGGATATCGCCCACAATGCGCTGGCTGACCGTGTCAAGAGTATCCTCGTCCTTCGCGGTGAGCACCATCAGCGCTTCGTCCGCCCCATCGGCAAAGCGGCGCTTGGCCACAAAGCTGAGCGTGATCTCGTCACGCTCATAAGTGCGCCGGCCCTGGATAAAGCGATTGAGGAAGGGTCTCTCTCGGATCATCTTCGCCACCGCCACAAGGATGCAGTGGAAAAGCGTCGTCTTAAAATCGGGATGTGAAGCATTTTTCGCGTCCAGATATTTCACCAGCTCGGTCACATCAAATTTATCCGAAAGGCAGACCTCGCTGTCTGTGCGGTTTGGCATCAGGTTAGCCATGACGCATTGCAGTCCCGTGACTTCTCTGACCCAGCGGCCGTCGCGCCGATCGCCCCATCTTCTCTTTCTTTTTGCCATAGTCTTGTCTCCTGTCTGAAATGCTTTAAAAATTTGTAGGTCCTTGCACACTATACACCATGTAGGGCGGATTGAAAAGAGCAAAATTCTTATTTCTACGTCCATTACGTCCCATTTCCACTTTCTGTAGTGTCTTTACAATCTGCTTCAACTCTATTATACTGACGCGAGAAAGGTAGTGACGTGTGTGCAAAGGCATCTGTTTATCTGCGGCGAGGACGCTATGGATCTCATTATGGAAGAGCTGGGCGATCGGCTCGGCGAAGCGGGCGGTTACCTGACCAGACCCGCCCTGGATAAAGACGGGAGTGTTATCGGGCAGGAGCTTGTCTCCGCCGCCGCAGGCTCCGGCATTGAGGGCTATGAGTCGTATCGCTTCCTTTCTTACACCGGTGCCGACCTTGAGAAGGACAACGAGGTCTGGCGCATTGAGGCAGCGCGACTTCTTCAGGAGGCTAGCTATTACCCCTTCTCCTTTGCCGGTTTTCTGGGTGGGTATGAGCTTGTCATTCCCCAGTACCGTGCAGCGCTTGCTGCCTTTTTGGCCTCTCCGCTTCCCTGCGTCGGGGCGATCCATACTCTTGAGCACACTTTGATGCAGGCCGGTGTGCTTGGTCTGGGTGATCGCTTTACCGCACTCGCCAGGCAGTTTCACGACGCACTGCGCAGCGATACCGACACCCTTGTCCTGGAGTTGAGCAACGACGATGTCTCCCGTGTTCGCACGCTTCTGTCACAATGGATAGCGCAGTGGCTCGATTGAGACTTGCATTTTTCCTATTCCCATAGTATGATAAGCACTAATCCAACCGCGGAGGCAAAGACATGAGCGACGATGTATATTATCACGATCACGGAGACGGCGTAGTACACGCCCATCATCTGGACGGCTGCGGCCACGAAGGTCACTCCCATACCCATTCCCATACCCAGACGAAAGCTGTTCTCAACCGTCTGTCCCGCGCCATCGGGCATTTGGAATCCGTCAAGCGGATGATCGAGGACGGGCGGGATTGTACCGAGGTGCTCGTGCAGCTGGCCGCCGTGCGCTCGGCTCTGGGCAGTACAGCAAAGGTTATTTTAAAGGATCATCTGGAGCACTGCATCTCTGACGATCAAACCGCCTCCGAGCAGCTGGAAGCTCTCAACGATGCCATTGACAAGTTCATGTAATACAGCGGATATAAAAACCGCCGGAACAATTCGTTCCGGCGGTTTTTGTCGTAATCGAGATTATTTAGAGTTGAAAATCTTAAAAATACTGTCGAAGGGATCTTCCTCCGCCTTCGGCGCTTCCTGAGCGGGAGCAGGAGCCGGCGCGGGAGCCGGGGCTGCGGCGGCAGCCTTCTCAGAGGCGTTGGTGAACAGTCCCTGGGGCTTCTCCTTGACCGCGACAGGCCGCACGGGAGCGGCGCTGACAGAGCTTACGCCGGTAGCGGCGGTGGGAGCGCTCTCATCAAAGCCGGTGGCGATGACAGTCACGCGGATCTCATCCTCCATGTTGGGATCGAAGGTCGCACCGAAGATAATATTGGCTTCGGGATGCGCGGCCTCCTGCACGAGGCTGGCAGCGGACTCGATATCGTCCAGGCCCATATCCTCGCTGCCGGTGATATTGATCAGCACGCCATGCGCACCGTTGATAGAGGTCTCCATCAGCGGGCTGGCAACAGCCATACGGGCGGCCTCCTCGGCCTTGCCCTTGCCGGCGGCATGTCCGACGCCCATGTGGGCGAATCCGGCGTTCTTCATGATGGTGGTGACATCAGCGAAGTCAAGGTTGATAAAGCCTGTATTCTTGATCAGGTCGGAGATGCTGGTGACGGCCTGATGCAGGACGTCATCGGCGATCTCGAAGGCGTTGGCCAGCGTGATCTTCTGATCGGTCGCATATTTCAGCCGGTCGTTCGGGATGATCAGCAGGGAGTCGACCTTCTCAAGCAGGTCCTTGATTCCGGCATTGGCCTGGTCCATGCGGCGCTTGCCTTCAAACTTGAAGGGCTTGGTCACGACGCCGACGGTAAGGATACCCGCTTCACGCGCAAGCTCTGCCACGACGGGAGCTGCGCCCGTGCCGGTGCCGCCGCCCATACCGGCGGTGATAAACACCATATCCGCGTTCTCAAGAGCCTTGGCGATGTCGTTGCGACTCTCTTCGGCGCTGCGCTTACCGATCTCAGGATCGGAGCCGGCGCCCTGCCCGTGGGTCATCTTCTCACCGATCTGAATCTTCTGGTCGGCGTTCGAGACGCTCAGCGCCTGTTTATCAGTATTGATCGCGATAAATTCGACACCCTGCGTGCCGGACTTGACCATTCTGTTGACGACGTTGTTGCCGGCTCCGCCGACACCGATGACCTTCAAGGTAACAACGTTTTCGGGACCTGCTTCAGCTTTGAAATCCATGGTATTGCCTCCCTGTTTTTATCCAACGATGTATCTGCACAAACTATTGGAGTTTAAGTTGTGTAGTTATATTATTACATTTTCTTTCGGAGGTCAAGCTAAATTTTTATTTTTATGAAAATTTTTGTAATCCTTTTGTAATTTATGTCGATTCATTGAGGAATAAAGTGGGCGCTGCTGCCATCCGAAACATTGATGATCCCCACGTCGCCCTCCTTGAGCTGCTCCAACACAGACATCAGCATCGCGAACTTATGATCCACATTGCTGGCCCCGCCGATGATGACCGTGAAGCGTGTCCCATATCGCAGCTTGGCTCCAACAAGATCGGAGAAATCCATGCTGCTGATATGCTCGCTCAGATTTCGCCCCTGGATCTGACGCAGCACGTCTGCCAGAAAGCTGACAGGCGTGTCGTCTCCGTCCGAGGTTGTCAGCCGCTCGCCGATCAGCAGGGTGCCGGGATCGATGCCGTCCACGCGGATGAGCGCGCCCAGCTCGTTATCAGTGGCTTTGCCCAGCACCTTGCAGCTGCGGTCGATCGTCCAGTTCTCATCGCCCACCGCAATGTAGGCCAGCGCCTTACACTCCCGCACGGTGATAACGACCTTTCCGGGCAGAAGGCGCTTGACGCTGACCTCTTCCACGTAGGGCAGCTTGGCAAAGACACGGCTGATCGCGGCAAATCGGTCGAAGAAGAACAGGTTGTCGCCCTGTTCGATATCAATAGCGCGGATGATTTCGCTGTCGGTATAGTGTTCATTTCCCTCCACACTCACGTCCGAGATGCGTAGGAACACGCTCATGAGAAAAACCGTAGCGATCACAACGACCGCAAAGGTCAGGATCGCGCCGCTGATCGAGCGCTTTCTCGGAGCTTTATACTCCCCGTGCTTGCTGGCAGGGGGCTGATTCATTCGTGTTGCAGCCATGGGACAACATCCCTTTCATCGGTGTTCCAGACGTACGTCCGCGCCAAGTGCGCAGAGCCTGTCGTCCAGGTTTTCATAACCGCGGGCAATATGCCCCGCGTCGATCACAGTAGTCTCTCCTCCTGCGGAGAGGGCCGCCACGATCATGGCCGCCCCGCCGCGCAGATCTGAGGCGGTCAGCGAAGCGCCGCGCAGTGAGCGCACGCCATGAACGGCGGCCTCCTGGCCATCCAGCCGGATATCCGCGCCAAGACGGCGCAGCTCTCCGACCTGGCGGTAACGGTTTTCAAAAATTGTCTCGGTGATGCGGGTCGTGCCCTGGGCCCGCAGCAGCGCCGCCATCAGAATGGGCTGGGCATCCGTCGGAAAGCCGGGATACGGCTCGGTGACGATATGTCCCGGGGCGTGCAGCGTGCCGTTGGAGGCGATCTCCACAATGTCGTTGAACTGTATTATATCACAGCCTGCGCATTTTAGGAAGTGCAGAACCGTAGAAAAATGCTCATACTGAACACCGGAAAGAAGGATTCTCCCTCCTGCCGCCGCGCAGGCGCAGGCAAAGGTGGCAGCGGCGATCCGATCGCTGGGTACCGTAAAGCTTGCTTCCGGTCTCGCATCGGCGCCGTCGATGGTGATTTCATCGGAGCCTGCACCGTGGATATGTACGCCAAGCGAGCGCAAATAATTCTGCAGGGCAACGATCTCCGGCTCTTTTGCCGCTCCCCGGATGACGGTCTTTCCCTCGGCCGCGCAAGCGGCCAGCATGATGTTTTCCGTTGCGCCGACGCTGGGAAAGCGCAGTTCGATCGGAACGCCGTGCAGTCTCTCCGCCCGGCAGCACAGATCGCTTCCCTCCTCCTCGATCTCGGCCCCCATGGCCCGCAAAGCCGACAAGTGCAGATCAATAGGACGCTTTCCCAGTTGGCAGCCACCCGGCAGGCTCAGCTTTGCCTCTCCGCATCGAGCCAGCAGCGCGCCCATGAAGATCACCGAGGAGCGCATTTCCTCCATCAGCCCCCGCGGGATCTCGGCGCAGCACACCTGGCGGGAATCCACGGCCAACTCGTTGTCCTGCCCGGTGCTCTCCACCCGGCAGCCGAGATGTGACAGGATGCTCACAGCCGCAGATACGTCATTCAGGCGCGGAACATTGCGGATGACAGAGCGGTTCGGCAGCGCAATCGTCGCCGCAAGCACCGGCAGGGAGGCGTTTTTAGAGCCCTGCACCCGGCAGCTGCCAAACAGTCTGTTGCCGCCTCTGATATGCCAGATTTCCATAAAAAAACCTCCCGCGCATCGAAATCATGACATTCTATGCCCGGGAGGTATTTGATGTGTTTTCTGTTATTGCGCAAGCTCCAGGATCTGTGCGCAGATCTTATCCGCCGCATCCGGCACCGCAAGTGAGCGCATGGCCGTGCTCATACCGGCCAGCTTCTCCGGTGAGCACAGCAAGGCTTTGATTTCATCATACAAGGACGCGGCGTCGAATTCGCCCTCCAGGAACACGCTGGCACCTCCCGCCCGTTCCAGGACCCGTGCGTTCTTTTCCTGATGATGGTTCGTCACATTTGGCGAAGGTACGATCAGCGCGGGCTGTCCCATATAGCACAGCTCCGCCAGCGAAGACGCTCCGGCCCTGCACAGTACCAGATCCGCCGCCGCCATCACACGCGGCATATCATAGATGTATTCCCTCACATCTGCGCCATAGGCCGGATAATCGGGCGCGCTCAGAGCCAGCTTGCCCGTCACCTCGGGAAAATAGCGGCTGCCGGCGGCGTGTATGAGATGGAAGGATGCGTCGCCTCGCATCATGGGAATAAGCTCCGCCATAATACCGTTCATATGAGCCGAGCCCAGCGAGCCCCACAGAGAGACCACCAACGGCTTATCATCTGTCAATCCAAGCTCGGCGCGTGCACGTTCCCTCGTATAGGAAGCAAACTCGCCCCGCACCGGCGTACCGGTGACAACAACTCTGTCCGGATGGGGATAGTGTTCGCGGCTGTCTTCAAAGCCCACCAGCACGCGGTCCACATGGCGGCTGAGCAATCTGGTCGTCAAGCCGGGAACGGCGTTGCTCTCATGCACCAACGTCGGTATACGCAGCTGTGCGGCCGCTGTCAGCACCGGATAGCACACATAACCGCCGGTCCCGATGACCGCGTCGGGCCGAAACTCCCGCAGAATCCTGCGGGCCTTTTCTGTGGACGCTGCCACATTCCGGAGCGTTTTGGCATTGTGCACCAGCCCCTCCAGACTCAGCGCCCGGCTGATATTGGTGATGTCGATCTCGCGGATCTCATACCCCTCGCGGGGAACCAGGCGCGTCTCCATCATGCCTTTTGCGCCGATGAACAGGATCTCGCAGTCCCCCAGCAGCTCACGCAGGCGGCCCGCCAGGGCGAGCGCGGGATTGATATGTCCCGCCGTACCACCGCAGGTGAAAAGGAATCTCTTCATCTCTATCCCTCCAAAACATCTCTCGAAGCGCTCAGAATAATGCCCATCTGGGCCAGCTGCAAAATGAGCGCCGTGCCGCCGTAGCTGAAAAACGGCAGCGAAATACCCGTACAGGGCAGCAGATTCGTCACGACAGCCACATTCAGAAAAACCTGCAGAGCCAACAGTGTTGTAAGCCCCGCCGTCACGAGAAAAGAAAAGCAGTCTCGCTGATGCAGGGCGATCTGAAACCCGCGCAGGATCAGCAGAGAAAAAAGCAAAAGAACCAACGCTGCGCCCAAAAAGCCAAGCTCTTCGCACAGCACAGAAAAGATAAAATCGTTATGCTCCTCGGGCAGATACAGATACTTCTGTCTGCTGCCTCCCAGACCCACACCGCCAAGTCCCCCAGAGCCGATGGTGTAGAGTGACTGCACGATCTGATAACCCTCGTCCGAGGGGCTGGAGAAGGGGTCGCGCCAGATCATGATGCGGCTGGATGCGTAAGGGAAAAAGACCAGCAGCACGCCGATAGCAGCCGCCGCGCTGCCAATAGCCGCCAGGAACCATCCGAGGGGAACGCCACCCATGAAGAGCATGGCCGCCCCCACAGCCAGAATAATGATCGAAGCCGAAAAATGCGGCTCCAGAACAAGCAGCCCCACGATCAGTGCCAGGATCAGCGAAAATGGCAGGATGCCGCGCCGAAAGCTGCGCATCTGACCCCTTCGCTGTTGAATCATCCGTGAAAACAGCAAGATGACCGCGAGCTTGGCCAGTTCAGAGGGCTGAACGGTCAGCGACCCGACCCCCAGCCAGCGCCGTGACCCGTTGGCCCGTACGCCGATGAGCGGAACAAGAGCAAGCAGGACCAGCGTAAAGGCCATAAACGGCAGCGCATAACGCCGGTAAAAGCCCATGGGAAGCGCGGCACAAAGCAGCATGGCACCCACACCGAGAAGCGCGAAAATCAGCTGTCGGATAAAATAATAGGTGGCGCTTCCGCCGGTCACATGACCTGGATCATAATACGCGCGCGGAAAGCTGGCAGAAAGCACCATCACGACGCCGAAGCCCAGCAGGATAAGGACAAGAGTGAAAAAAGGCTGGTCAAAACCGGCCTTTTTTCCCCGCGTGTTCAAAACGGAAAAGTCGGCGAGGCGGGCTGAATCGTATTGCACGCTTTCTCCCACCTCCCCGGCTTTTGCTGCAATCACATGGCGTATCGCTGAAACACCCCGATAAATGATATGATTGCAAACAATGTGGTTATGCCTGTGAAGAGGACAAACAGTTCTTTTTCGCTCCACTTTTTTCCAGTCCATCCGCCCATCTCCAGATGGTGGTGGAAGGGAGCCATGCGGAAAACGCGCTTGCCGTGACTGAGCTTGAAATAGCCCACCTGAATGATGTCGGAGAGGGTTTCCACAATAAACATGATACCGATAAACACCAGGATCAGCGGCATGTCGTATGCGAAGGCCATGGCAGCGATGGCGCCGCCCAGAAAGAGCGAGCCCGTATCGCCCATGAAGACCTTGGCCGGGTTGAAGTTGTAGACCAGAAAGCCCATCAATCCGCCCAACAGAGCCGAAGCGAAAATGCCCAGTTCAAAGAATTCTCTTCCCCAGGCGAAGCTCACAGCCACAAAAAACAAGCAGACGGGCAGCGACGTGCCGGCGGCAAGGCCGTCCACACCGTCGGTTAGGTTCACGGCGTTCACCGTGCCGACGATGACAAAGGCTGCAAAGATAAAGTACAGCCACTCAGGGATCGGGACGATGGCGTTGGAGAACGGCACGTAAAGATTCGGGCGCACAAAGCCGATCCGGCGCATCAGGAAGATGAACACCAGCGCAGCTGCCAGCTGCAGCAGGAACTTCATACCCGCGCTCAGTCCCAGATTCTGCGCGTTCTTGATCTTCTCCCAGTCGTCCAGGAAGCCGATGGCACCGAATACAAGCGCAAAAAGAAAGACAAACAGATGAACAAAGCGGCCGTGCATCATGCTCGGAAAGCCTATGGTAAGCAGGGAGAGCAGCACGCCGAGGATGAACATCACGCCGCCCATGGTGGGCGTCCCCTTTTTGGACTGATGCCACTGGACCTCGGTTTTGATGGACTGCTCCGCCTTCTGCTTGTGCAACCAGGGAATGTAATACTTCCCGAATGCGGTAGCAAACAAGAACGCCAGAATAAAGGCGCACATCAACTGTATCGTCATATCTTTTTCCTCGTCTTCAGGTAGTCGGCCACGATCTCTCTTTCGTCCATGTGGTGCTTTTCATGCCCCACGATCTGGTAGTCCTCGTGTCCCTTTCCGGCAAGCAATATTACATCACCGCTGCGTGCGTTGTCAATAGCGCTCTGAATCGCCTCGGTTCTGTCACAGATGCGAAGGACCGGCGTATGCTTGTCCTTCAGCCCGGCCATGATTTCGTCGATGATGCTCTCCGGCTCCTCCGTGCGGGGATTGTCGCTGGTCACGATGACGAGATCGGCATTGTCTGCCGCGATAGCGCCCATGATGGGCCGCTTGAGTCGATCCCGGTCGCCGCCGCAGCCAAAGAGGACGATCAGCCTGCCTCTGGTGACGTCCCGCAGCGTTTTTAAAGCGTTCTCCAGCGCGTCCGGCTTGTGGGAATAGTCGATGATGATGGCGTAATCTCCGTCCGTGGGCACGTTTTCCAGTCTGCCCTTCACGCCGGAAGCCGTGGCCAGTGCAGCCGCACACTCCTGCAGTGTCAGTCCCAGACTCAGCCCCACGGCGATCACGCCAAGGGCGTTGTGTACGGAGAACAGTCCCGGAATCCCCAGTGAGACCGCAGCGCGGCTGCTCCCGTACGTGGCCTCGAAGCGAACCCCGGAGGCGTCCAGTTCCAACTTATCCGCACACAGATCCGCCTCCGCGTCGATGGCATAGCGCAGGCAGGGGCAGTCCACCCCATCGAGCATATAGGCCGCGTGGGCGTCGTCGGCATTGACGCAGGCCTTGGCGCACATGGAAAAGATTTTCTTTTTTGCCGCGGCGTATTCCTCCATCGTATGATGAAAGTCCAGATGGTCCTGGGAAAGATTGGTATAGAGTGCCACGTCAAAGCGTACGCCTGCCACCCGCTCCAAAGCCAGAGAATGGGACGATACCTCCATCACCACGTGTGTACAGCCGGCGTCCGCCATCCGGCGGAAGAGCTGCTGGAGCTCATGGCTTTCCGGCGTGGTGAATTCGGAATGGATGAACTCCTCTCCGATCATGTTTCCGTTCGTGCCGATCAAGCCCACCTTGGCGCCCAGCGCAGCCTCCAGCAGGTGCTTGATGAGATAACTGGAGCTTGTTTTTCCGCTGGTGCCGGTGATGCCGATCACGGTCATATCCCCCGCGGGATTGCCATAGAAGCTGCGGCTGGACAGCGCCAGGCCCAGACGGCAATCCTTGATCTGCACATAGGGTGTTCCATCTGCGGGCGCGTCCTCACACAGCACAGCCGCTGCGCCCTTTTCCATAGCCGTCGGGATAAACCGGTGGCCGTCGGAGGAAAAGCCCTTGACGGCGACGAAAAGATCGCCCGGCTTCGTATTGCGGGAATCATAGCTGATGCCGCCTATTTCGGTATCAAGATCCGCCGTAGCGGACAGAATGGTCAGGTCCTTCAGGATGTCCCTCAGTTTCATATCCTTGTTCCTTTGTTCATTTCCTTTAATATTTTCCCAGCATCGACTCATCATCGGAGACGAGTACCACCTCGATCACCGTGCCGTGGCTGACGGCGGTACCGGGGCGAATACTCTGGGTACTGACGTGCGCGTTCTGCTCGTCGGTAAGCGTTGTCAGCGTGTGCAGAAACAGACCGTAGTACGACAGCGTGTCACGTGCTTCATTATAGCGCATTCCTGCCAGATTGGGAACACTTTCTTTTTCCGTTGATATTTCTTCTCCCAGATAAAGGATCGTTTCGGTCCCTCTGGCGATCTGCCACAGGGCAGCCGGAAGCTGTGCGGTCACGGTCTGGCCCTCGCCGATGCTGCGATAACGCAGTCCCGCCTCACGTAAACGCTGCCCGGCCTCCTCCAGACTCAACCCCACCAGTTGGGGCATGGCCGTGTCCTGGCGACTGGCCTCTTCTCCGCTCAGAGAGGGCCTGACACCGAGATAGGGCAGGATATCCGCCATCATCGCGCCAACCACCGGTGCGGCCATCTGGCCGCCGCTGATATAGATTCCCGTGCTGTTGGATGGCGTATCGAGAAAGACCAGCAGCGCGATCTGTGGATCGTCCGCCGGAGCAAAGCCGATAAAGGAAACGATGTATTCCTTCTGACCGGTCGCCGCCTCCAGACTTACCTTCTCGCTGGTGCCTGTCTTTCCGCCGATGCGATAACCGGCTACCGCAGCGTTTCGACCGGTCCCCTCAGTGGGATCTCCCACCACCTGCTCAAGGATTGAACGCACTGTCTTGCTGGTTTCCTCTGAAATCACCTGCCGCACCTGTTCGCTCTCGCGCCGCAGCAGGATTTCTCCGTCGCCGGAACGGATCTCGCTGACCACGTATGGCCGCATCAGTCTTCCGCCGTTGACGCAGGCGCTTACGGCCGTTATGAGCTGCAGCGGTGTGATGGTAAACGTTTGGCCGAAGGATGCCGCCGCCAGCTGAGACAGATTTTTCTCGCTGCAAAAAGTATTGCGGCTCCACCAGATGCTGCCGCTCTCCCCTGCCAGATCGATCCCCGTCTGAGCCGTCAGATTCACATCCGGGTCGTCACTGAGCTCCAGGAAGCCAAAAGCGTCGCAATACTCATAAAACCGTTCGGCCCCCACACGCGTCCCGATGTTCACAAAGGCCGCGTTGCAGGAGTGCTGCACCGCCTGCGTCAGCGTCTGAGAGCCGTGTCCGCCGTCCTTCCAGCAGCGGATCGGTGAGCTGCGGCCGATGACGCTCACATGGCCCGGACAATAAAAGCCGTCTGTCAGCCTCACCGCTCCACAATCCAATGCCATAGAGAGGGTGATGATTTTAAAGGTTGAGCCCGGTTCATAGGTATCGCTCAGCGCCTTATTGCGCCATTGTCTTGTCTGTGCCGCACGCAGCAGCTCGGTCTTTTCCTCGGCGCTCTGCGCCGCGTCTATCCGCGCCTGGACCTCCGGACTCACCGCAAGGAATCGGTTGGGATCATATCGGTCCATCGACGCCATGGCCAGAATCGCGCCGGTGTTCACATCCATGGCGATGGCGCCGGCGCCGTTCAGGATATCGTAATCCTCCACCGCCTGGGAAAGATGCTTCTCCACATAGTACTGGATCGTGGCGTCGATGGTTGTCACCAGATCGCAGCCCTCTCCGCCGGGGATGTACGCCGCATATCCGCCCCAGAGGAGGTCCGAGCCATAGGCGTTGGTCTCGCGCAGGCTTTTGCCGGAGCTTCCCGTCAGAAAGTCGTCATAGCGTGCCTCGATCCCCTCCAGGCCGCTGTTGTCCGTTCCGACAAAGCCCAGCAGATGACAGGCCAGCGAGCCGTTGGGATAATAGCGCTTGGTATCGCGCTCCAGCTTCACGCCATGGATGCCGTAATCGCTGATAAAAGCGCGTACCTCCTGTGCCTTCTCCTGTTCCACCTTGCGCTCTGCCGTCACATACCAGGAGCCGGTCCTGCCGCTCTTTTCATAAAGCTCCGCCTGATCCAGATCCAGGATATCGGCGAGTTTTCGGGCGATCAGCTCCCGGTCTTCTCCGTACATCTCGATCTCGACGGGGCTCAGATACACGTTGTCCACCGAGGCACTGATCGCCAGCGGGAGCTCGTTGCGGTCGTAAATGGTACCCCGTTCCGGAGAGGACGCCGCCTCGCGAAGCTGCTGGCCAACGGCGAGCGACTCATACATATCATGTTCTGTGATCTGCAGGTGATAGAGCCGTACCAAAAGGACAGCAAAAGAAACAATGCCGCACACTGCCATCAAAAACAGCGTGCGGCGAAGCATACCGATTCCCGGTCCGCCTTTTCCGTCATGCATGCGCAAGATCCCCTCTTCCGAAGCCTGGCTTTGTACCTATCCTATTCGAGAGAGAGACGGATTATGCTTATTCGGTTTCATCCAAGATAACGCATTGAGAGGGGCGGCAGTGCTGCATGCCAAGCTTTCCGCCGGCATAGTCCTCCAGCGCAGACAGATTCTGTCGCTGCAGCAGCCGAACCAGCAGGATGCGCTTCTCGTTCTGCAGTTCGCTTTTCTCCTGCCAGAGTGCCAGCACTTCATCGCGAACGGCGCAAAGGCGGATCTCCGTCATCAGCATGGCGCCCAGCAGCAAGATTGCCAATAGCCAGCAGATCAGCGCGGTCAGCCGCGCACTACTCCGCCGTGTCACTTAAACTCTCTCCGCCACGCGGAGCTTAGCGCTGCGCGAGCGGGGATTGCGCTGCAGTTCTTCTTCGCCGGGCAGGATGGGCTTTCGCGTCAGATTTTTCAGTGTCTGAACGAATCCACAGACGCACACCGGCGCCTCGCGGGGGCAGGTGCAGCCATTCTCGCGCCTTGCGATAGCGGTCTTGACGATTCGGTCCTCCAGCGAGTGGAAACTGATCACGCACAACCGGCCGCCGACGCGCAGTTTGTCCGGCACGGTGTCCATCATGCGCTCCACCTCGCCCAGCTCGTCGTTAACGGCGATCCGAATCGCCTGAAAACTCCGTTTGGCCGGGTGCTGTTTCTCCCGCAGAGCTGCCGCGGGCATGGCCGATCGGATGATATCGGCCAGCTCCAGCGTGCTCTCGATGGGCTTGCGCGCGCGGTTGGCTAAAAGTGCCGCGGTAATGCGGCGGGCGTAGCGTTCCTCGCCGTAATCCCAGAGAATGCGGTTTAGGCGGTTTTCGTCCCATTCATTGACGACCGTATACGCCGTCAGCGCAGCGCTCGTATCCATGCGCATATCCAGCGGCGCGTCGTGCTGATAAGAAAAGCCGCGCTCGGACTCGTCAAGCTGCGGAGAGGACACGCCCAAATCGTACAGTGCACCATCTACCGCTTCTATCCCCAGTTCATCAAGAATGGCGGCCGTATCTGAAAAGTTGCCGTGGACGAAGGTGATCCTGTCTGCAAATGCTTCCAGACGCGCGGATGCGCGCTCGATGGCGCTCTCATCCCGGTCGATACAAATCAGTCTTCCGTTGTGCAGTCTCCTGGCTATTTCCAGCGAGTGACCACCCAGCCCCAGCGTTCCGTCCACATAAATGCCGTCCGGCCTGATGTTCAATTGTTCGATGCACTCGTCCAGCAGGACGGAGACATGAAGAGGCTCTGCCATCAGAAATCCAGCTCCTCCATCGCGCTCGCAATATTCTCCGGCTGCGACTCTTCCTCACACACGCTCTGCCAGGTCTCGCTGTCCCAGAGCTCGGCGTGATTGTTGCAGCCGACGACGGTAACGTTTTTCGTCAGATTTGCATAGGCACGCAAGTTTTGCGGAATGATCGTCCGGCCCTGACTGTCCAACTCGCACCTGGCAGCATGAGCAAACAGCGGCCGCATCCGGCGCTGACGAATATAAGGCATGGCGTTGACTTTATCGGAAAAGCCCTGCCAGCTCGCTGCACTGTATACGCACAGGCAGCGTTCCATAGATACTGTCATATAGAAAAGCTCGCCGAGCTCCTCGCGGAGCTTGGCGGGAATAAATAATCTTCCCTTGTTGTCAAGGGAGTGTTGGTACTCGCCCGTCATCCGACTCGTCCTCTCGTCCTCATTTTTGCTCCATTTTGCCCCACTTCTCTCCACTTCATTTTCAATTATAGGGGGCGCTATGTGAAAAAGCAAGCGAAACTTTTTGTCTTTTTTTGTCTTTCTTTTACACCATTTTTCTTAAAATAACGAATCTCTAAATCTGGTTTATAGAAAAAGACCGAGCCCAAAATATGGGCTCGGTCCGGTAATCGGATGAATTCAAGAATGCTTTATTCCTCTTCGGGAAGATCTTCCTTCGCGTTTCTGGCGCCGACAGCTGCGCCGCCCGCGCTGCGGAACGCACCGCGGGAGTTCTGCACCGTGGTGAGAGCGGAGGAAATGCTCTCCTCTGTCTGGCGCATCAGATCGTCCACATAATCAGCTGCGACGCGGCGCAGCTCGCGGGACTTGGTTTCGGCAGAGGCAATCATTTCGGCGCTGCGCTCCTTGGCGACGCGGATGATCTCCTGCTCTTCGACCATGATGCGCGCTTTCTCCTCGGCGCTCTTTCTCAGAGCCTCGGCCTCGCGCTTGGCGTTGCCGATGAACTCGTCACGAGCGGCCACCAGACGTTTTGCCTCGGCCAGCGCTGTGGGAAGATTGGCCTTGATATCGTTGATGATCTCAATGGCCTTGTCGCGCTCGATGATGCACTTGTCGTTTCCGAGCGGGACACCCCAGGCCTCGCTCACCATACCGTAGAGAATGTCAAGCAGTTCGATTACGTCGTTGTTGTTATCCATTGTTCTTCCCCCATAGTTTGGCTTTTTGTTCGATCTCTTCGATCAGTTCACTGGGCACGAGGCCCGTCAGATCCGCGCCGTATTTTGCCATTTCACGTACCACGGAGGAACTGAGGAAGGTATACTTTCCGCTTGCTGTCAGGAACATCGTCTCCAGCTGGGGATTGATGTTCTTATTGATCAGGTCCATCTGGAATTCGTATTCAAAGTCGGAGGCCGCGCGCAGTCCTTTGACGATCACGGGGTTTTCAAAGCGCTTGGCATACTCTGCCAGCAGAATATCCGAATTCTCAACCGTGACGTTCTGATACCGCGATACCGCCCGGCGCACCATGTCCGTCCGCTCCTCGACCGAAAACATCGGCGAGGTTTTGGTTGAGTTTTTCATAATGCACACGACAACGCGGTCGAAGATCTTTGCGCTGCGGCGGATAATGTTGAGATGTCCGAGCGTGATCGGGTCAAAGCTGCCCGGGCAGATTGCCGTTCTCATACACTGCTCTCCCTGGTATAGGTACAGATTTTGACTTTGCCGTAGAGGTATTCTTTCACTTTCCGATAGGGTTTCTCCATCGTGGGAAGCGTCGCCGTTCGACGCGCCTCGACGATTATTATACCACCTTCGGATAATATGTCAACCAAATTAATTGTCTGCAAAACCGGCTCATAAAGGCCGGAATCGTACGGGGGATCAACAAAAATAAGATCAAACCGGCCGCCGCGTTTCAGATACTCCACCGCGTCGGTCTGCAGCACCGCAGCACTCAGTCCGCAGGCCTTGAGATTCTCCTTTACAATGCCGATAGCGGCGCGATCCCGATCGATAAAAACAGCGCTCTTTGCTCCGCGGCTCAAAGCTTCGATCCCCATCTGACCGGTCCCGGCAAAAAGATCAAGGACGCGCCTTCCCTCCACGTCGAATTGAAGGATGTTGAAAACCGCCTCCTTGACATTGTCCGTGGTTGGGCGAATATCATAATTCTCCGGCGTTTTTAGGCGTCTGCCCCGCGCGCTGCCAGTAATGACTCTCATTTACTCTTCCTGCTCTTCCTTTCCCTTACGGAAGTATTCATAAACCGCATGCGCCGTGTTTTTCGGCACGACCGCCGAGAGTTCCTCCAACGTTGCTTCACGGATCGCGCGAACGGACTTGAAAGCGGCAATCAGCTCTTCCCTGCGTTTTTTTCCCACGCCAGGGATCTTTTCCAGTGTTGAGCCATAGGCCTCGCTGCGCAGCGAGCGCTGATATTCGATGGCGCTGCGGTGCGTCTCTTCCTGGATATTCCCCACCAGCGCGAACACGGCCTGGTTGCCGACTATACCGATCTCATGCCCTTCCGGTGAAACCAGCGCGCGGGTACGATGTCGGTCGTCCTTGACCATGCCGAAGGTGGGAATGCGCAGTCCCAGGTCAGCGGCAGCTCTTACCGCGGTGGCGGCGTGCTTGTCCCCTCCGTCGATCAGAAACAGATCCGGCAGGGGTGCAAACTTCTCGTCGCCGTCCACATAATGCTTCAGCCGTCGATACACCACCTGATACATGCTGGCGTAGTCGTCCGGCGCGTCCAGCCCGCGCACACGGAATTTTCGGTAATCACGCTTCAGCGGTCGTCCGTCCACGTGGACGGTCATGGCCGCGACGATGCCGGTGCTGCCCAGATTGGAGATATCAAAGGCCTCGATTCGGCTGGGGAACTTCTCCAGTTCCAACGCCTTCTGTAGCCATTCCAGCGTTTTGCTTCTGCGCTGGGCCTGGGTGGTGCGGCGCAGGATCTCCTCGCGGGCGTTGAGCGCCGCGCTCTCGATCAGGCGCATCCGCTCGCCGCGCTGCGGCACCTCGATGGCGGTCTTGCGGCCGCTGTGCTCACAGAGAAACGTCTCAAGCTCCTGCATATCGTCCACCGCGAAGGGCAGCAGGATCGTTTTTGGCACAATACCGCGGGCGGAATAGTATTGACGCACCAGATTGGAGACGGCCTCGCCGTCCTCTTCCACCGGCTCGTCGAGCATCTCGGTGTCCTTCCCGCTGAGATCACCCTCGGTAAAATGCAGCACGGTGAAGCAGGTCTTCGCGCCGCGCTGAAAGCCGATGGCGTCTGTGTCGGCAAAAGCGGTGGAAATCACCCGCTGCTTGCGGGACAGTCCTTCGACGGCGCGGATGCGGTCGCGCAGGGAAGCGGCCTGCTCAAAGTGAAGCTCCTCGGCAGCCTGCTCCATCTTCTGACGCAGCTCGTCGATGAGCTCGGCGCTTTTGCCCTCCAGGATCAACGCCGCCTGGTCCATGCGGCTATGGTAGTCCTCCTGGCTCATTTTCTCCAGGCACCACCCCGCGCAGCTGCCCATCTGATATTTCAGGCAGGGTCTTTGTTTGCCGATATCCCGCGGAAAGCGTCTTGTACAATCCGGCAGCAGCAGCGCCTGGCGGATCACATCGATGATCTCATAGGACTGACTTCGTCCGCCGAAGGGGCCGTAATAGCTGGCTCCGTCCTTGGGGGCCAGGCGGGAGATGGTCATCGTGGGGTAGGCGCTCTTGCGGTCGATCCGGATAAACGGATAACCCTTGTCGTCCTTGAGCAGGATGTTGTAATGGGGCTTGTGCCGCTTGATCAGCGAATTTTCCAGCACAAGCGCCTCGAACTCACTGTTGGCCACGATCACGTTAAAGTCCCGCACTTTCTCCACCATGGCCGCCACCTTGGGCAGATGCTCGCCGCGGAAATAGCTGGTCACGCGGTTCTTCAGCTTTTTGGCTTTTCCGACGTATATGACCTCTCCCCTGTCGTCCAGCATGATATAGACGCCGGGCAGCAGCGGCAGATTATTCGCTTTTTCCAGCAGTGTATCGAGCATGTTTACGGTCCTCTGTCATTTCGGGAAATAGGAAAAGGGGGCGTGCCAAGCACGCCCCGAAAAAGGTGTTTTCTTTATCTCACTCGGAGAAGTCGGAATCTATAAGCTCGGAGAGCGTAGCGATAGCCTCGTCCTCGTCCGCGCCGTCAGCGATGAGTGTGACCGTCGTTCCCTTGACGATACCAAGGGAAAGCACGCCAAGAAGGCTCTTCGCATTGACACGTCTCTCTTCTTTCTCGACCCAAATGCTGCTCTTGAACTCGTTCGCCTTCTGGATAAAGAAAGTAGCCGGTCTGGCGTGAAGGCCAACCTGATTGTTAATAACTACCTCTTTGGTTATCATACTTGCATCTCCTTAACATTATCCAAGATGTACATGTGTACGTCTATAATTTAGCAAAAAAAACCGGAAACGTCAACCGATTTTCCCTCTTTTGGAGATTTACACATGACAGCGCTCCAAGCAGGACCTTTTTTATTTCAGTTCGACAACAGTCACGCCGGTTTCTCCCTCGCCGTAGCGCCCCAGACGGAAGGATTTGACCGCCTTGTTTTTTCGCAGCATCTGCTGGATCGCGGTGCGCAGCGCTCCGGTTCCCTTGCCGTGGATAATGCGCACGGTGGAGAGCTTGGCCATCACGGCGCTGTCGAGATACCTCTCCGTCACCAGTACAGCCTCCATGGCTTCCATCCCGCGCAAGTCGATTTCCGAAGAAAGCGCGCTGGTGCGCAGCGCGGTCCCGCCGCCGGACACGACCTTCTGCTTGGGCTTCTCGCCCTCCAGCAGCAAAACCTCGTCCTCCTTCGCGCTCAGCGTCATGATGCCGGCGCGCAGAGACAGCACGCGCTCGGGCGAAACGGAGATCACCTCCGCCTTGACGCCCAGACTCTTGACCTGCACCATGTCCCCCGGCTTGACCGGCCGGGAGGACTGCTTTTCCTCCACGGCAGGAGCCGCCTCTGGCGCTCTTGCGGCATCCTTTGCCTCGTTGAGCTTGCGCCGCAGCTCGCTGCGTGCGGCATTGAGGGCATTGACGTCGCTTTCCTCGTTGGCGCTGCGGCGCATCTCGTCGATTTCCTCAAAAGCCTGCTCAGCCGCCTGCCGGGCGTCGGCAAGGATGCGCTCAGCCTCCCTTCTGGCCTTCAGATCAGCCTTCTCCAGCCTGACCTCCAGCTCGGCCTTCAGGAACGCCGCCTTTCTGGCGTTTTCCTCCGCCTGTCGCAGCTTCAGCGCAGCCTCGTTGCGATCCTTTTCAAGAAGCAGACGCGTCTGCTCCAGTTTTTCGATGGTGGCCTCGAAGCTGGCCGTCTCGGTGCCGACCCGTTTGCGCGCGTCCTCAATGATATCCTCTCCCAGTCCCAGACGACGGGAGATGGCGAAGGCATTGGATTTGCCCGGAATCCCCACCAGCAGCCGATAAGTCGGCCGAAGGGTCTCCACGTCAAACTCGCAGGAGGCGTTCTGAACGCCGGCTTCGTTGGTGGCGTAGACCTTCAATTCGGCGTAATGGGTGGTGGCGGCGATATTGGCGCCCTTTTGCCGGGCGTACTCGATGATGGATATGGCCAGCGCGGCGCCCTCGGTGGGGTCGGTTCCGGCGCCGAGTTCGTCAAAAAGCAGCAGCGCGTGTTCGTCGCATTCCTCGAGGATGCTGACGATATTTGTCATATGCGCCGAGAAGGTTGACAGGCTCTGCTCAATGCTCTGCTCGTCACCGATGTCGGCCAGGATATGGCTGTAGACCGGCAGCACGCTGCCGTCCGCCGCGGGGACATGCAGCCCGCACTGGTGCATGGCGGCCAAAAGTCCGATCGTCTTGAGCGAGACCGTCTTGCCTCCTGTGTTCGGGCCGGTGATGACGAGCGTGTCGAAATCTCCGCCCAGCTCCACGTCGATGGGAACGGCCTTGGCCTGATCCAGCAGCGGATGGCGCGCCCGGCGCAGGATCATCCCCGCGCCCTCGGTGTCCGCCTCACCGCAGTTGAGTTTGTAGGAGAGCTTGGCCTTGGCGAAAATCAGATCCAACGCCACCAGCACGCTGTAGTCGGAATCGATATCTGTCCGGTGCTCGGCGCAGGCGGCCGACAGTTCGGCGAGGATACGCTCGATCTCCAGTTTTTCCTTGGCGGCGAGCTCCCGCAGTTCGTTATTGGCCTTCACCGCCGCCATGGGCTCGATGAAGAGCGTCATGCCAGAGGCTGAAATATCGTGCACCAGTCCCGGCACCGCGCCCTTGTGGTCAGCCTTGACCGGCACCACATAGCGGTCCGAGCGCATGGTGATGATGGGCTCCTGCAGCGCTTTGGCATAGGACGGCGAAGAGATGATCTTCTGCAGCGCATCCCGCGCCCGCGCGGCGGCGGCCCTCATCTGTCGGCGGATGGAAGCCAGATCTGTCGACGCGCTGTCGGCGATCTCATCCTCTCCGAGAATGGAGGTGTTTATGCGCTCCTCCAGGTATTTATTGGCGTGTAGCGCATAGAACAGGTGGTCGATGGGCGTCTTGCCCACACTGTCGTCGGCAATATACCCGCGCACCAGCCGCGCGCACTGCAGCACGCGCGCAATATCCATCAGTTCGCGCGTATTCAGCGCGCCGCCCAGGTCCGCTCTGGACAGTGAGGGTCTGACGTCCTTTACGCCGGAAAACGAGGGGCTGCCGCGCACCACCATCATGGTCTTGGCTGCGGTCGTCTCCGCCAGACGGCGCCGTACCTCAAACACATCGGTGGAGGGAAGCAGCTTCAGCGCCGCTTCCTTGGCAGACTCCCCCACCGCCTCGGCGGCAAGCATGTTCAGCACTGCCGGGAGTTCAAGTGTGGCAAGTGATTTTTCAAAAAAACTCATATGTTTGTCCCTATCGGTTCGGTTGATTCTATTTGAACTGCTTATAATAATCCAATGTTCCGAAGCTCCGCTCCGTCTGCGTCAGCAGATAGTTCTCCGCCACGAAGGAGAGCGTCACCAGAGAATCTCCTTCCAAGGGGAAGGAAAACAGCTGCTTTGCGGGAGCCGAGAGGATATAGCGCATGGCCTTCAGCGACGCGTCATCCAGTGAAAGCGAGCTGCCCCTGCGCGCGCAGCCGGCGCAGGCGACGCGTCCGTTGAACAGATCCAGCACCGGTGCCACCACATCCTCGCGCCCACATACCGCGCATCGCTCCACCGCCGGCATATAGCCCGAAAGGCTCATCAGCCGCAGCTCAAAGGCGGCCTTGATCTTTCTCTCGTCATGCAGATTGCGGCTCAGAGCATAGAGCGAGTTGAGCGTCAGGCTCAGCAGGGCCGGATCGCTCTGATCCTCGACGGCAAGCGCCTCTACGCACTCGGCAAAATAGCTGCCGAGTGCGAGATGGGCAATATCGCTCTTGAGCCCCTCGAAGGCTTCGATCACGCTGGCCTCGTTGACGGTCCATTTTCCCTTGTTGAAAAACAGCGTCATATCCGCGTAGGTCAGCTGCTGTGTTGCGGCGCCGGTCCTGCTGCTTTTGCGAAGCGCCCCGCGCGCCTTGGCCGTGATCTTGCCGTTGTCCGCGGTAAAGAGGGTCAGGATCCGATCGGCCTCTTTATATTTGACTTCGCGCAGCACCAGGGCCTTCGTTGTTGTAAACATTATGTACGCTCTCAGTCCGAAGCGGCGGGCATTTGCCCATCCCTGCTCTCTTTCTTTTGCTGTTCTTCTCTTTCTTTGCCGGATGCGGTTTTATACAGGATATAATACGACGGATCACCGGTATCGACAAAGGCCTGCCAGAGGATATCACTGTTCATGCAAACCACCTCACGCAGAATAGTATCTGCCCCAGGCGGTCAATTATAGGTGGAAGAAAATAGCTTCTCAGGTATTCTCGTAACCGAAGTTGCGCAGCTGCGCCATGCTGTCGCGCCAGTTCTCCTTGACCTTCACCCAGGTCTGTAAAAAGACCTTGGTGCCGAGGAACGCCTCCATATCGGTCCTGGCCAGCTCGCCGATTTTCTTGAGCATCGCGCCCTTCTTGCCGATGATGATCCCCTTGTGGCTGGTTTTCTCACAGTAGATGATCACTTCGATCTCTACCACACCGTCGTCGCGCTCTTGAAACTTTGTCACCTCGACCGCGGTGCCGTGGGGAATTTCCTTGTCCAGGCAGCGCAGCAGCTTTTCGCGTACCAGTTCCGCGCAGATCTGACGCTCAGGCTGATCGGTAATCATGTCGTCGGGGAAGAAATGCGGCCCCTCGACGGCATATTTGTCCAACTCCCGCAAAAGCTCGTTGAGACCGTCTCCGGTCCTGGCGGAAATGGGGATCACCGCGTCGAACGCAAAGGCCTGCGAGTAGAGGGCAATCACCTCCAGGAGCTTGGACTTTTCCACCGTGTCGATCTTGTTGATGACCAGAATGGCGCTGCTGTGCGTCTCGCGCAGGCGTTCGATCAGTGCTTCCTCCTGCGGTCCGATCGAGGCGATGGGCTCTACCATCATAACGACGCAATCCACGTCAGCTACGCTCTCCTTGACCACGTTGACCATATAATCGCCCAGCCGGGTCCGGGGCTTGTGAATACCCGGCGTGTCCAGCAGGACGAACTGCGTGTCACCGCGCTCCACGATCGCGGTGATCCGGTTTCGCGTCGTCTGGGGCTTGGGTGAAACGATCGCCACCTTTTCCCCCACCAGCGCGTTGGTGAGCGTGGATTTTCCCACATTAGGCCGTCCGCAGACGGTAATCATCGCAGCTTTTGTCATTCGTCCAAATCCCCCATGATTTCTTTTTCTCTGTCTCGCATCTGTTTTTTCATTGCGCCCTCATCCACATGATCATAGCCCAGCAGGTGCAGCACCGAGTGCACGCACAGATACCGCAGTTCCCGCTCAAAGCCGTGGCCGAACTCCTCGCCCTGTGCCTGGCAGCGTTCGAGTGACAGCATCATGTCGCCCAGAACGATTCTGCCGCTCTCCACATCTTTCTCGCATAACGAGGCGTCGAAGGCTCCCGGCGTCAGTTCGTTGAACGGAAACGAGAGCACATCTGTGGGGCGGTCGACGCCACGGAACTCCCGATTGACCTGATGGATACCGACGTCATCCGTCAACATCACATTGACGATGCAATTCTCCTCCACGCCCTCGCACGAGAGCGCGTCCGCGACGGCACGCTTGACAACACGTAAGGCCTCCGGGTGTCCCAGTCCGCGCTTTTCACGCCTGACGGTGATTTCATGTTTCATTTATCTTCTCCTGTAAGTTGGCTTCACCGGACGTTTTTCCTCGGCCGCCGGATTTTTCTTGTCATAGACCTCATATGCCTCGATGATCTTCTGCACCAGACGGTGGCGGACAACGTCTGCGCCGGTAAGCGTGCAGATCGCGATGTCGTCGATCCCGTCGAGGACCTTCATGGCAACCTTCAAGCCGCTGGTCTTGTCCTCCGGCAGGTCGATCTGGGTGATGTCACCCGTGATGACCACCTTTGAACCGAAGCCGATACGCGTGAGGAACATCTTCATTTGCTCGCGTGAGGTGTTTTGCGCTTCGTCCAGAATAATAAAGCTGTCATCCAGCGTCCGGCCGCGCATATATGCCAGGGGCGCCACTTCAATATTGCCCCGTTCCAGATACTTCTGATACGTGTCCGCGCCCAGCATATCAAACAGCGCGTCGTAAAGCGGCCTCAGATAAGGATCGACCTTGCTCTGAAGGTCGCCCGGCAGAAACCCCAGGCGCTCGCCCGCCTCAACGGCGGGGCGCGTCAGAATGATACGGTTGACCTGCTCGGCCCGGAAGGCCGCCACCGCGGCGGCAACAGCGAGGTAGGTCTTGCCCGTACCCGCGGGGCCGATGCCCAGCGTGACGGTGTTCTTGGCTATCGCCTCGCAGTACTCCTTCTGGCCTATGGTTTTGGGCTTGATGGGCTTTCCCTTGGCGGTGATACAGATCACGTCTCCGGCCAGCTCGTTGATTTTGTCCTGCTTGCCCTCGCGCACCAGCTTGAGGATATAGCGTACATTCTGCGCGTCAATGTTCTCCCCGCGGGCGGCAAGGCCCAACAGGCCGTTGATGGCCTGCTCGGCCAGCATCACATTTTCGGCCTCTCCGCTGATGTGAAGCTCGTCTCCGCGCTCGACCACACTCACCGCCAGATCCTCCTCAATGATCCGCAGATTCTGGTCAAACGATCCGAATACCCGCATCACATGCTCCATGCGGTCCACCGCCATACTTCTCTCTATCATTCGCAATCCCCTCGTTACGGTATTTCTTTTGTCAGGGCTATGTTCTCCAGGCAATGCGCGTTCAGTCTCAGCACGCCGTCCTGCCAGGTGGAGGCGCTCGACAGGATCTCCCCGTCGATCTCGTCGGCAAGCGCGGCCATCGCGCGATCACAGCAGCCGTCCCGATCCGCCGGGATCAGATCGCCGCTCTCATAGGGTCGATAAATCTCCACCACCAGCTTCAGCGGGAAGCAGAACAGACCCTTAATACCAATTTTATATTCTTTCACGATTCTATCACATTCGTCAAGCACTTTTCTACCGTTTGAAAGAAGATTTATACGGCTTTCGCCAGCCTGTATTCCGACGGTGACGAAAACACCTCTGCCCCGTGCTTTGCTCACGGCGCCGCAGTTCGTCTGAACCCGGATTTCCCGCCAGGTGTCTGCCGTCACGCTTCCCGCGGCGCGCACTGTCCTTGCCGAGCCGCCGCTGCCCTCCATCTCCGCGGACACAAGCGTCTGTCCCTCTGTCACGATCTGACCGCGTTCAATCAGCGTCCGGCCGTTTTTCACAGAAAAATCTCTCACAACGCCGCCGCATGCCGCCACGAGATCAGCCCCCGTCCTTTCCTCGTACATCTCAGGTGCTCTCTCACGCTCAAGCACCACCACCTGAGCCCGCGACCCGCTCAGATTAAGCGTCATCCAGCTGAGCTGGTCCAGCCGCAGCAGCATCTGTGATCGGATCAGCTCCACATCCGTGGCCGGCCAGAAGCAGCCCTCTGCCACGCCGCATTCCCTCAGAGCACGCCGGATTTCGCCCTCACTGATCGAGCTGTTTCCCAGAATATCGATTTCCCAGATGAACAGGCTGGAAGCCGTCAGCGCCAGTGCGCACAGGGCGGCGAGCAGGCCCAGTGCGCTCCTGCGCCGCAGCCGCTTTCGGCTCTCCCTGCCGCCCCGTACGGATACACGCTCTGTCTCGCACATGCTCACCCGGGCGAGCTTTTCAAAGCGTTCGACTTCCTCCCAGGCTATTTCAAGACGCAGCGAGCCGTCCTCTGCGCGCCATATATTTCGGAGCGGCAGCTCAGAGCGCATGCAGGCGTTGAGCAATCGCTCCGTTTCTGTACCCCGGACCGCAAGCGTCACCGTGCCGTCGAACAAATGCAGTCGTTTTTTCATGTTTCCCACTCCAATGCCTGTATTCTCCCCTCCACCACCAGCACCTGTTTGGCCAGCACCCGGATCTTCATTTCCCTTCCAAAGATGGACAGACCGCCCCCGCGTGTGCTCAGGCGAAGGTATTCGCCGCTGAACTGAGCGATCCCCCGATGGTTCTCGATCCTGACACTATCGTTTCCGACCACCGTGATTAGAAGCTCTCCGAAGGCTTCTCCGGGCAGATCCAATCCTGCGGGGACGAGTGTTTTTTTCTCCGCTTTCCTGCGCACATCCTTCACCTCCCATCCGTATATCCTTATGAGACGGAGCATAGCTTGATACATGGACAAGAGGGGGGAATTCTCGGATGAAACATGCGTTATCCTTGCTGTGTGTCTGTGGCGCACTGATCTGTCTCCTGCTCGCCCCATCGGCGGCCATGGACAGTGCCGCATACGGTCTGGCGCTATATGCCCGTCTTCTGCTTCCCTCGCTGTATCCTTTTTTTGTGCTCAGCGCGCTCCTCGTCCGGCTTGGCTTTCCGCGGCTGTTGGGGCGCCTTGCGGCGCCGGCTGCCAGGCTGCTGTGGGGCATTTCCGGTCAGGGCGTCTCGGCATTGGTTGCCGGGCTCTGCGGCGGCTATCCACTCGGAGCGCAAACCGCAGCTGAGCTCTACCGCGCCGGAGAGATATCCCGCGAAGAAGCCGAATTTCTTCTGGGCTTCTGCAACAACACAGGCCCCTCCTTTCTGATCGGTATCATTGGGAGCGGTCTCTTCTCTTCCCGCGGTCTCGGCCTTCGCCTGTACGCGATCCATGCTCTCTCTGCGCTTTTGGCAGGGATAGCCCTTCGTCCGCGCGCATTGCCGATTTCAGCTCGCTCATCTTCTGAGCCCGGCCACATACAGGAATCTTTCTCGACTGCACTCGTCGCCTCAGTGCATCAGGCAGTTACCTCTGTTCTTTATGTGGGCGGTTTTGTCGTCTGCTTCTGTGTGGTCACCGGTATGCTGGAGGCATCCGGATTCGTGGCGGTCTGCAGCGCTGCGCTCTCCAAATTCTCCGGCTTGTCCTCTCCCTTTGTGCGAGCGCTGTTGACAGGGCTTCTGGAGCTGTCCAGCGGAGTCGGCGCCATGCAGAGTCTCGTCCCCGGACGCGATCTTTTTCTGCTATGTGCGTTTCTCAGCGGCTGGGGCGGTCTGAGCGTCCAGTTCCAGACTCTAGCCGTTTTGAGTGACACCGATCTGAACACCCGTTTTCTTCTGCCGGGGCGTGTGCTTTCCGCTCTGTTCAGTGCGTTTTTCGCCTTCCTGCTTTACCCCGCCTGACGTGCAGGAAGTGAAACCATGGAATTTCACTTGAATTTTCAGCAAAGATGTACTATACTTGACTCCACCGTGCCGGTGTGATGGAATGGTAGACGTGACGGACTCAAAATCCGTTGGTGGCAACACCGTGTGGGTTCGAGTCCCACCACCGGCACCAGAAAAGGGGAAATCCGAACAGGATTTCCCCTTTTCTGGTGCCGCGCCTTTGGCGCGGATGGATCCGCTGCGCTCAAACGCGAAAGAGGACTCCCGTCCCCTCTCGCGCTCTTCCCATGCAGACCTGAAGGTCGGTTCGGATATGGATTGCCCCGGCGCGGATTAATTCTCAGCGCTCAACTCCATTAGGAACGCACATCATCTCAAAGCGAGGATACACCATGAAAGACCTGCCGCGTTTGATCCTGTATAGTCCCTCATTAAATCCTTGCACAGTTGAAGGCCCCAACGTTGTTTCCTTTCTCAATGTGGGCGGCGCGTCTAAAGGGATCCGCATTGTCTTTTCCGGGACTGGATTTGAAAAAGACGATGTAGTGATCTCGAACGGAATCCTGCAGACGAAGAATTTAGCTTCTTCCGTGGAGACGGAGCAGCCTCCTTTCCATTTAGCCCCTTTTGCTTTGCAAAAGGTAAATCTCGCGGGCGAATGGGTCTGGGAAGGGCTGATTCCCGATTTTGAGATTCCGGGCAAGGTCCCGGGTAATCTCGGCCCGAGGAAAACCGACGATGAGAGTTGGGAAAGGAGCTTCAGTATCAGATTTGATGTTTCCGGAGATACCCGCAGGTTTCTTGATGTCCGGCTCAATGTCTCCCCGTTAGAAAACCCCGTTGGAGGCAGTACGTGGTATTGCTGGCTTATGCACCGCTCCAAGCGGGACTATCTGGAGGCCAGGATTAGGGATGCTCAGGAGGCTGAAGCTATGTGGGGTATCCCGAGCCAGGCCATCAGCCTGGAGGATTATGATTTGACCGAAACGCTTCCTCCCTGTCAGAAGCCGGTTTGGTACTGATCTGTTTCTTCTCAATGCTATTTCATCGCCCCCTTACCGTGCGCAGGATGAAGCCCTCGACTCTTCATTTATCTCTCCGGCATACGTAGTCCATAAGCAAAGTTGCACAATTATCCGCTTTTGTTTTTATCTGAAGTGCACAATTTTTGTTGGTTATTGCTCTTGTTTTCCGACCGCAAAAGGGCTATACTTGCGCCAGCAAACGAAAGGAGGCAACAAACCATGATGAACGAATCCGAGCTTTTCCGTGGTTTTGAGGCCGAGGGTGAGCAACAGTTTTCCAATCTCCTGAACGACAAGGATTTTGCCTATTACTACTGGACGCTTCCCTTCTGCAATCTGTAAGGCCCCACGAAACTTACCGGGTTAACGCCCGTCTTTATATCAAGAGCGAAGAGGCACCGACAAGTCGATGCCTCTTCGCTCTTTTTCGTTATTCAGGCCAGCCCCGGCTTACAGGGATGACCGATGGCTCGCCGATGGGCATAATACAGTTCCTCCGTGGCCAACGCCATCTTGGTGACTGAGAAATCACAGTCGTGTGGATAAATGTACCAGGTATCCTCCAGTGTATTGAGATCGACACAGTCGCCGTGCTTGCCCAGATACTCATACTCGATATGGCAGGAATACAGGCTGGAGACGGGCTTGATCATCTCAAAAGGATCGCTGTCCACATCCGTCCCGCGCACAGTGAACCCGTTCATATCATGCACCAGCGTCCCCTCGCCCAGATGAATAAAGCGTTTTGCGTTGGGCAGTGAATCTACTCTCACCGGCAGCACGCCGCTGGAATAGCTTCCCTGCTCCACCTCACGGCGCACGTTTTCGCGCTCCCACTCGTACCAGTCCGGAATGTGGCTAAACTCGGTATCGCCCTCGTCGGCGCTCAGCTCGCCCAGCTCCGACATGGTCCAGCTTTTGCCGCATGCCTCACAGCGCAGCGCGGCGCCCTTGCTGCTCATGTGAAACTCCGTGCCGCAGTGAGGGCACTGGTAGAGCACCTTGTGCAGTCCCTCTGCCCGTCCTGCGTAAGGGGTGCGGATCCCCTTCTCCTTCTGCCAGGCAAAGTCATCGTATTGAAAGGCCTCCACGATCCGGCGGTTCACCTCGTCGGCGCTGGTCTCGGCCAGCTCCTGTGCTGTAAACAACAGATTGAAATCTGCCTCTGTGGGTCGAACGCCCCGGTCATGCAGATTCCAGAACGGAGAATTCACATGGTGTCCGTGGCAGATCAGCGTCACCACCGGCACCTTCAACAGCTTGCACAGCTTTCCCAGCGAAGCGGGCAGTACCGCCGTTGTGCCGCAAAGCGAGTAGCGCGCCTCGGGATAGATCATGGCCACGTCTCCGTTGTCCACCACTGCCTTTAGCTGCCGGATGAGGGTGATGTCGTTGGTAAACTTCCGCTTGCAGATGCAGCCCACCTGCCTGAGCAGCTCCTCCCGGCCGATAAAACCATCGATAGCCACCACATAATTGGCCCTTTGCGGATAGATGGCCTTGGTCGCAACCTTGAAATCCATGAAGGCGTTATGGTTGCACAACATCACATAGGGCGGCTTGAGATTCTCCGTCCCCTGCCGATGGATGATCGTCCCATGCCGTATGGTGTCCGGTACGCTCAGCAGATAGGTCAGCGGCCGCAGATACCACCGCGTGCGCATGGGCGGACGCTTCATGTCAAACCGTTCAAACTGTTCTTTCACAACAAGCCCTCCCGTGAAAAAAGCCCCCCACGCCGAGGAGCTTTTTTCTTATCCGTTGATGATTTCGATCTGACACATCTTCATGGCCGCCAGGGCGTTACGATGACTCTCCGGCGTCACGCCGGCGCAGCAGGCCGCGTCAACCAGGATCGGCACCTCCGGCAGAAAGGCTTTGAGAAGCAGTGCGTTGGAGATAACGCAGATATCCGTGCACAGCCCCACAAGCGTGATACTCTCGATTCCCTCGCGGAGGTCCTCCCCCGCCAGATAAGCGCCCAACTCGGTGGAGCCGAAGGTCGGTTTGTCGATGATTGCGGCCTTGCGCAGCTCCTGCAGCCCGCGCCGGATCTGCCAGCCCTCGCTGTCCCGGACGCAGTGCAGCACCGGCAGCTTTTTCCCCTCCTGGCTGTCCAGATAGGACGCCTCGTGGGTGTCACGGGTAAAAATGACCTCGCCGTCAAAGCTGCGGATCTTTTCAGCCGTTCTGTCCACGATGGCCTGCGCTTCTCTGGTTCCAAGCGAGCCGTCGATGAAATCGTTCTGCATATCCACTACGACAAGAAAGCGTTTCACTGGCGTACCCTCCTTATTGGTTTACATAATTAACGAAGTCGCACCGTTTTCGCGCTGCGCGCTCCGATTGTTCCGGTGCAGCTCTCCATCCCCACACAGGACAAGTCGGCAAAATATCTGTCCTCGCCGCCGCGATTGATAACGGTCAGATAAACGGCGTCAGACGGTTTGTTTTCACCGCTGAAATAGCGCAGCACCGTCAGCATGTCCCCCGTAGGCGCGGCGAACGCCACCTCGCCCTCGCTGAACACAGGGTCGGAATTGCGCAGGGCAACAAGGTTTACATAAAATTCATGAAGATCTGCGCTGGCCTCCCGGAACGGCGCACGGTTGAAGGGATCGCCCACGCCTTCCATTCCCTGCTCATCCCCGTAATAAATGCTGGGGACGCCGGGGATAGCAAACTGCAGCGCGGCGCAGAGCTTCTCCAGCTCCTCTGCACGTTCCAGAGCTTCGACCGTAAACGGAAGCTTCACCTGCTCTTCGCGCGGAAGGCTCTTGATGATCACATCCGTAGCCAGATTACTCTTCAGACGCTCCACGTCGTGGGAACCCAGCAGGTTCATCAGACAGTAATACATGGGGCGCGGATAGTTCATGGCCTGCGCCCGCAGGAAATCCCGCAGGGCCCTGGCGTCGATGCGTCCGTGGGCGAAATCCAATACCGCCGTGCGGAAGGGATAGTTCATCACGCTGTCCAGCGAGTAGCCAAGCGCGTAATTGCGGCGTCCGCCGTAGCTTTCCTTGATAACAGCGTCTTCCCAGACCTCGCCGATGATGGGCGCGTCGCTTTTTTCCTCCTTTGACGCCTGGCGGATCAGACTCAGCACGCTGTCGGGCAGTTCGTCTGCCACATCCAGCCGCCAGCCTGCGGCTCCGCGGCGCAGCCATTGCCGCACGACGCTGTTGCGTCCGCTGACAATGACCTCCTGCCAGCCGGGATTGCATTCATCCACCTCAGGCAGATCGGCAAAGCCCCACCAGCAGCGATAATCGTCCGGGAACGAGCGGAACTCGTACCAGTCATAATAGGGCGAATCCTTTCCCTGGCAGGCGCCATAGGAATCATACCGGCCATAGCGGTTGAAATAGACGCTGTCGGCGCCGGTATGCGAGTAAACGCCGTCGAGAATCACCCGGATGCCGCGGCTTTCGGCACTGCGGCACAGCTGCTCAAAATCCTCGTTGGTGCCGAGGATCGGATCTACCCGACTGTAATCTGCGGCGTCATAACGGTGATTTGAGCAGGCCTCCACGATCGGATTGAGATACAGACAGCTGATGCCGAGCTCCTGCAGATATGGCAGCTTCTCCTCGATCCCTTTGAGCGTTCCGCCGTAGAAATCGTTGGGCGTATAGCTTTTCTCAAAGGGGCGCGCTTGCCAGCGCAGCGGCTCGTTAATAGAGCTGTGCAGCTCGCTGCTGCGTCCCAGCGCGCGATGATAGGCGATGCCGTTCGCGGCCGTCGTATCGTTGGAAAAGGCAAAGCGATCCGGAAATACCTGGTACATCACCGCGTGACGGAACCACGCCGGCGTTTCAAAGCTTTTCTGGAAGACTGTCAGTCTGAACCCACCGCGCTCGCTGCCGCAGACTTCGCCGCAGCACATGGTTTCGTCCGGGCAGACATAGTAATCCCCTTCGGAGGCCCGCAGCCGAAAGCTGTACCACAAGGCCTGCCCTTCGTCGGGCGCTGTAAAAACGGCCCGGTAAACGCCGTTTTCCTCACCCATGGGGATTTCCCACCTGTCGTTATCGCCCCAGACGCAGAGCTCCGCGCCCTGAAGGCGGCCGGACAGCAGACGGAACGAAAGCGCGACATGCTCGCCACAGCGCAGAGCGCGGGGAGGATCACGCCACTCGGCGCTGCTGCCGTCGTGTTCGACACACAACAGATTGACCTCCGCCCGACGCAGCAGTTCCGCAAGCTTTGCGGTGCGCGGCTGGATCGAGCCCAGCTGCTCCTGCTCCTCCTGGGTCAGACTCAGCACGCTGCAGCAGCGGCAGACAGTGGCGAAAGCGGCCTCGATGCGAAAGCCGCAGTCGTCCATCAGCAGCCTCAGCAGTTCCGGTGCGGCGATTGGCTCGTCAAAGTGTGTCAGCTCATAGAGCCGCGTCAGCGGCAGATGACGCCTCAGACATTCCTGGGCACAGGCATAGACCTGCGCAGCGGCGTTGAAATAGCGCCGCAGCACAGCCTCACGCGGCGATGAAACAATCGCCGCGCACAGAGCCGTGTCTCCTCCTATCGGCAGCCAGAAGCCGCGGATCAGGCGCGCCGAAACGACACGCCGATCGTGATAGGAGATGAATAAAGACGAGTCCTCCGACCAGTATTCGCTGTATGTTCCCCCGAAATAGATCGGGTAGGTTGTTCCGTCCCGCAGGATCAGAGCATGCATACGTAAAGCCTCGCGTAAGCTTCCGCCGAGAGATCAAAGCTGAAGTCTGCTTCCATGGCGTGGCTGACGAGATAACGCATGACCTTTTTATCACTGCAGCAGCCGAGTGCGTAGAGGATCGTATCATACATCTCGTCCGCATTGTAATTCCGGAAGGAGAAGCCGTTTCCGCCGCCGGTGAAGCAGTTGTAGGGCTCCACGGTATCGCGCAGACCGCCGGTCTCGCGCACAATGGGGATGGTGCCGTAGCGCATGGCGATCATCTGACTGAGTCCGCAGGGCTCAAAGCGAGAGGGCATCAGGTAGAAGTCGCTGCCGGCGTAGACCAGGTGTGCCAGTTCTTCATTATAACCGATATAGGCGCACACGCGGCCCTTGTAGCGGCTCTCTGCGGCGCGCATAAAGTCCTCGAAGCGCGCGTCGCCCGTGCCAAGCAGCATGAACTCCACGTCGCGGCCGCAAATCAGACGGTCCAGCTCCGCAGCCACCAGGTCAAAGCCCTTCTGCTCGGTCATGCGGGTGACCATGGCAATGATGGGGATGTCCGGATTGACTTCCAGTCCCATGCGGCGCTGGAGCTCGGCCTTGCACTCGGCCTTGCCCTTCATGTGACCCCGGTCGTAATGGGCGGGGATCAGCGGATCGGTATGGGGATTGAACACCTTGGTGTCGATGCCGTTGATGATGCCGGAAACCTGTGCGCTGCGGGCGTTGAGGATGCCGTCCAGTCCCTCGGAATAATAGGAGGTCTTGATCTCCTCGGCGTAGCTGGGGCTGACGGTGTTGATACGGTCTGCAAACACACAGCCGCCCTTGAGATAATCGGCGCAGCCATAGAGCTCCATGAACTCGCTTGTATAATAGCGGGCATCTACGCCCAGCAGATCCTGCACGTAGTCGAAGCCGAACTTGCCCTGGAAGGCGATATTGTGGATCGTCAGCAGGTACTTCATGCTCTCCTGCATCCGTCCGCGGTACTGCGTGCGGGCCAGCATGGGCAGCATGGCCGTGTGCCAGTCGTTGCAGTGGATCACATCGGGCACAAAGTCCAGCAGCGGGATCGCCTCGAGAACAGCGCGGCAGAAATAGGAGTACTGCTCGCCCTCGGGATAACCGCCCAGATAGATTTTATCGCCAAAATACTGTTCGTTGTCCACCAGATAGATGATCACGCCGTCCAGCACCAGACGCTCGATGCCCACATAGCAGCTCCGCCAGCCCAGATAGCAGCGGATCGTAAACAGGTGCTCCACCTTGTCGGCATACTTGTTCTTGATCACGCGATGATACGGGGTGATGACGCGGGCGTCGACGCCCAGCTTGGCCAGGGCCTTGGGCAGCGTGCCTACCACGTCGGCCAGGCCGCCGGTCTTGGACAGCGGAGCGCACTCAGCCGAAGCCAGCAGAATGTTGGGCATGGTCTTTCTGCCCTTTTCCTTCAACAGTTCACGAAATTCCTTTTTCATTTCATCCTTTTCCTTTCTCATGGACGCGTTCCGTCCTTATCGCCGGAGCCTGCAGCCCGGCGCATGAAAGCCATCAGTGCTTGCGGCTCTTTCTGATCTTATAACGGAAGTACAGGCAGGACATGGGCGGCACCGTGATTTTGGCGCTGCAGGGCATGTCCAGGAAGCCCTCGCGGTGGGTATAGAGAACAGGCGCGTTGCGCAGTCCCGACCCGCCGAAGCGCTCTTCATCGCTGGAGAGGATCTCATGGAGCGTGCCGCGCTGCGGCAGGCCGATGACGAAATCGTCATAGCGATTCGGAGTGAAGTTGCACACGCAGACAATGCCGTACTCCGCGCCGGGGAAGCTGCGAAGGAAGGCGATCGTGCTTCTGTCGCGGTCGTTGACGTTGAGCCATTTGAAGCCGTCCCAGGAGTTGTCGCAGCGCCACAGGGCCTCTTCCGACGTATACAGGCGGTTCAGCTCCCGGCTGTACTGCCGCATGGCCTCGTGCTTCGGATAGTCAAGCAGCATCCAGTCCAGCGGCTGACGCCAGTTCCATTCGATGAACTGGCCGAACTCGCTGCCCATGAACGTCAGCTTCTTGCCGGGATGGGCAAACTGGTAACCGTACAGCGTGCGCAGCGAGGCGAACTTCTGTTCGTAATCGCCGCTCATCTTGTTGATCATCGAGCACTTGCCATGTACGACCTCATCGTGAGAGTAAGCCAGTATATAGTTCTCCGAGAAGGTGTACATCATGGAGAAGGTCAGCTTGTCATGGTTGAAGCTGCGGAAGTACGGGTCCAGCTTCATGTAGTCGAGTGTGTCGTGCATGAAGCCCATGTCCCACTTGAAGCAGAAACCGAGACCGCCGTTGTCGGGCGGCGCGGTGATCAGCGGGAAAGCCGTGGATTCCTCCGCGATGGTGATCGCACCGGGATAGCTGGTCAGCACCGTGCTGTTGAGCTTCTGCAGGAAAGCAACGGCGTCCAGATTGATATTGCCGCCCTCGCGGTTGGGGGTGTACTCCCCATCCCGGCGGCCGTAGTTAAGATACAGCATCGAGCTGACCGCATCCACACGAATGCCGTCGATATGGTATTCCTCAAAAAACTTGCAGGCCGAGGAGATGAGGAAGCTCTGTACCTGGCTGGAGGCGTAATCAAACACCAGCGTTCCCCACTCGGGGTGCTCGGCCATACGCTTCTCCTTGCACTCGTAAAGCGGCGTGCCGTCGAAATTGGCCAGTCCATGGGCGTCCTTGGGGAAATGCGCGGGCACCCAGTCCAGGATCACACCGATGTTGTCCCGGTGCAGCCGATCGACCAGATAGGCAAAATCCTCCGGTCTTCCGTAGCGGGAGGTGGGGGCGTAATAGCCCGTGACCTGGTAGCCCCAGGAGCCGTCATAGGGGAACTCCATCAGCGGCATCAGCTCCACATGCGTATAGCCCATCTCGACGCAGTACGCCGCCAGCATATCCGCCAGATCCCGATACTGGGCACGCTGGTTGGAAAAGGCCTTCCATGACCCGGCGTGTACTTCGTAGATGCTCATCGGGCAGTGCATGAAGTCGCGGGAGGCGCGGCGGCGCATATAGTCGCCGTCGGTCCAGTCGTAATGATCGTCATAGACCATCGCGGCGTTATCGATGCCGTTCTGGGCCCATGCGGCAAAGGGGTCGGTTTTCCAGACGACCTTTCCGTCCGCCTGGGTCACGGCGTACTTGTACAGTCCGCCTAAACCGATGTTTTCCACGAAAGCGACCCACACGCCGCCTTCGACCCATTCCATGGGCGTGGCCTGTGGATCCCATCCGTTGAAATCGCCCACCAGGCTGACGGCGCGTGCGTTGGGCGCCCAGAGGATAAAGCGATGCATTCCGATCTCGCTGATATAGCGGCATCCGAAGCACAGCCAGGCCTTGCGCGCATTTCCCGTGTTAAAAAGGTAGATATCATCCTTCGGGACATACTGCATAAGCTTCTGATCCATGGTTGATCTCCTTTGTCTTTCGTTAAAAGTTTACAGTTTATTCTATCTATTTTTTAGAGCATCGTCAAGTTGCTGGACCGATTTTCGTCGAACATTTTCCATTCTGACCCCAAAAGGATGCTCCTCCGCTCATGCCCCTGTGAGGTGTCGGGATCACCTTCTTTTCTTTCCGGTAATATTTGCGATTCATTTCCGTTATTTTGCACAAAGTCGTTCGAGAATTCAAGCGCGCTTTCTCGGGTCCGCTTGTGCATCTTGCTCAAATCATCCATAATAGTCCAAGCATTTTCGTAATAATCCATAAATTTGTTGATTTTGCATGATTTCGCTGTCCTCCCGCCTTGAAAAAAGAGCTGAAACAGGTTAAAATATACAAAGTGAAGAGGAGCAATTCTCTTTTTTTCACTTTCTACGAGAGGAGTAATCATATGGATTGGATTGTCTGGCTTGCTCCGGTTCTGTCCGTGGTGGCGCTGCTGTTTGCCGTGTATAAGGCCCTCTATGTATCCCGGGCCCCTGCCGGCAACGCGCGCATGCAGGAGATCGCGTCTGCGATCGCAGAAGGCGCGAACGCCTTTCTGATGTCCGAATACCGGATCCTGGCTATATTTATTGTGGTGCTCTTCGCCCTGATTTCGATCTTTATCGATCTCGGCACGGCGATCTGCTTCCTGATCGGCGCTATTTTCTCCATCGCGGCCGGCTTCTTCGGCATGCGTGTCGCCACCCGCGCCAACGTGCGCACGGCGAACGCCGCCATGGAAAGCGGCATGAACAAGGCACTGTCGATCGCCTTCTCGGGCGGCTCCGTCATGGGCATGTGCGTGGTGGGCCTGGGTCTTCTGGGCTGCAGCCTCATCTACATCACCGGCAATATCAACTCCATGTTCGGCTTCTCTCTTGGCGCTTCCTCCATCGCGCTCTTCGCGCGTGTAGGCGGCGGCATCTACACCAAGGCGGCCGACGTGGGCGCCGACCTGGTGGGCAAGGTCGAAGTCGGCATCCCCGAAGACGACCCGCGCAACCCCGCCGTGATTGCCGACAATGTGGGCGACAATGTGGGCGACGTGGCCGGCATGGGCGCCGACCTCTTCGAATCTTATGTGGGTGCTATTGTCTCGGCCCTGACCCTTGGCGTGACGATGAGTGCCAGCCTGCATGAATCCTTTGCCAACGCCGGTGCGCTCTTCCCGCTGGTGATTGCCGCTATCGGCGTTTTCTCCTCGGTGATCGCGTCCTTCTTTGTCCGCGGCAAAGAGAATTCCAATCCCCACTCTGCGCTGAAAATGGGCTCGTACGTCTCCTCCGCGCTGGTGGCCATCGCCTCCGTTGTTTTCAGCAAGCTCTTCTTCGGCGGCTTCTTCTGCGCCTTCTCCATCGTCGCTGGTCTTCTTGTCGGCCTTGTGATCGGTAAGGTGACCGAGGTATACACCTCCGAGGATTACAAGTCTGTCAAGCGGATCGCCGACCAGTCCGAGACCGGTTCGGCCACCACGATCATCAGCGGCATTGCCGTCGGCATGCAGAGCACCTGGGTGCCCATCGTGCTGATCTCCGTGGGTATTTATATCTCCTACATGGCCACCGGCAACCTTTACGGCATCGCGCTGGCCGCCGTCGGCATGCTGTCCACCACCGGCATCACGGTCGCCGTCGACGCATACGGACCCATCGCCGACAACTCCGGCGGCATCGCCGAGATGAGCGGCCTGGACCCCCATGTGCGTGAGATCACCGACAAGCTGGACGCCGTGGGCAACACCACCGCCGCCATGGGCAAGGGTTTTGCTATCGGCTCCGCCGCACTGACCGCGCTGGCTCTGTTCGTCTCCTACGCCGACCAGGTCAAGCTGGGCAGCATCAACCTGCTCTCCCCCGAGGTGGTCATCGGCCTTCTCATCGGCGGTATGCTCCCCTTCGCCTTCTCCGCACTGACGATGGATTCCGT
>ONSQ01000091.1 GCA_900320465.1 uncultured Eubacteriales bacterium
CTGGATGAGGAGAGCTTCGGCGTGGAGAGCAAGGCGGCCGATACCGCAGCCGGTATCCAGGAGAAGACCTCCTTCCTGCCGGACTATGCCTTTGCCGACAACGATACCCCGGTTGGCACCTCCGTCAGCGGCATTGTGGGCGCGGCCATGGTGGCCGGCGTCGCGGTGCTGATCTGCCTGGCGGGCGGCTTCTTCCGGAAAAAGAAAGTACAGAGCTGACTCACCTCTCCGGGCGCCCGCTTCCCCTCGGCGGGCGCCCACCCTCTGTGAGGATCCACCATGAATAAAATGGAAAAAGCGCTGCACGAGCTCGCCGAAATGGACGAGCTCGCTGCGCGCTCTTCGCCGCTGCACGCGCTGCACCCGGCGGCGAAGCTGCTGAGTACAATCTGCTATATCGTGCTGACAGTCTCGTTCGACAAGTATGATCTGACGGGGCTGTTTCCCATGCTTCTGTGGCCGATGCTGCTGTTCGCAGTCAGCGGGATACAGGTGCGCACTTGCTTTTACAAGCTGCGTATCGTGCTGCCGCTGGTGATGGCGGTGGGACTGTTCAATCCCATCTTCGACCGCGCGCCGCTGCTGATGCTTGGCGCAACGGCGGTGTCAGGCGGCGTGGTGTCGATGCTGACGCTGATGCTCAAGGGCGTGTTCTGTCTGATGGCCTCGTTTCTGCTGATGGCCACGACGCCCATCGACAGCCTGTGCGCCGCGCTGCGAGACCTGCACGTGCCGGGGATGCTGGTGTCGCTGCTGCTGCTGACTTATCGCTATGTGGGCGTAATGACGGAGGAGCTGGCGATCATGACCGACGCCTACCATCTGCGCGCGCCGGGACAGAAGGGCATCCACGTCTCGGCCTGGGGCTCGTTTCTGGGGCAGCTGCTGCTGCGCAGCATGGACCGGGCTCAGGAGCTGTACGCCAGCATGCTGCTGCGGGGCTATCATGAGCACTTCCATTATGCCCGCGTCGCGCCCTTCAACGTGCGGGACGGCCTGTTTCTGGCACTGAGTCTGGCGTTTGGCGCGCTATTGCGCTTTGTGCCGGTCTCGACCCTGCTGGGCAATCTGTTCGTGAGGTGAGAGGAATGATCGAATTTCGGCATGTGAGCTTCGGCTATGACAGCGCAAGAGCGGTGTTGGACGATCTGTCCTTCACGATCCGCGACGGGGAGTCCGTGGGGCTGATCGGCGCAAACGGGGCGGGCAAGTCCACGGTGATGAAGCTGCTGACGGGACTGGTCAGCGGCGAGGGCGACGTGCTGGTGGACGGTGTGCGGGTCGAGAAAAAAAGTCTCGGCCAGATCCGCAAAAAGCTGGGCTTTGTGCTGCAGAACTCCGACAACCAGATGTTCATGCCCACGGTGTATGAGGATATGATCTTCGCGCCGCTCAACTATATGCTCTCGCGCCGGGAGGCGGATGAGCGGGTGGACGCGGTGCTCCAACAGCTGGGGCTGAGCGAGCTCAAGCACCGCTATAATCACAAGCTGTCGGGCGGGGAAAAACGCATGGCCGCCATCGCCACGATCCTGGCCATGGAGCCGGAGGTCATTCTGATGGACGAGCCCACCAGCGCGCTGGACCCGTATAACCGCAGGATCGTCATCAATACGATCCGCTCGCTGCCCGAGACGCGGATCATCACCTCCCACGATCTGGACATGATCCTGGACACCTGCGAGCGGGTGATCCTGCTGTCGGGCGGGCGCATCGCCGCGGACGGCAGAGCGGAGGAGATCCTGCGGGATCGGAAGCTGCTGGAGGAGAACCGACTGGAGCTGCCGCTGCGATTGCAGAAATAGAAAAACAGTGACAGGAAACAACAGTGCTGCTGCCGGAATGGCAGCAGCACTGTTGTTGTGTATAGAATTCTTTACTCCGCCAGGATCTCCTTGAGGGTCAGATCGCGGCCGGAGATGGGCGTCAGCTTGTCGCCGCCGCAGTGGGGACAGACAAGCCGGTCGTTGATACCGGCGCCGAACTCTTCTCCGCAGTCCAGACAGCGGGCCTTGCCCTCCACGACCTCCACCACAAAGGGCGTACCGTCGTAGGGCGTGCCGTCGGTGACAGCCTCCCAGCAGTCCTCCAGATACTTGGGGACCACGCCGGAGAGGGTGCCTACCTCGACGGTGATGCGGGCGATGGACTGCAGCTCCTCGTCGCGGGCGATCTGATCGACCATTTTCAGAAGCGCGTCACAGATTCCCAGCTCGTGCATTACTTGCCGCCTATCGCCTTGCGGACGATGCCGCCCGTGCGCTTGACAAGCCCCTCGGCAACCTTGATGGGCATGGTCTCGAAGGAACCGGCCTCCCAGTTGCGCACCTTTTTGAGCTTGATGGCGTCGAACTTGCAGCGCGTGGTGCACAGACCGCAGCCGATGCACATGTATTCATCCACCTTGGTGACGCCGCAGCCCAGGCAGCGGGCGGTCTCCTTGCGGACCTGCTCCTCGGTGAAGGTGACGCGGGCGTCGGCAAAGGTCTTGGCCTTGGCCTCGTTGTAGCCGGGCAGCTGGCGCTGGTCGCGGTCAAAGCCGGATACGTCGATGCGGGCACGGGTCTTGTCCAGCGCGGTGAAGTGACGGCGGTCGCGGCCCATGGTCAGCGTCTGGCCGGGATGCACATAGCGGTGCAGGGAGATGGCGGCCTCCTTGCCGGCGGCAATGGCGTCAATGGCAAACTTGGGGCCGGTGTAGCAGTCGCCGCCCACAAAGATGTCACTTTCGTTGGTCTGGTAGGTCAGCGGATCGGCAAAGGCCGTGCCCTTGGGCGTGGTCTTGAGAGCGCCCACGTCCAGGCTGCCCCAGTCCACCACCTGGCCGACGGCGCCGATGACGCTGTCCAGCTCGATGGTCTCGTACTTGCCGGTGCCGACGGGCTTGCGGCGGCCCTTTTCGTCCGGCTCGCCCAGCTCCATCAGCTCCACCTTCATGCCGGTGACATGGCCGTCTTCGCCCAGGATCTCCACCGGCGCGCAGAGGAAGCGGAATTCCACGCCCTCGGCTTTGGCCTCTCTGACCTCGTCGCGGTCGGCGGGCATCTCGTCCTCGCCGCGGCGATAGAGAATATAGGTCTTTTCGGCCCCCAGGCGCACCGCGGTGCGGCACACGTCCATGGCCACATTGCCGCCGCCGACGACGGCGCAGCGCTTGCCGATCTGGACGCTGTTGCCCAGGTTGACCTCCCGCAGGAAGTCCACGCCGCCCAGCACGCCGGTGAGCTCTTCACCGGGAACCTTGAGTCTGGCGCTCTTCTGAGCGCCAATGGCCAGATAGAAGCCCTTGTAGCCCTGCTCGCGCAGCTGCTGGATGGTCACATCCTTACCCACCTCGACGCCGCAGCGGAATTCCACGCCCATCTCGCGCAGAATGTCGATCTCGGCGTTGAGCACGTCCTTTTCCAGACGGAAGTTGGGGATGCCCAGCGTCAGCATGCCGCCGGGGACCGGGTTGCGGTCGAAGACCGTGACGGGGTAGCCCTTGTTGGCCAGGTAGTAGGCGCAGCTCATGCCCGCGGGGCCGGCACCGATGACGGCGATTTTCTCGGTGTAGGGCTTGCCGGTCTGGTTGAGCATCTTGGGGACAAAGCGGGTGGACTTGTCCAGATCGTGGTCGGCGATGAAGCGCTTGACCTCGTCGATGGCCACGGCCTCGTCCACACTGCCGCGGGTGCACTCGGCTTCGCAGCGCTTGTTGCAGATGCGGCCGCAGACGGCGGGGAAGGGGTTTTCGCGCTTGATGAGCTCGAGGGCCTCGGTATAGCGGCCCTGGGCGGCCAGCTTCAGATAGCCCTGGACGCCGATGTGGGCCGGGCAGGCGGCCTTGCAGGGCGCGGTGCCGGTGGGCAGCGTGTCCTCAAAGTTCTCGCGGTAGTTGGGGTTCCACACATCCTTGGAGAAGATGACGTCGGTCATCTTCTTGTATTCCGGGGCGCTGGTGTCCACGGTGGTGGGCAGCTTCTGGCCCAGCTTGAGGGCGTTGCCCGGGCAGGTCTCGACGCACATGCCGCAGGCCACGCACTTGGCCTCGTCAATGGTGGCCACGTAGTTGGAGCGGATGACGTCGCGGGCGCCGAACATCAGGCCCACGCGCAGACCGAAGCAGGCGCAGGCGCAGCAGTTGCAGATGGCCGCGCTCTCACCGGCTTCCTCGATATTGGGCATGTCGTGCATGAGGCCGTTGTCCTCGGCGCGCTTGATGATCTCCAGCGCTTCCTCACGGGTGATCTCGCGGGCGCGGCCGGTGCGGATATAGTGCTCCGCGCCCTTGCCCATCTGGATGCACATCTCGTCGGCCAGGTGGCCGCAGCCGTCGTTGATGGAGGTGCGGGATGCGCGGCAGGAGCAGGGGGACACGGAGAATTTGTCGTACTTGTTCAGATAGTAGCTGAGCTTGTCGAAATCGTTGGCGGTGGGGTCGTCCTTGATGGCGCTTTCGATGGGGACCACGCGCATGAGTCCGTAGCCCTGGGGGATGACCGCGCTCATGAGCTCCATGCGCCTGCGGGTGTATTCCTCAAAGCCGCGGCCGATCTCGGGATAGTTGTTCAGCAGCTCCTGGTTGTTGACCAGCATCTCCATGATGCCGGGGGCGAAGATCTGCATGTAGTACTTGTCCACGCCCTCTTTTTCGTCATAGGTGCAGCGGAAGACGCCCAGCCAGGCCAGATGCTTGGCCAGCTTCTCGGTCTCTTCCACGCTCTTGCCCACCTTTTTGGCAAGGTACGCGGCGGTACGCTCTTTGCGCAGGCCGGCGGCCATCGCCACATCGGCTTCGTCGTCGGAGACGATATTGGCCAGCATGTAGTATTCGGGGGCGTTCTCGTCGATCTTGTTGATCATGCCGGACACGCCGCCGATGATCCTGGCAAGCTTGACGATTTTTGGTCTGAGTTCAGCCATGATTCACTCTCTCCTCAAAACAGTATTGCAAGGAGAGGCAGCGTGCTGCCTCTCCTGATTGCGGTTTTTACATGATGGGGATTTTAATCTTCAGGTCCGTCAGCGGCCAGGAGGAGCAGGCGTGGAACCAGCCCATCTCCTTGTCCATGCGCCGTCTGCCGTCGCCGATCGGGGAGACGAAGATGTCGCCGGACAGCAGGTGGCTGCGGCAGAAACCGCACTCACCGTTGCGGCAGTGGGTGTCGATGGCGATGCCCGCACGCTCCAGCGCGACGGCGACAGGCTCGCTGGCCCTGGCGTCGATGACATCCTCGTGGATGCCGCGCACGACCGTGATCTTGAAGGTCTTGGTCTCGGTGCCCTTGGGGTAGCCCGGCAGCGTCGAGACGTCCGCGGGGTTGTTCACCACGTCGTGACGGAAGCGGCGCACCGGCACGCCCATCTCGTCGAGCGCCTTCTTGACGAAGCGGAACATGGGCAGCGGGCCGCAGAACATGTAGGTGCAGTCGGGCGTGGAGTATTTCTCGATGATCTCGCGGGTGATAAAGCCCTTTTCGCCGTCCCAGTCGGGCTCGTCGGAGAGAACGTGGACGACCTTGACGTCGGGGCAGTCGGCCTCGATCTTGGCCAGCTCGTCCTTCAGGACGATGTCGTTGGCCTTGACAGAGCCGTAGAGGATCGTCAGCTTCAGGCCCTTGAGCTTGCCGTAGGCGATCTCCTTGGCCATGGAGTGGAAGGGCGTGATGCCGCTGCCGCCGGCCAGAGCCACCAGCTCCTTCGAATCGCGCATCGGCTCGTAGTAGAAGAAGCCGAAGGGAAGCGCACCCTGCAGCTCGTCGCCGACCTTGACGTTTTCAAAGAGGTAGTCGGGGACAAGATAGGGCACGTTGCGGCGCACGGTGATCTCAAAGAAGGGATGCTCGCCCCGCGCCTCAAAGGGGGCGGAGGAGATGGTGTAGGGACGGGAGAGCACGCTCTCGCCGATTTTCAGGCGGAAGTTGACGTACTGGCCGCTCTGGAACACCGGAATGTGGCCGTCAGCACTCTCGAAGCGGAAGACGCGGGAGGTGGGGGAGGCCTCGCGGATATCGACGACCTTGAAGGTCATGTGCTCCGGATGGAGCTTGTCCGCCATTTCGCGGATCGGATCCTTCGGATCGGGAATCGGAGAACCAGCGGCGAAGTTGTCTTCTCTGAGCTTGGTGACGCGGGAGGCTCCGCCGACGTCCTTCAAAAAGCCTTTGACTTTAATACTCATTTCTCACAGCCTCCCTTTCTTTTCCATGTCTTCCTTGACGCCCTTGGCCGCGGCGCGGCCGTTGGTGATCTGCGGGCCCATGCCGTCG
>ONSQ01000019.1 GCA_900320465.1 uncultured Eubacteriales bacterium
ATACTTTCTTGCCATAATTTTACCCCCTGATGTAGTACTCCTATTTTCCTACATCAGGGGGCTTTTTGTCTATTGTCCGTTTTTACTGGTTCGGTTCAATCATGCGAGCCGCCGCAGTGTTTTATCCGCCCAGTGTCAGAAAATGCAGTGTGAACTGCCGCCGGATGCGTGAGAGGGCGTCCTCGTCTCCGGTAAAGATCACAAGCGTGCGGGGAAAGGCGTAGCTGCCGACCTTGCTCTCCTCCAGCGGCCGTAGAGCGATCTCGCAGCCGCCGATCTCATAACGCGCTTCCGCGATCTGCCGGGCACCGTCAAGGCCGCGCAGATATTCCGCGATCCGCGCCGTGGGCATCGCCCAGTTTTCCTCAATCGTCATATCAGCCTCCTGCCGCGGTGGGAAAGAACGCTGCCACGTCCCCGTCACGGAGTCTTGAGCGCGCGCCGACCCTAACGCCGTTGACGGCCACCAGGCAGGCGCGGAGGTCTTTTTCGCTCACCGCGCAATCCGGCCTCTGCCGCCGGAGCTCCCGGCAGACGAGCGGGATCAGTTCCCGGACGCTCCCGGCCTCCATCCGCAGCTCCTTTACGCCGCTGTCTATGCGCAGCGTTCCGAACAGCTTGACCGTCACCATCAGCATATCCCCAGCCTTCTCAGCTTCTTTTCCGAGGGCAGGCCGTTTTTCTCCCAGCCGCGCGCCCGGTAATAGGTCTTCTTCATCTGCTCCAGCGGCACCCTGGTGTCGGGCCGTTTGGGATCCTGCGGGATATCCGTCAGGCGTTTTGGCAGCTTGTCGCTTTCCGCGCTGACGCCGAAGCGGGCGTTCACCGCGCGCTCCACGTTATAGCTGCGCTCGCCGCAGCGGATGAATTTGCCGATGTTCATCTTCATGCCCGTGGTATAGCGAAGCTCATAGGGATAGGGCAGCAGCGGCAGATTGAAGCAGGCAAGCTCCGGCAGCTTGTTCAAGAGGCGCACCGCCGGGCCGAAGAACGGGATCACGGCGTTGACGGTCTTTGTCAGCGCCCCGTTGGGGTTTTTCAGCAGAAAGGCGGGAAGCAGGCCGTAAGAGGTGAAGAGGCATTGCCCGCCCATGGAGATGGCCTCCATCAGATCCTGTTGGAGCATACAGAAATCCGCCTTGCCCCGCGGAGTCTGGCCGTTGACGTCCAGCCCCAGCCCCTCAAGCACCACGAGATAGCCGCCGTTCAAGTGGCAGCCGCCGCGGTTGGCCACCGCGTAGCCCAGCCCCTGGCCGACGGCGCGCCGCGGCTCATAGGCGGCCAGCTCCATGCCCTTTGACTGGATGGCAAAGTCCCTGCCGCCGTATTTTTCGCTCAGACGTTTGCTGCCCTCGGCAAGCTCATTCCCGATGCCGTGCCGATGGGCGATATCCTCAAAAACCTGAGACAGATCATCGGTTTCTCCAAAGGCAAGTCCGTTTTTCCAAAGGCCCTTCTCGTTGGCCTCCATGGCCCAGGCCAGCGTCCCGGCCGTGGAGATCGTGTCCATTCCCAGCTCGTCCAGCTCATAATTCCAGCGGCAGATCTTTTCCAGATCGGCGTTCTCCAGATTGCCGCCAAGCAGCCCCAGCGTTTCCAGCTCCGGCCCCTTGACCTCCCTGCCGTCCACGCTCACCCGGCGGGCGCAGCGGATCGGGCAGCTCAGACAGCCGCTGTTGGATAGCGTCAGTTCCTCGGCCAGCGCCTCGCCGCTGACGGCCTCAAAGGCGTCAAACTGTCCCCCGGCATAGTTCCGTGTGGCGAGCAGCCCGTGCAGCTGCATGGAGCTGACGAGTCCCGCTGTACCAAGCTTGGGAAGCTGCCTGCCCGTCAGCGGGTGGGAGCGAATGGCGGCGACCCATTTTTTGCGGTGCGCGGCGGCCTTTTCCCTGTCAAAAACAGTGGGGACCGCGTCGCCCGCGGCGGTGATGGCCTTGAGATTCTTGCTGCCGAAGACCGCGCCCATGCCGGCGCGGCCCGCCGCCCGCTCGCCGCTTATTACAGAAGCATAGCGCACCAGGTTTTCCCCGGCCGGGCCTATAGCGACCATGCCGCAGCGCACGCTCTTGCCGTGGGCGGCGTCCAGCGCTTTTTGCAGCGCCTCCTGTGTCTCGGCGGTCTTCAGACCCCAAAGAGCGGCAGCGTCGTGGAAGTGAAATTCCCCGTTCTCGATCTCGACCCAGGTCGGGCTGTCGCATTTCCCCCGGATGATCAGCGCGTCAAAGCCGGCCTTCTTCAGGTAATGGCCGAAGTTGCCGCCGCAGTTGGAGGAGGCGGTGATCCCTGTCAGCGGGGAGAGCGAGGAGATATCAAAGCGGTTGGACGACGGCGCGCCTGTGCCGGTCAGCGGCCCGGTGGCGATCACGATCAGGTTTTCGGGATCGAAGGCCGTCTCCTTCCCGGTCAGCCTGTCATAGAGGATCCTGGAGGCCATGGCCTTGCCGCCGATATACAATTCCCGGTCACGGTCTGTCCAGACATAGTCCTCGGCCCTTCGCTCGCCGAGATCCAGCAGGATCACCCGGCCCATATACCCGCAATACGTTGTCATGTCGATCACTCCCAAGCGGATGCTGAACATCTGCTTTTATCTTATAACAAAAGAGTGGGATTGAAAAGCAGAAAATTCTATGTGCTGTTTCGTGTTATTTCGTATCGTTTCGGACAAACGCACCAGTCATTTGATTGAAATGCCTCTCCACTGATGCTACACTACAGTCAAGTTGATACGCTTATTGGATAAGCGGTGGACGAGCCTCTTTCCGTGAGCAGAATCGGTACAGCAGCGCTGTGCCTGTTTTGTTCTGGAAAGGGGAATTTTTTTACAGGAGGAAAACAAATGAAAAAGATCGTATCCCTGATTCTTGCGCTTGTCATGATCTTCGCCCTGGCCGCCTGCGGGCAGAGCGCGGCCCCTGCGGCGAGCGAAGCGCCCGCCCCCGCGGCCGAAGCCCCGGGAGCCGAGGAAGCTGCGCCCGCCGAGGAAGCAGCTCCTGCCGAGGAGCCTGCCGCCGAGCCGGAAACGGATGCCCTCGTGGTCGACACCTGCATCCTCAAGGAAGCGGACGACGCCATGATCAACAACTACAGCCTGCTGGCCGTGAATCCCGAGGCGCCCTTTGTCGACGCCGACGGCAACGCTGTCGCGGATGTGGAGCTCAACACCGTGGGCGCCGCGGCGCTGATCAACTGGCTGCTGAGCGAAGAGGGCCAGGAGCTTGCTGCCAACTACGGCTTTGAAGAGTACGGCGAGTACCTGTTCTACCTCAAGGACGGCCGCCCTGTGTCCACCGCCGAGATCCCCGCGGCCACCGAGGAGACAAAGCACATCCGCCTCTCCACCACCACCTCCGTCAACGACTCCGGTCTGCTTGGCTACCTGCTGCCCATCTTTGAGGAAAAGTACGGCTATGAGGTCGAGGTTTACTCCGCCGGCACCGGCAAGTCCATCGCCAACGCCAAGATGGGCAACGCCGACCTGATCCTGGTCCACTCCAAGAAGCAGGAGGAGGCCTTCATTGCCACGGCATGGAAAACGAGCGTCTGAACTGGATGTATAACTACTTTGTCCTCTGTGGCCCGTCTGCCGACCCCGCGGGCGTCAAGGACGCCGCTGACGTCATGGCCGCCTTCAAGGCCATTGCCGACGGCAAGTACACCTTCATTTCCCGCGGCGACGGCTCCGGTACTCACACCAAGGAGCTGAGCCTCTGGCCCGAAGATCTGGGCATCACCGCCGAGGCCGAGAGCTTCAAGGACTACACCGACTGGTACGTCTCCGCCAACACCGGCATGGGCGCGTGCCTCGTCATGGCCGAGGAAATGGGCGCCTACATCCTCACCGACAAGGCCACCTTCCTCACCTTCGTCGCCAACGACGGCGTGATGGGTTGATCGCTGCACCTTGATTCATACGCGAATATGAAGTAGAATACTAGCCGCGGAGCATGTCTCCGCGGCTATTGTAAAACATGCTTCCCCTTCGGGGAAAGTGCCCCGCAGGGGCGATAGGGGTTTTTGTATGGGCTCTTCCATCCGAAAAGCGATCGAGCTGATCCTCTCGGCCGATCCGGAGCTTTTGAATATCCTCTCCACCACGGCGAAGGTCTGCCTGACGAGCTCGATCCTTGCGCTGCTCATCGGCGTGCCTCTCGGGATCCTCATCGGGGCGGAGCGTTTTCCGGGACGCAGGGTGCTGCTGGTGCTCAACCGCACCTTGATCGGCATGCCGCCGGTGGTCTGCGGCCTGCTGTTTTATATGCTTTTCTCCGGTGTCGGGCCGTTTCGGCACCTCCATTGGCTCTTTACGGTAAAGCTCATGATCCTGGCCCAGGTGGTGCTGATCACGCCGATCATTATCGGCGTCATGGAGACCTTTGTTGCCGACACCGCGCCCGCTCTGCGTGAAACGACCAGGGGACTTGGCTTTGGCCGGCTGAAGGAATACGGTCTTCTCATGAACGAGTGCCTGTATTCGATCTTTTCGGCCTATCTGCTCTCCTTCGCCCGCGCGATCGCCGAGGTCGGCGCCGTGGCCATGGTGGGCGGTGCCATCGCCTGGAAGACCAACGTCATGACCACCGCCATCATGATGTACACCAACCGCGGCAGCTTCACGCTGGGCATCGCCCTTGGACTTATCCTGCTGACGCTTTCGCTGCTGGTGAACATCGTGCTCAGCGTGATGCAGGGGAGGCTCAGCCGATGAAGACCACAGCCTTTACCAAAACCTATGCCCGGCGCACGGTGCTCTCCCTGCCGGAGCTCACGCTGCCGGAGGGGAAGATCACCGCGGTCATCGGCCCCAACGGCAGCGGCAAGTCCACCTTTGCCAGGGTGCTGGCCGGCATCGAAGCCGCCGACGACAGGCGCGCGATCCTCACGGGCGTCTCTGTGGGCTATCAGCCGCAGAAGAGCTTCCCCTTCCGCATGAGCGCAAAGAAAAACATCCTGCAAAACGGAAACGATCCAACACGCGCGACGGCGCTAATGAAGGCCCTGGGCATCGAGACTCTCGCCGGACAGAGCGCGAAAAGGCTCTCCGGCGGCGAGACGGCCCGTATGGCCCTCTGCCGCATCCTGATGAAGCGCTATGAACTGCTGATCCTGGACGAGCCCACCGCGGCCATGGATATGGAATCCACCCTTGCGGCCGAGGAATGCATCCGCGCCTACTGTGCCGAGACTGGCTGCGGCGTTCTGCTCATCACTCACAGCATTCAGCAGGCCAGGCGGCTGGCCCATCGGGTCATCGTTCTGCACGAGGGAAAGCTCATTGAGCAGGGCGATGCGGAGCGCGTCCTCTCCTCCCCTCAGGAGGAACAGACCCGTCGATTCCTGGAATTCTACGGCATATAAGCGGCCCGGGCGCGGAGAAGGCCTGCGCCTTTATCGACGAGACCCGGCAGAAGATCTTCTCCCTCCTTCATATAGCTCCCGCCCTGCTTTTCACAGAGTGGTTTTTCTCCAGTATTTTGGCCCTGACTTTGACTCCATACAGAATGGAGCCACGGGAAGCAAGCGCTCTGAAAAGTGCGGTTTTTAGCTGATAACTGTTCTTTCAGTCTTCATTTTTATTCAAAAAGTTCCATTGGGATCGACAGCTCTCATTCAAATCTCTCCTTCTGAGCCGACAAAAATCCCTGTATCCTTTGAGGATACAGGGATTTTTTGCTGTCTTTGCCGGCAGCGCAGACCAGTTATCATTGTGCGTTCCCTTCTTTTCCCGCCCGGAGGATCAGCTTGATCATGTCTTTTGTCAGCCCGAACGCCTGCCCCCACGGGTTGATGACGATGCCCTCCTCCGCCATGTCTGCGCAGCCCTCCAGCAAGCTGCCGATAAAGGTATTGATGACGGACGCTGCCTCTCCTTTGCGATACTCCTCGTCCGACGTAAAGGCCACGAGCCACAGCTTCCCGTCGCTGGTCTGGATGTGATGCAGTTTGAAATGCATCTCTTCCTGACTGGTAAGCATATCGCCGGCCTTAACGTGATCCACATCGATCAGTTCAAGCATGGCCTCCGGCGGGATCACCGGGATCAGAAAGTGTCCGTCCGCGCCTGTGCGCTGCAGGATGGCATCTAGGACGCCGATCAGATTCTGCTTTGTGCCCGCGTCGTAATAGCGGGCGATGGCTTCTTCAATCAGGACATTGCCCGTCAGAATATCGTCGGGGATCACGTCATGGCCATGCTCACGGGAGATATCAAAGCGGCCAAGGATGTACCGCATATCCTCCGGGAGCCTGCTCCTGCATTCAGCCTCCAGCGTGGCCGGCACGCCATAGAAGGCCTCCGCTATGCTGCCGGCGATGCAGGTCAGCGTGTCGCAGTCTCCGCCGAGAGAGACAGCCGTGCGGATGACGTCTTCAAAATCCGTTCCCTCCAGGAAAGCGGTGATCGCTTCCGGCACGGTCTTCTGGCAGCTTTCATTGTGGGTATATCCGGGCCGGATCTGATCGCAGGTACGGGAGAGATCGTAGCCGAACTCGCTCACGATGTAATCCCGGATCTCCTCTTTGCCGTGTCCGGTGCGGGCGAGGAAAATGGCGCTGGCCGTCGCCTCCGCGCCTTTTATCCCCTCGGGGTGATTGTGCGTGACCTCGGCGGTCAGGCGCGCCATGTGCCGGGTCTCAGTGAGCGTGTCAAACAGCCAACCCGCCGAAGAGACGCGCATGGCCGAGCCGTTGCCGTAGCTTCCGTAGGGTTCGGGACGCCCGGCATGCAGCCAGCGATAAAACCTCTGCCCGTATCCGGCGTTGGGGTACCTCTTGCCCCATTTCCGCATGGACCTGATGAGCGCGTCCCTGACAGCCGCGTCGTCCAGAAACTGACTGTCCAGCAGGGCATCGGCCACGGCGATCGTCATGACCGAATCGTCGGTGAAATGGGAATACTCACAAAAGAGCGGGAACTCCTTGGTCTTGTTTCCTCTGTCGAATTCATAGGGCGCGCCGATCATATCGCCCAAAAGTGCTCCGTACATAAGCGTACCTCCTTTTTCTTTCTGGTCACAGTATAGCAGGTGAGAAAAAAGAAGTGGTCGTTTGTCAAGCGACAAATGACCACTTCGCTGTCATTCTCCCAAAATCGGCTGCCCGTATTTGAACAGGGCTGCGTTGATCTCGAAAATATCGTATTTTTTGTTCGTGATGAAATACGTGATGATCAGGTCGAAGGTGCTGCTGGGCGAAAGGGCGATCTCCGCGCGGGACAGAAGGTCCGTCATCGTCGGCATATCCAGCTCCAGTGCGATGGCAAAGGCAAGCGCGGTTTTCTTCTTCGGCTTATAATCCGGCTTGCAGCGGATACGGGAGAACACCTTGCGGTCGATGTTGGCCTTTTTATATACGGCCACATCGTCCATGCCGCTCTCGTCGATCAGCTTCAGCAGCCGTTGCTGGAAGCTCTCGCCCGCATCGCCCAGGATCTCATCCAGACTCTTTCCGGCAAGATCCGGCATAGCAGCCGGCGGCGCAGGGGAAAGCTCCCCGTCGCGCCCCGCTTCGCGGCGGCGATACATTCCGGCTCGGTTATCGCCGCGCTCTTTCGCGTGTAATTCACGGGCAGTATGATCGTCTATGAACTGCTCGATTCCGCCAACCAGACTTTCCGAGAGCTCCATCGCCTTGCGGTCGAAGACGACGATGGTGACCTTCATCTCGTGGGCCAGCAGAAAGCGCTGGATCTCGGACAGGGCGATATGCAGGGCCTCATCCTTTGGGAATCCGTATGTGCCTGTGGCAATCAGCGGGAAGGCAATGCTTTCGCAGCCAAGGCTGTCTGCCAGGGCCAGAGCGTTTTCGTAGCAGGAGCGAAGCGTGTCCCGCTCTCCGTGAGCGCCGTCGATCCAAGCCGGTCCGACCGTATGGATGATATAGTTTGCGTCAAGGGCAAAGGCGTCCGTGTACGCGGCCTGGCCCGGTGCAATATCCCCTATCTTTTCCCGTGCGGCCATCAGCTGTTCTTCTCCCGCAGCGGCGTAAATGGCGCTGTCGGTACCGCGGCCGATCCGCGGTTTGGGATTTGCGGTATTTACGATGGCGTCGGCCTTGACCTTTGTAATGTCATGCCGAATGATTTGAAAGGGCATATGTCGTCACCTCGGTCAAATCGCGTCCGGCGGCTCACACATACAGCGCGACCTCGCCGGTGATGCCGGTAGGGGCAGCGTCCTTTGTGTTCCCCCGCTCGCGCTCCAGCGTGGTGGCGACTTCAATGACCAGCGTATTCTCTCCATCCGCCGTCAAGCCGCGCAGATCGAAGCGATAGGGCGGCACCACTGGCCGATCTGATGGGAAAAATCCTCCTCCACCAGACGGGAGACGCTGTCCATAAAGGCATAGCGGACCTTCGCCGTCAGATAGGGGTCGCAGTCGTTGGACCACAAGAGCGGCAGCAGGGCGGCATAGCCTTTGCCCAGCTTTTCCTCCATCGCCCCAGCCAGCTCCCGGCTCCAGGGCAGGTCCTGCTCGGTGCCGAGAAGATTGTACATCTTATACATGGAGTTGTTGCCCAGCTCCGGCTCGTCTGAGAAAAAGCCCGCGATCACATTCCCGAACTTATCGCCGAAGTGCTGATAGTGCGGCTCGTACACCGCGTCGATCTGGATGCGGCAGGACTTCTTGTCCATCATGTTGATGTAGCCGCGGTGGGTGCCGATGTTGCGGGAGAGATAGCACAGCTGCACCTCCCACTTGCCCTCCGGCGCCGTCCAGTCCAGCACGCCGTTCTGCAGCTTGTCCGTGAGGTCGATCGGCTCCGCCTTCTGATTCAGCCGGATAGCCGCGAGGCTCAAAAGAACATCGTCGTGGAATTTGTTCTGGGAAGTGTTGTTTTTGTTGTAGATATCCGTGACCAGATACATCTTGTTGTCCGGGATGAGCGGCGGGTGGGCCTGCTTTGCGGCGTTCAGACGGATCTTCCCGCCCTTCACCGGAAAGCGCTTGTGCAGCAGCCCCTCCCGCCGCAGCTCATTTGGCGCCTTTTCCGCTTCACCCGCGGCAAAGCCGGTGGGGAAATGCTTGTCGTCCAGGATCCAGACGCGCATGCCGCGCTTCTCGGCCTCGTCCAGCAGGATCGCCATATCCCGCCACCAGGGCTCCTTGCAAAAGCCCTCGTGGGGCCGCGCCTCCACACAGAAGGCACGGATGTTGGCGTCATAGATGGCCTTCACCATCTCGCGGTAAACATCTTCGCTCTCTCCGTGTACCCACAGGAAGGGCAAAATGCGGCGGTCAAGATTGTCGGTCATTAACGTAAGCTCCTCTCATATTTGTCTTTGAATCCAGTATAGCAGTTTTTGCTGTCCTGTGCATTCCACGCAGGCGCGTGTCAGTATACCTTTTTGGTATATACCCGATTTTACGCACAGGAGGCCGTCACAGCGGAAAGGCCACCGCGTCCTGATACAGGCCGCGTATCGTGTCCAGAAAGGCGCGCAGACTTTCGCGGTTGTCGTCCCGATGTGTGCACAGCACGCAGGAAAAGCGCTCGGCGCAGTCGAAGGGGATCCAGGCAAACTGTCCGCTGTGGTCATTGAGAAAGCCGGGTGCCAGACACACGCCCCGTCCCGCGGCCACATTGGTGAGCGTGGTGTCGTGATCGGCACTGTTGAAATACGTCAGCCTCCCCGAGGCGATAAGCCGGTGCTGCACCGCCCGCAGCGCCGCGGGAGAGCCTCCGCCCACCATCAGCGTCCGGCCGAAAAGGTCACTCTCCGTGATCCGGTTTTTCGCGGCCAGCTCATCGTCCCGGCGGGCGATCAGATACACCCTGCTCTCAAACAGATCGTGGACGCGGACGCCGGGCAGCTGGCGCGTCTGCTCCCGCAGCGCAAAAATCACGTCCGATTCCTGACGCAGAAAGCTCTCCATCCCGTTCTCATATTGAAACCGGGGCGTGATCTGCACCTCCGGATGGCTTTCGGCCAGCAGGCGCATGGCCTCCGGCAGGAAATACAGCGCCTGTCTCACGATCATACTGACGGATATGCTGTCCCGGTAACGGGCGCTGAAGTTCTGGCCCTGCTCCACGGCGCGCTTGAGCTCCTCCCGCATAGTGGCAAGAAAAGAGACGAACTGGGCCCCCGCCGGCGTCAGCGCCGCGCCGCGGCCGCTGCGCTCAAACACCGCGAAGCCTATCTCCTCCTCCAGCAGCCGGATCTGATAGGAGAAGGTGGGCTGGCTGACGAACAGATTCTCCGCCGCCCGGCTGAAATTCAGCGTGTGGGCCAGCTCGATGCAGTAATCGATTTGTTTCGTAGTCATATGCAGCTCCTGTTATTTATATTTTAAATCGATTATACAGCATTTCGATTGGACTTTGCAATCACATATCGCGTATACTACGGGCAGAAACAACAAAGGAGGACCAGGAAATGGCCAAAACATTGATTGCCTATTTTTCGAGAGCGGACGAGAACTACTTCGGCGGCGCGATGCGCTATGTGAAGGTGGGCAACACCGAGATCGTGTGCACTATCCTGAAGGACCTGGTGGACGCGGACCTGTTCAAAATCGAGATGAAAAACCCCTACTCCCCCGTTTACATGACCTGCATTGAAGAGGCCAAGCGGGATCTGCGTGCCAAGGCCCGTCCCGAGCTGGTATCGCTGCCCGCGTCGCTGGACGGCTATGACACAATTATCCTGGCCTACCCCAACTATTGGGGCACGATGCCGATGGCGGTCTTCAGCTTTCTGGAGCGCTTCGATTTCACCGGCAAGACCATTCTCCCCCTCTGCACCAACGAGGGCAGCGGCCTCGGCGCAAGTGAGCGCGACATCCGCCGCGCGTGCCCCGGCGCCACACTCAAGGCCGGCCTGTCCATCACCGGCAGCGCCGCGGCGAGCAGCGAAAGCAGTCTCAGACGCTGGCTTGGCGCCAACGGTCTTCTGTAAGGGAGCGGCACATGGAATACGAAAAGGGCTATGTCTATCAGCTGATGGACCGGGGCGGCCCCACCGACACCCGCGAGAGCTACTTCCGCGAGGCCGTGGAGGAAATGATGCGCGCCCGCACGCTCTGCGCCAGAGCCAACGCCGTTCTGCCGGACGACCCGTCCTATGTGGGCTATCTGGAGGAGCTCTTCGGCCGCAAGCTGGACGACGTGCGGATCCTCACGCCCTTTATCTGTGACTTCGGCAACCGGGTCAAGTTCGGCAAGGGCGTGTTCATCAACCACTCCGCGATCCTGTCGGCCTCCGGCGGCATCGAGTTTGAGGACGGCGCGATGGCCGCCCCCGGGCTTCGCATCGCCACCATCAACCACGACATGAATGAGCGCCACACCCGCTACACCTACGGCAAGGTACTGGTGAAGAAGAACGCCTGGCTGGGCATGAACGTGACGATCTGCCCCGGCGTGACGATCGGGGAATACGCCGTTGTGGCCGCCGGCGCGGTGGTCACGAAGGACGTGCCGGCCTACGCGGTGGCAGGCGGCGTTCCCGCCCGGGTGATCCGCATGCAGGACCCCTCCGAGCAGCGCGAAGCGTGAGCCAGTCCACGCCGCTCCGTCACCGGAACTATCGTTCCGCCTGATGAACGCTCTGCGCGTCGGTCCTGTCCGCGTCATTTCGCACAGCTTGAGAGCAACATCGCTCTCCGGCTTTTTTCTCCGGCCGTATTGACGCGATGTCAGAATAGTGCTATACTGTGTTTTGACAGCGTGTCAGCGTTTTCTGCACGCGCATTCGCTAAAGAAAAGAGGAGCCGCCATGCCAAAAGGGTCCGCCGAACTGATGCGAGAGCGTCAGGAGGAGATCATCGCCGCCTGCCGCAAGCTTTACGAGACCATGAGCTTCAAGGAGATCACGCTCAAGGAGATCGGCAGCCGGACCACTTTCTCCCGCACCTCGATCTACAACTACTTTGAAACGAAGGAAGAGATTTTTCTCGCCCTCTTCGCCCGGGAGTACGAGCTGTTCTCCCTGGATCTGGACTCCCTGCGCGAGCGGGAGAGCGCTCTGTCGCTGGACGAGCTGGCCTCCGCGCTGGCGCGTGCGCTGGAGCGGCGGCCGCTGATGCTCAAGCTTCTGAGCATGAACCTCTACGACATGGAGGCCAACTCCCGCATGGAACGGCTGGTGGCCTTCAAGCGGGCCTACGGCGCGTCCATCACGGCGCTGGACCGTTGTCTGGAGCAATTTCTTCCCGCTCTCGGCGCGCAGGGCCGTCAGCACTTTCTGTACGCCTTTCTGCCCTTTGTCTATGGTCTGTACCCCTACACCGTTGTGACGGACAAGCAGCGTCAGGCCATGGAGCAGGCCGGGATCTCGTATGTGTATATGAGCACCTATGAGATGGCCCGCGACTTTATACGAACCACATTGGGAGGATTGCAATGATCACGGTCAATTTGTACTACACCGGCAAAAACGGCGCGGCCCGCGCCTTTACTTCCGAGATGGTCGCCAGCGGCACCGTCGCGGCCATCCGCGCCGAGGAGGGCAACCTGCGCTATGAATACTTTTTCCCGATGGACGACCCCGAGACCGTGCTGCTGATCGATCAGTGGCGCGACCAGGCCTCCATCGACGCCCACCACGCCTCGCCCATGATGGCGCGGATCGCGGCACTGCGCGAGAAGTACGATCTGCATATGCGCGCCGAGCGGTATCTGAACGACGACAACGCGCTGAGCGAACAGGATATGAAGTTTATCAAACGATAAGGGGGATCACAGCATGAGCAACAAGATCACGCAGACCGCCGGACGGACCCAGCTGGGCAGCTTTGCCCCGATGTTCGCTCATCTCAACGACGACGTGCTCTTCGGGGAGGTCTGGAATGAGGAGACGCTGGACGTCAAGACCCGATGCATCATCACGGTGGTGTCGCTGATGGCGTCGGGGATCACGGATTCGTCTCTGGGCTATCACCTGCAGAACGCGAAGAACAACGGCGTGACAAGGGAAGAGATCGCCGCCATCATCACCCACGCCACCATGTATGTGGGCTGGCCCAAGGGCTGGGCCGTTTTCCGCCAGGCCAAGGAAATCTGGAACGAGACCAGCGAGGCCAAAACCGAAAAGGACGCCTATCAGAACACGATCTTCTTCCCCATCGGGGAAGAGAACCCCTACGGTCAGTTCTTCGTGGGCAGGAGCTATCTCGCCTCCCTCTCCACGCAGCAGGTGCCCATCTTCAACGTGACCTTTGAGCCCGGCTGCCGCAACAACTGGCACGTCCACCGGGCCGCGCAGGGCGGCGGACAGCTTCTGATCTGTGTTGGCGGCCGCGGCTGGTACCAGGAGTGGGGCAAGGAGCCCGTGGCCATGACCCCCGGCACCGTGGTCAACATCCCCGCCAACGTCAAGCACTGGCACGGTGCCGCCGCCGACAGCTGGTTCTCCCACCTGGCCGTGGAGGTCGCGGGTGAGGACGCTTCCAACGAATGGCTCGAGCCCGTGTCGGACGAAGCATACGGCAAACTGAATTGAGAAAGGAAGATCGCAGCATGAAGAAACTCGTCGCCTATTTTTCCGCCAGCGGCAGCACCCGCCGTCTGGCCGACACGCTCGCCGCCGCCACCGGTGCGGCGCTGTATGAGATCCGCCCCGCCGTTCCCTACGGGCGCGGTGATTTGAACTGGATGGACAAGAAAGCCCGCAGCACCGTGGAGATGCAGGACCCCAACTGCCGTCCGGCCATGGCCGACACGGACGCTCCCGTGGCAGACGCCGACGTGATTTTCCTCGGCTTCCCCATCTGGTGGTACCGTGAGCCCAGCATCATCGACAGCTTTCTGGACGCCTATGACTTCTCCGGCAAGACGGTCGTCCCCTTCTTCACCTCCGGCGGCAGCCAGCTGGGCGAGGGCCAGGGCCGCATCGGGAAGCTCGCGCGCGGCGCGAAGGTTCTCAGCGGCAAGCGCTTTAACGCCCGCGCCTCCGAGAGCGAGCTCAAGACCTGGGCCGACAGTCTGAACGTATAAGCGAGAACCGTAATGGCACTGAAAAGCAACCTGGGCTTTGGCATGATGCGCCTGCCGGTGCGCGGCGGCGATCCCACGGATTTTGATTACGAGCAGCTCAACGCCATGGTGGACGCCTTTCTCTCTTCCGGCTTCACCTACTTTGACACCAGCTACGTCTACCACAACGGGCGCAGTGAGGAGGCCACCCGCAAGGCCGTGGTGGAACGCCACCCGCGCGACTCCTTCACCGTGGCCACCAAGTTCCCCACCTTCCTGCTGAAGGACGAGGCGCAAATCGAGCCGATCTTTGCCTCCCAGCTGGAAAATCTGGGCGTGGACTACATCGACTATTATCTGCTCCACAACATCCAGACCGTCTACTACGACGGCGTGGACGGCCGGGGCGGCATCGTCAAGACCGCCCACCTCTTCGAGCATGCCGCGGCCTGGAAGGCGGCGGGCAAGATCCGTCATCTGGGCTTTTCCTTTCACTCCTCGGCCAAACTGCTTGATCGGATCCTGAGCGAGCACCCGGAGGTGGAGTTTGTTCAGATCCCCTTCAACTACATCGACGCCGAGAGCGAGCTGGTGCAGGCCATGGAGGCCTACCGGGTGATCCGCAGGCACGGGCGCGAGGCCATTTTCATGGAGCCCGTCAAGGGCGGCGGTCTGGCCAGCATGCCGCGGGCGGCTGCCGACAAGCTGCGTGAGATGGACGAGCAGGCAACGCTTGCCTCCTGGGCCATCCGCTACGCCGGCAGCTTTGACGGCGTGATCTGCACCCTCTCGGGCATGTCCACCCTCGAGCAGGTGGCTGACAACGTGCACAGCGTCCGGCAGCTCAATCCGCTGAGCGAGGCAGAGATGGAATCGCTCCGCGAAGTCGTGCGCCTGTATAAGGACGCCGGCCCCATCGGCGCCGATCTGGAGAAATACCGCGGTCTTCTCTGCCACGGCGCGCCCGTCACCGGCGTGCTGGAGGCCTACAATATGTGCCAGCTCCAGCCGGACCCCGGCTTCTCCGACGACAACAACTATTTCAAGAACACCGTGGCGGAGGAAGCGCATCTGGACATCTTCGGCCGGCTGCCGGAAGAGCGGTACCTCCTCGCCGACGGCACCGACGCCACCGATCTGGTCCGCCGTGCGGAGGCCTGGCTCATCGAGCACAGCTTCTGATCATCCCCGAGAAAGAATCTGATACACCGAGGCCTTGTGACTGAACATCACAAGGCCTCATTTTTCTTGTATGCTGAAAATCGCAGGCTTTCCCGGGAGATCAAAAGAGCTTATACTGATACCCGATAAAAAGTAGACAAAGATTTGCAAGTCAGAATTGTGCCAGACAAGGCGGAGCCCGCAGCGAATAATGGAGATATATTTGCAAGGGCTCCAACGATCAGAGCGGACATGTACCGTCTCCGACCGAGCGAGCCCGCGCCACCTTCCCCCATACAAACACGGCGCGGGCGAGCGAGAGCCCGGGCGCTCTTGCGCACGGGCCAATAGAGCCGGGGCGCGCCGGCACGCACCCAGGGCACGACCACAGACGCCAAGCGCCACGGCGGAGGGCGGCGGCGGGCGGGGGCGCGTAAGCCAAGCGAGGGCGGCACCAGGCTCCGACAACGAAGAGCCCGAGCGCAGGGGGGCCCGCCGACGCGACCGCTTTTTGATCAGAAGGGGGCGTCATGTCCCCCAGGGATCCCAATCTGGCGCGTAGGTATCGGCCAGGTATTCCACGATGTTCTGCACCATGTCTTCCTGGGTGAGATCGACATGCCCGACCAGGTTGATGCCATGCGCCAGGGCGTGACAGTCTGAGCACAGGGTGATTAGATTGTGCGGGGTATCCTTCCCGCCCTGGCCACGGGGAATGTAGTGGTGGATCTGCAGGTACCGGCCGGATCCGCAGACGGCGCACTGGAAACCGTCGCGACGGTAAATGGCTTTGCGCTGGGCGTTCGTGAGCTTTGCATACATGGGGTGTACCTCCTCAAAAAAGATACCCGCCATGAGACCGCCCCCGTCAAGGACACGCGCCGGGCGTAGCCCAACGGGGACGGGGCCGGGGCGGGGCCGGGCGCTTCGGCGCACGGACACGACACGACCCCGCCCCCGAGACCGGCGACCCCCGCAAGCCGGGCGGCGCGTGTGCACTTCATCCTTGACGGGGAGCGGTACAATTGCATGGCTTCCTTTGAGGGGGTGCACCCGTATGCAAAGCGGGAGAACTGACCAGGCAAAGAAATTTACCAAAGCGGCCGGAAGTGCGCCGGAGCGGGAGGGCTCAACCTGGCAGTTTTCAACAGGTTTTCCCACATGGGCGGGGCTTCGGCTGTGGCCGGATCCTGGGCGGATCCTGTGCGGATCCTGGGCGGATCCTGTGCGGATCCTGGGCGGAATCTGTCACGCACTGGCGCGCGGCATCACCTGCAGACGGGCCGGCGTGTCGCGGAGCACCCGCTCCGATATCACATGGTGTCGTGTCGCGGCCTCCCTCCCGCTCCGACTTGGATCCAGGCGTCCCACTTTTGCAACGGCCCTCGACTACCCTGCGCTCAATGCGCAGAACATGAAGCACTTGAAACAGCGCATACCTCGCAGCGAATAATGGAGATATATTTGCAAGGGCTCCAACGATGTATGGCGCAATTCTGGCCGCAAAGATTGTCTTGTTTTTATTGGGTATCAGTATTCGGAAATTCCGCCTTTGCGCCAGCCCCAAGCCTTCCCCTTTGGGGAAGGGGGACCGCGTCAGCGGTGGATGAGGGAATTCCGGCTTTTCGCCGCCGGGGCGGATGAAGCAAAGCCGGAATTTACGCATCCGCGCCGCTTTGCGGTGCGAACCTTTAGTCGAGCGCCGGAAACGGCAATCGCGGCAAGGTGTGATTCCGCCCTTGGGGCATAATTCCCGTAGCCTCCGCCGCACAGCTGTGTTATAATGATCCCAACGAATCTGTATTTGTGGAGGAGTTCTATGAAACTGGTGTTTATACTCGGTGATGCTGCTGTCGGAAAAATGACAGTTGGCCAGGAGCTGATGAGAATAACCGAATTGAGGCTCTTCCATAATCATATGACCATCGAACCTGTGATAGAGATTTTCGGCAGATTCGATGGGAAAACAATCTCCGAAATGCGGGACGTTATTTTCAAAAACTATGCGGCTTCTGATAATTACGGGATGATTTTCACAATGATGATGGATTTCGATTTGCCTTCAGAATGGGAATATCTGGAGCATGTCAAAAGCATATTTGAACCCTATGGAACAGATTTCTATTACGTTGAATTGATCGCTCCGCAGGAAATCCGGCTGAAAAGAAATGCTTCGGAGAACAGGCTGAAAAACAAGCCATCCAAAAGAGACATAGAGACTTCAAACCAGCGTTTGATAAACGATGATAACCATCATAGGTGCGTCAGTTATGAAGGCGAGATTGTTTTTGATAACTATCTCAGGATCGATAATTCCGATAAAGGCCCTGACGAAGTTGCAAAAATGATCAAAGAGGCCTTTCATCTATAAATCCCGTTCCTCCGGCTGCCGGACCGGGTACAAAAGCCTGGCCCTGCCCGTCCTGTCGGAAGATGCGAAAGAGGATGGAGAGAGTATCTCGGTCTCTCCATCCTCTTTTCCTGTCCCCGCACCCCCCTGTCCCTTTGCCGCAACCGAGCACCAAACATCACTTTGTCATGACTTCGCGCAGCGCAGGCTCTTAAATCACCGTGAAATTGAGTAATTTTGAATCTTCGTCGCTGCGCTCCTCAGAATGACAAATTGGGTGCCTTTGTCGCGCACCCCCAAGCCTACTCCATTGGAGAATTGCGGCTTTGCGCCGCCTTTGGGGCATAATGACCGTAGCCGCCGCAGCGCGGATGTGATATAATAGAAAATATGAAAACGATTCGGAAAGGCGGGGACGCGGATGAACGACAAGACCTATATTGCCATCGATCTGAAAAGCTTTTACGCCTCCGTCGAATGTCGGGAGTTGGGCCTTGACCCGCTGACCACCAATCTGGTGGTGGCGGATAAGAGCCGCACCGACAAGACCATCTGTCTGGCGGTCTCCCCCTCGCTCAAGGCCCACGGGATTTCGGGCCGCGCCCGGCTCTTCGAGGTGGTGCAGCGCGTGGCCCAGGTCAACGCCCGCCGTCTTGCCGCGGCTCCCGGCCGCCGCTTCACCGGCAAATCCGCTGACGCCCTGGCGCTGCGGCGCGACCCCTCGCTGGAGCTGGACTATTTGGTGGCCGCGCCCCGGATGTCCTACTACATGGATTACAGCACCCGGATCTATCAGATCTATCTGAAATACGCCGCGCCTGAGGATATCCACGTCTATTCCATTGACGAGGTGTTCATCGACGCCACGGCCTATCTGAAAACCACCGCTCTCAGCGCCCGGGAGTTTGCCATGCGGATGATCCGCGAGGTGCTCGCCTCCACCGGCATCACCGCCACCGCCGGGATCGGCCCCAATCTGTATCTCTGCAAGGTGGCCATGGACATCTGGGCCAAGCACATCCAGCCGGATGCCGACGGCGTGCGCATCGCCGAGCTGGACGAGATGACCTATCGCCGCTATCTCTGGGCCCATCAGCCCATCACGGACTTCTGGCGCGTGGGGCGGGGCATTGCCAAAAAGCTCGCCGAATACGGTATGCACACCATGGGCGACGTGGCCCGCTGTTCGCTGGGCGCTGAGAATGAGGCCCACAACGAGGCCCTGCTCTACCGTCTTTTCGGCGTGAACGCCGAGCTTCTGATCGACCACGCCTGGGGCTGGGAGCCCTGCGAGATCCGCCATATCAAGGCCTTCCGGCCCGAGAGCAACAGCCTCAGCGTCGGTCAGGTGCTCCAGCGTCCCTACTCCTTTGACGAGGGCCGCATCATCCTGCGGGAAATGACCGACGGACTGGTGCTGGACCTGGTGGACAAGGGACTTCTGACGGACCAGGTGGTGCTGACTGTGGGCTATGACCGTCAAAGCCTCACCGCCGACTACCGCGGCCCGGTGGAGCTGGACCGTTATGGCCGTGAGGCGCCGAAAATGGCACACGGCAGTGAGAATATCGGTGCCATGAGCTCCTCCACCCGTCAGATCATGGATGCGGCCCTGCGCCTGTACGACCGTATCGTGGACCGCACTCTGCTTGTCCGGCGGCTGTATCTGGTGGTCAGCCACATCACGCCGGCCGCCGAAGCCTCCGCTGCGCCGGTCTACGAGCAGCTGGATCTGTTCTCCGATTCCCCCGACGAGCAGGCCCAGAAGCAGCAGGACGCGGAGGCGCGCAAGAAAGAAGAGCGGCTGCAGCAGGCCATGCTGTCCATCAAAAAACGCTATGGCAAAAACGCCATTCTCCACGCCACCAGCTACCAGGAGGCCGCCACAGGCCGCGACAGGAATAAGCAGATCGGAGGGCACAAGGCATAATGGAACCGTCACACGCTTACGACGACATCATCGATCTGCCCCACCACGTCTCGAAGGTGCATCCGCAGATGCCCATGCTGGACCGCGCTGCCCAGTTTTCGCCCTTTGCCGCTCTCACGGGCTATGACGCCGCCATTGTGGAGACGGCCCGGCTGACGGATGAAAAGCGCGAGCTCACAGAGGAGCAGCAGCTTCTTCTGAACGAAAAGCTCTCCCTGCTGCAGCAGCGCAGCAAAACCGGCGTTGAGATCAGCGCGGTCTACTTCGAGCCGGACAGCCGAAAAGAGGGCGGGGCCTATCGCAGCGTGCGCTCCGCCGTCAAAAAGGTGGACGCACAGCGCGGCGTGCTGGAGCTTCAGGGCGGTCTCGCCCTCCCCTTCGACGCCATCTGGAGTCTGGAAATCATCTGAGAGAAGGAGTCTGCTTATGAATACGATTTTTTCGCGCGTCAGCATCCGCCGCTACCAGGACCGGCCCGTGGAGGAGGAGAAAACCATGGCCATCCTCCGGGCGGCCATGCAGGCCCCCTCGGCCGTCAACCAGCAGCCCTGGGAATTCTATGTGGTGCATGACCGCGCCACGCTCGAGGCACTGTCCCGGGTCAGCCCCTACGCGGGCATGACCGCCTCCGCTCCCGCTGCCATCGTCTCGGCCTACCGGACGGATTGCCGCGTCCCCGCCTTTGCCCAGATCGACCTGTCCATCGCCATGGAGAACCTGTGGCTGGAGACCGTGGACCAGGGTCTGGGCGGCGTGTGGCTGGGCATTGCCCCGGCGGAGGACCGCATGCGCGCCGTGGAGGAGATCCTCCGCATGCCCGCCAGCCTGCGTGCCTTTGCCATCTTTCCCTACGGTTATCCCGCCGAGACAAGAGCGCAGCAGGACCGTTTTGATGAAAGCCGCATCCACTACGTGAATTGACGGTAATTAAATTATGTAAACCGCACTGGACAGTTATCCATTCGCCGCCAGCCGGGATGAAAGGCTCGGCGCTGTGCCGGCGCATCAAGGGAGGCTTTGCCGATGATCGACGTTCTTCTGCTGGGCTGCGGCGCCACCATGCCCGCCCCCGATCGGGCCATGAGCGCGGCGGTGCTGCGCTGCGGTGGGCGCTGTATCCTCTTCGACTGCGGCGAGGGTACCCAGGTAGCCCTGCGGCGCGAAAAAATCAGCCCGATGAAAATCGATCTCATCGCGCTGACCCATTACCACGGCGATCATATCTTCGGTCTGCCCGGCCTGCTCCAGACCATGAGCTGTCTCGGCCGCACCGAGCCGCTGTTTCTCACGGGTCCCGAGGCTCTGCCGGAGGCCATGGCGCCGATTCTGAGCCTTGCCGGAGAGCTGAGCTTTCCCGTCGTGCCTGTTTCCCTCTCCCCCGAGGGGGAGCCTCTGCGCCGCTTTTCGCCGCTCTGGAACGAGTCGGCGCGTCTGCTTGCCGTACCGACGGCGCATCGCGTCCCCAGCCAGGGCTATGTGTTTTCCCTCTCGCGCCCGCCGCGCTTTGTGCCGGAACGGGCTCAGGCGCTGGGCGTTCCCATCCGGCTGTGGAAATCCCTTGTCGGCCAGGCCGCCGAATCGTCTGTTCTGGTCCAGGGGCACGTGCTTTTGGATGAAAATGGCATTCCCGTCCAGGTCGGCCAGCTTTTCGGCCAGCCGCGGCCGGGGCTGAAGGTCGCTTTTTCCGGCGATACAGCCCCCTGCGAGGCCTTTACAGAGGCGGCCGCGGGGGCGGATCTGCTGATCCACGACGCCACCTATGCTCTGGATGAGGAGGCGCCGGAGGCGGCCCTCTGGGGTCATTCCACCTTCTCCCAGGCTGCCGCCGTCGCCGCAAGCGCTTGCTGCGCAAGGCTTTGGCTCACCCACTATTCTCAGGCGCTGACCCAGCCCGAGCTGTCACTTCCGATCGCTGCCGCCGTTTTTCCCTCCGCTGAATGCGGCCATGACGGCAAGCGCATCTCCCTTGCATTCCGAGAATGATGCGTCCATAATATAGTGTACTTATAACATTCCCTTATAATAAAGTGCCCATAAGCAGAAACACCCCGCCTTTTCGGTGGGGTGCTTTCCTATGTCTCGATTTTTCTGATTTCATCCATGATCCGGCCCACCAGGCCCGTGCGGCCAAAGGGTGTAATGATGTAATACCCATCCACATAGGGACGCATTCGCCGCGCCATCTCCACGGAGATCTCCACAGCCAGCTCCTCGCCCCGCTCCCGGTCTGCGCCGCGATAGCGCTCAATGGTCTCGCGGTCCACCTCGATCCCGGCGATTTCACTGTTGAGGAAGAGGGCGTTTTTCTCGCTGACGATGGGCATGATGCCTCCGAGGAGACGCCCTTTCAGATGCGAGCGCGCCAGGATCAGATTGTCCAGCGCCTGCTGGGTCAGCACAGGCTGGGTAAAAAAGCCCTCGGCGCCGTTCTGCTCTTTTTTTGACGCCAGATCCAATTGGATAGCGAAGTTCCGGGCGTTGACGTTGAGCGCGGCAAAGATGTGAAAGGGCTCGCCCAGTACGGCCCGGTTCAAGCCGTCCACGAACTTGATCAGCTTGCGGGAGTTGAAGTTGTAGACGCTCTTGACCTCGTCGCGGCTGGCGGCCGGGACAGGATCGCCCGTCACCAGCAGCACGTTTGATACGCCCTCGGCACTCAGTCCCAGCAGCAGCGCCTGGGTGGCATTCAGATTGCGGTCTCGGCAGGTCATATGGGGGATGGCCTCGATGCCAAGCTCGCGCTTGAGCTTGCAGGCCATCAGACTGGAATCCATCCGCGCCCGTGCCACCGGGCAGTCGGCCACGGTCACCACATCCGCGCCGCGGTCCCGCAGCTCACGGGCGCCGGCCATAAAACGGCCCACATCGGTCTGGGCGGGCGGGTCCAGCTCCACGGCAAAGGGGCGGCGCTTTTCGTCCCGTAGCGCGTCCCAGAAGGGATCATAGCGCGCGGGCCGCTCCAGACGGGCGGCGGGGGCGGGATAGCTGACGACAGCGGGGGCAGGGCCGCGCAGAGCGCGCAGCGCGGCGGCGATATGCTCCGGCGTCGTGCCGCAGCAGCCGCCCACGATGCGTGCGCCAAGGCTGTGGAGCAGGGCGATCTGCCCGGCAAAATACTCCGGATCGCCGTCATAGTAGGTCCGGTTGCCGCGCACGGTGGGATAGCCCGCGTTGGGCATAACGGAGAAAAGTGCGTCGATCTGCCCGATGCGGCGCTTGAGCTCCACCATCTGTCTGCCGCCGGACACGCAGTTAAGTCCCACGGCGTCGATATAGGCGTCCTCCGCCGCGTTGCGGATCAGCTCGCCGATCAGGCGGCCGTCCCGGGTAAAGCCGTCCGGCTGGGCGGCAAAGGAGACCAGGATGAAGGCCTCCGGGTCGGCGTTTTTGATATATTGGGCGATCTCGTGCAGATACAGCTCGCTGCCGATGGTCTCAAACAGAAAGTGCCGGGCACCCAGGGTCAGGAACTGTTTGACGATGAAGTAGTACTCCTCCAGCAGGTCGGTATCGTCCCGGGCGTCGATGGGGCCGATGTCGGCAAAGACAAAGGCCCTGTCCGAAGCAGCGCGGCGCGCGATCAGCCAGCCCTCCCGCACAATGGCCTCGCAGTCCTTTTCGGCAAAATTCTGGCGGTTGGCGCCGTAAGTGTTGGTCTTGATGGCGTTGCAGCCCACGTCCAGATAAGCGCGGTGGATGGCCTCGATCTCGCCGGGAGCGGTGAGGTTGGCCCATTCGCAGTCCCGGTGGCTGGTGCGGTTGCGCGAGGCGTAGTAAGTACCCATGCCGCCGTCGAAGAGCAGCAGCCCCGTCTCCCGGATCGTTGTTCTGATATCTTTCATCCCAGCACCTGCTTTGCAATGTCTGCGCCTGCCTTGGCGTCGCGGGCGTAATAATCCGCGCCGATCTGAGCGGCATAGGATTCAGTCAGCACCGCGCCGCCCACCATGATTTTGCCCGTATAGCCGCTTTGGCGCAGGGCGGCAATGGTCTCGGCCATGCTGCCCACGGTGGTGGTCATCAGCGCCGACAGCCCCACAAGCCCTACCTTTTCCCGCAGTGCGGCGCTGACCACCGTCTCGGCCGGGACGTCGCGGCCCAGGTCTATAACCGTGTAGCCGTAATTATCCAGCACCACGCGCACGATGTTCTTGCCGATGTCGTGTATGTCGCCGTGTACCGTGGCCAGCAGGATCTTGCCCTTGGACACGCTGCCGCCTCCGCGGCGGGCGATACTCTGCTTGACCAGCTCGAAGCCGGCGCAGGCGGCGTTGGCCGCGTTGATCAGCTGGGGCAGGAACAGCTCCTGGCGCTCATAACGCTCCCCCACCGCATCCAGGGCGGGGATCAAAAGCTCGTTCACCACGTCCAGCTCGCTCATCGTCTGCAGCGCTTTCGCGGTCAGAGCCGCGGTCTCGGCCCCCAGGCCGCGCATAACGCTCTGGGCAATGGTCATGTCCGGGGTCTCGTGCTTCTCCGCGGCGTTGTTTCCGGTGGCGGCAAAGCGTCGGATATAGGCATCGCAGCCCGCATCTTCGCCCGAGAGTACCCGGCAGGCGGCCACCGCGTCCATGACGGCGCGCGTGTTGGGATTGAGGATCGGCAGATCCAGCCCCGCGCCAAGCGCCTGGGTCAGGAATGCCGCTGTGATGGTCTCGCGTGCGGGCAGACCGAAAGAAATATTGCTGACGCCCAGCGTGGTGTGGACGCCCAGCTCCTTCCGGACGGTCCGCAGTGCGGAGAGCGTCTCGGCAGCCTGGTCCTGCTCGGCGGACACCGTCAGCGTCAGGCAGTCGATGATCACGTCCTCGCGTGCCAAACCGTTGGCCAGAGCGGCGTCCAGGATGCGGCGCGCGATGGCCGCGCGGCCCTCGGCGGTCTTTGGGATGCCGTTTTCGTCCATACACAGGCCGACCACGGCGGCGCCGTACTTTTTGCACAGCGGCAGTACCCGCTCCAGCACCTCCCGGCGGCCGTTGACCGAGTTGACAATGGCCCGGCCGTGGCAGGCGCGCAGGCCCGCCTCGATGGCCGCGGGGTCGGAGGAGTCGATCTGCAGCGGCAGATCCACCGCCGCCTGCACCGCCTTGACAACGCGGCGCATCAGCGCGCTCTCATCCAAGCCGGGCAGCCCCACGTTGATATCCAGAATGTCGGCGCCGGACTCCTGCTGCTCTACAGCGCGCGCCACGATATAGTCGATATCCCCTTCGCGCAGCGCCTGCTGGAAGCGGGGCTTGCCGGTGGGGTTGATGCGCTCGCCGATAACACGAACGCCGTTGAGGGGCACCGCATGTGCGGCACAGCACACGCCGCGGCACCCATTTCCTGCGGCCGAAGCGGGACGCAGTCCCTCCACAGCTCGGCACAGCGCGCGGATATAATCCGGTGTGGTTCCGCAGCAGCCGCCCAGCATAACAGCGCCCAGAGCGGGCGCGCGGCGCATGGCGGCGGCGAACTCCTCCGCCGAGACGTTGTAGGCTCCTGTGGCAGGGTCCGGCAGTCCGGCGTTGGGCTTGACGATCAACGGCAGGTCCGTCCACCGTCTCAGTTCGGCCAGAAGGTCCAGCAGTTCGGCCGGCCCCAGGCTGCAGTTGAAGCCGATCGCGTCCACGCCCAGGCCGCTGAGTGTCAGTGCCATGGAGGGCACCGTCACACCCACAAAGCTTCTGCCGCCGGCCTCAAAGGTCATTGTGACCCAGATGGGCAGATCGCTGTGCTCCTTGGCGGCCAGAACGGCGGCGCGGGTTTCGCCCAGGTCGCTCATGGTCTCGATGACGATGAGGTCGGCTCCGGCGTCTTTTCCGGCCTCCACCATCTCGGCAAAGGTCTCGTAAGCCTCCTCAAAGGACAGATCGCCCAGCGGTTCCATCATACGGCCGATAGGCCCGATGTCCAGCGCGACAAGCGTCTGCCCGGTCCCCGCGGCGCGGGCACAGCGCACACCGGCCCGACAGACCGCGGCGGCGGAGACGCCGCTGCGTGAAAGCTTATGGCGGTTGGCGCCGAAGGTGTTGGTGTACAGCACTCGGCTGCCCGCCCGGACATATTGGCGGTGAATGGCCGTCACAGCCTCGGCGTGGCTCAGGTTCCAGGTTTCCGGAAGCTCGCCCAGCGGCAGTCCGGCGGCCTGGAGCATGGTACCCATGGCACCGTCGAGAATATACAGCTCAGAATAATCCACAGCTTTTTCCTCCCTTGCGAAACACGCAGTCATCGGCGCGCGGGCAGCTTGCGCAGCCCCGGCCACGCCGCGGCTGCGGCTTGTCGGACACGCCGATGAGCGCGGTCACGGACTTTTGCGGGATCATGAGACAGCTCTCCGTCAACGTGACGCCGATGCGGCGGCTGACGGACAGGGCGTCGAAAAAGGGACGCTGATCGCTCAGCGGCATGTCCCCGTAACCGGGGCTGAAGCGCTCGGTCAGATAACATGGCGCCAGTTCCCGCTCCAGATCCGCGCAGAAATTGTCGCAGACATTTTCGATGGCGGCGCTGCCCGCGGCGTCCAGGATGACAGCGTCGGCCATGCTTTTTGCCGCCGTGCGGCGGATCAGCTGCTCCACCTCGGTGCCCAGCGTGGCCGCCAGCAGCACCACATGAGCGCTGTCGCGGAGCAGCAGCCGGATATCCTCGCCGCCGGGCCGGTAGGCACAGCCATTGAGCGAATAATCCGCGCTGTGCTCAAAGAGCTTCCAGACCAGACGGGGCCGCGCCGTTTGCATCAGCAGCGCTTCACAGCGCGCCAGATCCTCCTCGGCGGCGGCGCCGACGCGCTCGCCACGGTAGCCCAGATAGCGCAGCACCTCGCCGCGGTCGATATGGCTCAGTCTGGCCTCCATGGCGCTTCCCCTCCGTTCTTTGATACAGTAGATGATTTTATTATTATAAAAAAAGCGCGGAGGCTTGTCAATTCCTCCGCGCCGTGCAGGACGATTTCAGTTCTCGAATTCCTCTGCCGCCGCGGCGAGAAGCTCGCGGATCGGCAGCTGCTGGGGACAGATGGACTCGCACTGGCCGCAGCGCACACAGTCGGACGCCCGGCTGCCCGCCTTGTCGCAGACCACGTTGTAGTAGAAGCGGCTGTTCCAATCCTTGTGCAGCTTTTTGGCGTTGACGGTGGCGAAGATGTCCGGAATGGCGATGCCCATGGGGCAGCCCGCCGTGCAATAGCGGCAGGCCGTGCAGGGGATGAAATGGCGGGTGCGGAAGATGCGCTGGACCTCCTCAACGGCGGCGCGCTCACGCTCATCCAGCGGGTGAAAATCCTCCATGAAGGAGGTGTTGTCCTCCATCTGGGCCATATCGCTCATACCCGAGAGCACCATCATTACGCCCTCAAAGCCTGCGGCGAAGCGGATGGCATAGCTGGCGTTGCTGCCTCCGTGGAGATCGTCGAAGACCTTCTGGGCCTCCTCCGGCAGATTGACCAGCCGTCCGCCCTTGACCGGCTCCATGATGATCAGGGGCTTGCCGTGGCGGCGCGCAGTCTCGTAGACGGCGCGGCTCTGCACGGCGGGGTCCTCAAAGTCCAGATAGTTGAACTGGATCTGGACCGCCTCGATCTCCGGGTAATCCGTCAGGATCTGATCCAGCATCTCCGGGCTGTCATGGAAGGAGATGCCCACATGGCGGACCTTTCCCTCCCGCTTGAGGGCAAAGGCCGTCTCATAGGCGCGGCATTTCCGATAGTGGGGGTAGTTGCGCTTGCTCTGCGCGTGCATCAGGTAGAAATCAAAATAGTCCACGCCGCAGGCCCGGAGTTGCTGCTCAAAAAGGGGCCGAATGTCCTCTTCCTTTTCGAAGAAGTTGGACGAGAGCTTGTTGGTCAGCACATAGTTCTCCCGCGGATAGCGGCTGGAAAGGCATTCACGGATCGCCAGTTCGCTCTTGCCGTCGATATAACCGTGGGCCGTGTCGAAATAGTTAAAGCCTTTTTCCAGAAACCGATCCACCATTTTCTTTACCTGCTCCAGATCGACCTGGTCGCCGATCATGGGCAGGCGCATGCAGCCGAAACCGAAATTGCGTTTAATTGTGTTCATGATCATCACTCCCTCTTCTGTATTGTATCGTTGGCCATGCGGAATTGCAAGCGAAAAAAAGCCCGCTTGCGCTTGACGGCCCCGATTCAAAATGGTATAGTAAGCAACTGGAAGAAAATGTGAATTCCAGTTGCGGGCCGGACAAGCGCCCTGAGCTCGCATCAAACATGACAGCAAGCGAAAGCCGTTTTGGCTTCGGAGGATAGAGTAGAAATGCTGCAGATCGCGATTTGTGAGGATACACAAACACACGCCCAGGAAATCTCCGCCGCCGTAGAGCGCGAGAGCGCTGACCGCCGCGCGGAGATCGAGTGCTTCAGCACCGGTGAGGAGCTGCTGCGCTACATTCAAGCGGGCGGGTATCTGCCCGACATTGCGATCCTCAACACCCGGCTGCAGGACGAGGACGGCATTCTTCTGGCCGAGGAGCTCAACGAGCGTCTCCCCGCCTGCCGCATCATTTTCGTTGCCGACTCGCTGTCCGACGCCACCGAGGTCTACCGGGCCGAGCATGTGTGGTTCCTGCTCAGAAGTGAGCTGGAAGTGCGGATCGGGCCGGCCCTGACCAAGGCGCTGGCGCCGAAGCGTACCGGAGGCGGACAGGGTCTGCTGCTTCGCAGCCGCGGCACGGCGATCTTTCTGCCGTTGGAAAACATCCTGTACCTGGAGCGCGACCGCCGCAAGACGCTGGTGATCACCGCCGAGGGCGAGTTCAGCGCCTCGGAGTGTCCGGGCAAGCTGCTGTCCAACGGTCTGGCGGAGTTTTTTGTCCGCAGCCACCGCAGCTACTGGGTCAATCGCGAAAAGATACGCGCGCTGGATCGGGACGAGTTCATCCTGTCCGACGGTCGGCGCGTTCCCATCAGCCGCAGTTGGCGTGCCGCGGCCAGGGCGGCCTTTCTGCAAAGCGTTCAGCCCTGAAGGCCGAAATCATATAGCCCCGCCGGGAGAAAAGCGTTCTCCCGGCGGGGCTTTTTGCGTTCTGTCAAAACGTATTGGCGCTGTCCACGATCATGGCGCGGGCCTTGTCGCGGATCAGCTGGGCCCGCAGCGAGGCGGCGCCGATCTGCTCCAGCACCTCGGAGACGTGGATATCGTACATGTTGGCGATGGCGTTCAGCGCCGCGTCGAATTCCTCGTCCGACAGCGTCAGCTTCTCCCGCCGGGCCACCTCGTCGATCAGCAGATCGATGCGCACCAGCTCCAGCGCCTGCTCGCGGAATTCCTGCCGCAAGCCCTCCTCGGTCTTGCCCGCCAGACGCAGATAGGCGTCGAAGCTCTCCCGCGCCAGCTTTTCCACATCCTCGCCTCGCTTTTCCTCCGCACGCTTTTCCAGCGCGCTCTGGATGACGGCCAGATTCTTCGCGTCCGTTCCGTCCGGGAACAGCACCGCGCCAAGGGCGTTGACGATATCGTCCTCGGTGCGCAGACGCAGCCCTCCGCCGTTAGTGTCGCCCGCCACCGAGACGGCCAGATCCCACAGCTCGTCGTCGCTTCTGCCGCAGTCGAGCTCCTGTGCGGCGCGGCGCAGGATCGCGTACATATCCGCCAGCGAGCCGAAGGCCGTGCGGCGGAAAATATCGTCCATCCGCTCGCGCACCAGTGCGTCGGTCTTGCGGCTTATATAGGTCTCGGGGATGTCGGCACGCAGACTCTCCGCCGCGGCACGAAGCACCGGCAGGTCCGGCCGCTCGTCCGCGGGAACATAGACCTCCAGCCCCAGATACGGCCCCAGTTCCACCGCGGGAGCGACCGCGGCGTCAAAGTCGAATTCGGTTGCGCCGTCGGCCTTTTCCTCCATACGCGTCACCCGGGGCATGACAAACTGGTCCAGCTCCTTTTCCCGGGCGATCAGTCGGATGCAGGCCTCGATGGCGCCGCGTACGCCGCCGTAGAGCCGCACGTCCTCCGCCTCGGAGAGCACTGTAGCCCTCACGTCGCCTTTTTCCAGAGAATAGGCAAGCAACTTCATACCTTCCACTCCTTTCCGGCGCGGAGGATGTCTTCGTCATATTCCCAGCCGTTGTCCAGCAGCCAGAAGCCCTCCTCGTCCTCGACGGAGTCAAAATACTCCTCGTCGGACTTGTTCAGGCGGCTCATCTTTTTGCGCGTCTCATAGGCGCGCAGCTCGCTGAGCGTGAAGTCCAGACCCAGATCCCGGGCGATGGGCAGCAGCACGTTTTCCACCAGCGCCTCGCGGATCTCGAAGCTGCCGGGATAGGCGTCCATGGCCTCGCGCACCTTGTCGCGCAGCGCCTCGTCGCTTTGATAGCGTTCAAAGAATGTGACAGCGTTTTCGATCATGTCAAACTCCTCTTTTTTTGCACGAGATTTCCTGTCTATTATAGGAGAAATGCGCCAAGAATGCAATACGGAAGGGTCCGGTCCGACCCTTCCGTATTTGCTTTACAGTCTTTTGAGAAAATTGCCGTAGACATGCACCTTGTCCCCGACCACCACAAAGGCGTGGGGATCGCAGTGCGCGATGATGCTGCGCAGGCGGGTGATCTCGTACTTGGAGATGATGACGTACAGCACCGAGCTGGGCTCGTCGGTGTAGGCGCCGACACTGGCCCATTCGGTGACGCCGCGGCCCAGGCCCCGCAGGATCGCGTCCGCCAGCTCGTCCTTGCGTTTGGTGATGATCTTGACCTCCACGTTGATGTTCTGGAAGTGGAAGTGATCCAGTGCGAAGGAGCTGAGGAAGGTGGAGATCATCGAGTAGATGACCACACGCAGATCGAAAAGCAGCGCGTAGGCGACGAACTGGACGCCGTTGACGACCAGATACAGCTGGCCCACGCCGGTTTCCCGCTTGCCCATGGCCATCATCAGGCCGATGATATCCAGCCCGCCGCTGGACGAGCCGCAGCGCAGCACCAGTCCCAGCGTGGTGCCGGTGATCAGGCTGCCGACGATCACACTGCCCAGCAGGTCGTCCGGCAGAAGAGGCTCGACCGGGATGATTGCCAGAAACAGCGTGGAAAAACTGACCGCGATGATGGTCTTGACCAGTGTTCTGCGCCGCATACGCTTCCAGGCGTACAGGAAGATGGGGACGTTGAACACATAGTACAGCACACCCGCGATATCAAAGGAAAAGGACAGACCCAGATAATCTGCCATCAGCGTACGCAGCAGCTGACAGATGCCCATCAGACCGCCCGCGTAGATGCCGGTGGGGACGATGAACATGTTCATGCCGATGGCGTAGCCCAGCTCCAGCACGATGGTGTAGAGCGTGATGAGCGTCTCGCGCGCCCATTCGTGTTTTTCCAGATAAGCTCTCATCAGTCTTTTTCTCCGGACAGTCAAGATGCCGCCCGGCAGGGGGCGGCATCCGAATTGTTGACAGATCGAAAAGCGGTCTTATTTGGCAGCCTTGGCCAGCTCGCACAGAGCGGTGAAGGCGGCGGGATCATGGATCGCGGTCTCGGAGAGCATCTTGCGGTTCATGTCGACGCCGGCCAGCTTGAGGCCGTGCATGAAGGTGGAGTAGTTCATGCCGTTGAGCTTGCAGCCGGCACTGATACGGGTGATCCACAGGGAGCGGAAATCTCTCTTCTTCTGCTTGCGTCCGATATAGGCGTAGCGGCCGGACTTCATGACCTGCTCGTTCGCCATCTTGAAATGACGGGACTTGTTGCCCCAGTAACCCTTTGCCAGCCCAAGCACCTTGTTTCTGTGCTTGCGGGTCATCATTGCGCCTTTAACTCTAGCCATTTGTATATCCTCCTATTTACACGTCAGCCCTTATTTGTAAGGGATCATTTTCTTAATGGTGGCGGCGTTGGTCACGTCGGCGTAGGTCTCACTGCGCAGACGACGGCAGCGCTTGGTGTCTTTCTTGGTGAGGATATGGCTCTTGTAAGCGTGGGCACGCTTTACCTTACCGGTCTTGGTGAGATTAAATCTCTTCTTGGCACCGCTGTGGGTTTTCAGTTTAGGCATGATTCTTTCTCCTTTTCTGATTCAAACAGGCATGATCTGCTGTTTTCCGTAGTGACTTATTCCTTCTCTTCGCTGCTGAGCTCGCTCACACTCTCGGCTGCTTTCGGAGCCTTGGGCTTGGCGGGCTTCTTCGGGGCGGTCTGCGGCTTGGGCGAGAGGAACATGGACATGTTGCGGCCCTCCAGCTTGGGAGCCTTGTCCATGTTGGCCACATCCGCGCACTTGGCGGCGAAATCGCGCAGGATGACCCCGCCGATCTCGGTGTGGGCCATCTCGCGGCCGCGGAAACGGACCGAGACCTTCAGACGGTTGCCTTCGGAGAGGAACTTCTGGCCATTCTTCAGCTTGGTGTTGAAATCGTTGGTGTCGATGCTCGGGGACATGCGGATCTCCTTGATTTCAATGACGCGCTGATTCTTCTTGGCCTCTTTTTCCTTCTTAGTCTGCTCAAAGCGGTACTTGCCGTAATCCATGATACGGCAGACCGGCGGGTTGGAGCCGGGCGCGATCTTGACAAGATCGTATTCCTGCTCGGTTGCGATGCGCAGTGCTTCTTCACTCGACATGATGCCGAGCTGTTCACCGTCGGCACCGATCAGGCGCACTTCCTTGTCGCGAATTTCTTCGTTGATCTGATGATCTGTGTTAGCGATTGTAGCCCACCTCCATAAAGCGGCATGAATAAAAAAGAACGGATGCACAGCATCCGCACCTCAACACAGCATACGCCCCCCTCGGGAGCCTTATGCAATATTGACCGCGCCTGGCCAGTTGCCGGCGGGTGAGGCGGCGGATCGCCGTACCTGCTTTGTTTTAAGCTCTGTAATTATATCCGCTGCAGGGCCTCCTGTCAAGAGTTTTTTTGTGATCTTTCGAGCAAAAAAGCAGAAAGAACACCCCGTCTGTCCGGCCGCATGGCCGGGCAAACGGGGTGAGCTGTTATTGGGTTTTACTTGTCCTGCTTCAGTCGGCGTCCCCGGCCGTCAGCAGGAGCACGGCCAGTGCGATCGCGCCATCGCCCGTGGCGCTGCCGTCGGTGTGCAGGCGCGCAAGCTCGATGCCGTCCAGCATCACCGCGGCGATCTCGCCCTCCGCCTCGGGATCCAGTGAGAAATCGTAGGTGCCAAGAGCGCCAAGCTGCGTCAGATCGATCACCAACGCCCGGTCGCCCACACGGAACACCAGGAAGCGGATGCCGGTCTCGAGCAGCGCGCGTCTGGTTTGAGCCGTCAGACGCAGGTAGCGGAAGCTCTTCGCCACGCCGCTGCCGCTGTCGTCCAGAGCGATGACGCCCAGGATACGGCCGTCGTTCAGTCTTTCGATGCCCTTGCCCGCGAGCTTCACGCCCAGGCCGCCGACGCTGCGCAGCGTAACGGCGCCGTCGGCGCTCTTTTCGCGCACAAGCTCAGTCAGCAGGGCGGGAGCCTCGCTCCAGTCACGGTGGAAGACGATGGTACCCAGTGCGCTCCAGTCGTCGTTCTCGCCCAGCTTGTTCTGGTTTCGGCCATTGCCAGTGCCGTCGTCGTCACCGCCGGGCTTCTTGTACAGGTTGATGACATAGGCGTCGTCGGTGTGGTTGTTGACGATCAGATCGCCGGGGATGTACACGTACAGCGGCTTATCCTCTTCGGCGATGCCGCCCGTGGTATCCAGCGTCAGATTGTCGCTGATGACGTTGATGGGCTCGTCGCCGGCGTAAATCTCGCCGTCGACACTGACGGTCACGTCGTCGCCGGTGATCTTGTCGATGGTGATGTCGTGGATCGCATGGACGTCCACATTGTCGCCGTCGATGTTGATCTCGTCCACGGCCAGCTCCAGCGGATCGCCGCTGTCGCCCACGTTGCCGTCGGCGCTGATATCAGCCGTTCCGGCCGTGATATTGGCGGTGCCGGGTGCGGCGTCGCCGCCGTGGAGGTCGCCCTCCACATCCAGGGTCAGATCGCCGCCCACGGACAGGTCGTCCACGGTCAGATCGCCGTGGTTCACCAGATCCGCGTCGCCGCCGATGGTGCCGGAGAGCTTGTCCACATCGGTTTCGATGGGCTTGTCGGCGCTGCCCACGTCGCCGGAGGCGTTGATCTCGGCGCTGCCGCCGGTGATCACATCGTCGGATTCCAGATCGCCCAGCACGCTGATCTGCACGTCGCGGTTGGGATCGGCGTTATCGCCGGCGTCCAGATCACCGATGTGCAGGTCGCCCTGGTTGGCGATGGCCACGTCGCCGGGGGCGTCGAGGATCAGTTCACCGCCGACGGCGGTATCCAGCGGATCGCCCACCGTGCCCACATCGCCGCCGGAGTGGATCGTCAGATCCCCTGTTGTCTCCACGGTGGGATCGGAAGCATCGGCGTTATTTGCCGCGCTCTCGGCCGCGGATTTCGCAGCATCGGCCGCGGTCTGGGCAGCAGCGGCGTCGGCTGCCGCAGTGTTGGCGTCGGCGCGGGCGCTGGCAGCATCGGCCTCCTTGCCGGTGGCCACAGCGTCCTTGTCGTTTGCGATGGTCTGGAGCGCCGCTGCCTCCGCCGCGGCCTTGTCGGCCTCGGCACGGAGCGCGTCAGCCTCGGCCTTGGCCTCGGCGGCCGCCTGCTCCTTCTCGGCAAGCTTCTGTTCCAGCACTTCCTTCTGGTTCTCGAGCACTTCGATCTGCTGCTGTTTCTCTTCCTCGGTCAGACCGGTGTCGGCCTTGACCACATCGATCTGATGGTCGATGGCGGCGATATCGTCGCGCACATCCTGCGCATCCTGCGCAGCCTGTGTTGCGGCGGTCTCGGCCGCGGTGGCGATGCTGTCCTTGGCCGCGGCCTCGGCAGCTGCGGCGGCCGCATCGGCGGCTGCGGCGTTGGCGTCGGCGCGGGCCTGGGCAGCCTCATCCTCCAGACGCGCGGCGTGCTTGTCCAGCACGTCGGCCTCGTCGGCTGCCGCGTCGGCCAGATTCTGGGCGTCGCTGGCGGCCTTGGCCGCGTCGGCGGCATCCTGGACCGGGCTGCCGGTATTGGCGTCGGTCACGCTGCCGGGCGCGGTGATTTCGGCGTCGCCCTCGGTGGCGGTGATCTCGGACAGGGCCAGATCGCCGCTCTGCTCTTCCACGAAGACCTCCGCGCCGGTGGCGCCCAGAGCGCCGCTGCCGCTGGTGCCGGAGGCGGTATCCACCTGGACAGGCTTATCCGCGCTGCCCACGCTGCCGTCGCCGTCGTGGTCGGTGTCGGCGTTCACGTTCACATTGTCGCCCTGGAAGAGGGCGCCGTCGCTGGTGTTCACGTCGCCGTCGGCGTTGACGGTGGCGGTGCCGCCGGCCGTGACGTTGGTGTGATCCACGTCGCCGCGCGTCTCGTCGGTGCCGCCGCTGTGGGCGGTGACGGTGGCGTTCTCGCCCGCGCTGACATTGGTATCGGTCACATTGCCGCCGTTGGCGGTGGCGGAGGCGCTGCCGCTTCCGTTGTGGTCGTCGTCGGCGGTCACATTCGTATCGCGGATCTCGCCGCCCGCCGTGACGTCGGCGCTGCCGCCGGCGCTCACCACGCTGGGCTTGACGGTTTCGTTACCGTCGGAGTCGGTCTCGGTGCTGCCGGTGAGGTTGCCGGAGACGTTCACCGTGGCATCGCCGCCGGCGGTGGCCTCCTGGATCACCATGTCGCCGGTGCCGTGGGCGGCGTTGGAGGTGTTGTCCAGCGCCAGATCCTGGTCGCTGTGCACGTTCACGATGCCGTCCTGGGTATCCGCCGTGATGGCCAGATCCTCGTTGGAGGTCACATGGATGTCGTCCTTGTCGTCGACGGTCATATGGCCGCCCACGTTCACATCAATGGGATCGTCGGCCGTACCCACCTGGCCGTTGGGGGCGTTGACAGTGGTGTCGCCGCCGGAGGTGATATTCTCCACGTCGGCAGCCTTCTCGGCGTCACTGCGGACGTCGGTCACGTCACCGTCGGTGTTGAGGATCACATCGCCGCCGGGGGCGCTGATCACGCCGACGCCGGTGCCGCCCTCGATCTCGGTGAGGGCGATATCGCCGGTATCCGCCGTGGCGTCCAGGCGCATGGTGGCGTCTTCCACGTCCTTGCGGATCCAGTCGAAGCTGACCGCGGTATCCATGACCCAGTTGCCGTTCTCGTCGCGGCGGACGGTGCCGGTCTGCTCGCCGGAGGGCGTCTCGTCGCGGACCTGGACGGCCACGGTGGGCTGGTTGTCGCGCTGCTGCAGCTTCAGCGGGTCGCTCTCGGTGCCGATGCTGCCGGAGGCGTGCAGGTCGATGTTCGCGCCAAGGATATTCTGCTCCTGATCACCGCCGGCGAGGATGCTGCCATCCTGCACGTCGATCTTCACATCGCCGCGCTCGGATTCGATGAGCTCGACGATGAGATCACTGGTGCCGGTGACGGTGATATCAATGGAGCCGTCGTTGTAAAGGTTCGTATTGCCGGTGCTCTGGCCGATCTCCACATGGATGGGCTTGCTCTCGGGATCGGTGTAGCCGCCGGAGGCCTCGGGAGGCATCTCGGAATCCAGCAGTGCCTGGTGCTTGAGCGCTTCCTTCTCCTCGTCGGTAAGCAGCTCGCCCACCAGTCCGACCAGGTCGCTGAAGGGCTGCTCGGTGCTGCCATCGGCGGTCTGGATCTCCAGCAGCGCGCTCAGCAGGGCCTGCTTTTCGCCGTCGTCGGTGCTGGTCTTGAGCGCGGAGAGCAGCTCCGCGGCGCCGTTGAGGTCGCCGTGTTCGTCCGGGGTGGAGAGGATGGCGGCCATCTGGGCGTTGCGCCAGTCCTGCTCGCCGCCCGGGGCGGGCGTAAAGCCGGTGAGCAGAGCGGAGATCTCGTCGTCGGTGAGGGTCTCGCCCGCATCGATGCGCGCAGCCAGCTCCTCATAGCCGGGATTGTTCCGGATGATCCAGTCGGCGATGGCGCGGTCGGTATCGCTGACGGGCTTTTCAGTAGAGCGCATGCCCTCCAGCGTCCTGGTCACGGTGTCGTCGCTGATGGCGGAGAGGATGGTCTCATTGGCGTGCTCGTCGCCGATCAGAGCCTTGACCGCGTCCTCGTCCAGACCGTCGGCCCAGTCGCTTCCCTTGCGGTCCACGATGGCGGCGGCGATCTCGTCGCTGGTCTGGAAGGGCAGCTCACTCGCGTGCTTTTCGTCGCGGATGTGAGCGAGCAGATCGCCGGTCACATCCTCGCCGGTGCCCACCTCGACGCCGCTGTATTCGTTCTCCTGCGGGTTGTCGGGGTGCGCCACAGGCTTGATGAGGTCATAGCACAGGTCGTCCGCCGTGATGCGCACGTCGCGGACCTCGCCCTCGCGCTCCACACGCGGGAAGAGCGTAAGAGAATCCACGTACATGTCGCCCACCGTGGGGACATACAGGGTCACGGCCTCGGGGATATCCACGATGAGGCGGTTGTCCTCCTCGCCCAGCTGGCCGGCAGCGGACAGGGAGATGTGGGAGGTGGCGTCGGTGTCGTCCTGGTCCACCTGGATGAAGTTGCGCTGGCCGTATTCGCCGCACAGCGTGCCGCCGCCCTCGCGCATGCCCAGCGTGTCGCCGGCCGTGAGGTTCAGCTCGCTTCTGCGGACGATGGCGTTGTCGAAGCGCAGATCCTCGCCCGCGGTGATGGTCACGGTGCCGTCCACGCAGCGGATCTGGTACAGATCCACATCCTTGGCCGCGCTGATGTTGACGGTGCTGCCGTCGGTGACGCCCAGGTTTTCGCCGTGGAAGTCACCCTCGCTGCTGACGACGTTGAGCTTGCTGTTGTCGGTGACGGAGGTGTCGCCCAGGCTGACGTCTCCCCTGCCCTCAATGGTCAGGGAGCTGTCGCCGTCCACGGTCACCTTCGTGAAGCTGATGTTGCCATCCGACGGGGCCGTGTCGTGGTCGCGCTCGGTGTTGTGGGGCGGATCGTCGTCGCGGTCGGTAAAGAAGATGCCGTTGCCGCCGTTGATGACGGTCACGCTGCCGCCCTCGATGCTGCCGTCGCCGGTGACCAGCTGGAGGATCGCGTCGTCCAGGATGATGGGAGCGAGAACCACGTCGTTCTCGGGAATGTAGATGTAGGTGTCGTTCTTGACGATCTTCTCGCCGTCGGTGGTCTCGAAGCTGACCGTACCGCCGTGGGTGTCGATCTCGATATCGTTGTCCGGCTTGCCGATGCTGCCCTCGCCGCCGTCGGTGACGAAGGTGATGCTGCCGGGATGGCCGTCGCTGCCGGCGTTGATATCGATGCCGTCGCTGCCGCTGGGGTCGTTGTCGGTCAGATGCGCGTCGGGATCCAGGATCGTAATGACCACTTCCTCCGCCGCCGAAACGCTGGTGAGCAGGTAATCCACACCCGGCGTCTCGGTCATCACATGGGCCGGGGTGCGGTCGTCCAGACGCTCCACCGTGCCGTCGGAGCCGGCGCGGACGTAACCGGCCAGCTCGCCGCCCTGGAAGACGGGGATCGTGTAATACAGGATGCCGTCCGGGCTGCTGGTGATGGTGAGGAAGGGGATGTCGTACTGCATCACGGCGGCTACCACCGTGTCGGCGCCGTCGTGGGTCAGCACCGCGGGGGTGATGACGGCGTTCGCGCCGTTGCTGTCGATGTAGGGATAGTTGCCAAAGCCGTTGAGCACGTCGGCCGGGTCAATGGCGGTCCAGTTGGTCTCGCCGTCGGCGCAGAAGTAGTACCGGCCGGTGACGTCGGTGGCCACATGATCGCTGAGCTGCTCCTTATAGACCTTGCCGCCGGCGCGCAGCACTACGTGGGGATCGTTTTCCTGCGTCACGCCCACGGTGCCCATGTGGCTGAGGATCGTGTTGTCGGAGGTGTAGGTCTCGCCGTCATAGATGGCGGAGAAGCTGCCGTTGATGCTCAGCACTCTGCCGTCGCCCGTCAGATACAGGGTATCGTAGATCTGGTAGGCCAGACCCTCGTACTGGCTGGTGGAAACCTGCTGCGGACGCGCATACAGGGTATCCAGGACCGGGCCTTCCACGCTGAGCATGGCTCCCCTGCCGTCCTCGGGCGCGCCGCCCACACGGAACACCAGGCGGGACGACTCGATATCCGAAGCGGTGGCATACTCGTGCGCGTCGTTGATGTTGTACTCGGCCACGATGCCGGAGGCGGTGGTCACGCGGCGTCTGCCGCGGTCCTCGAAGCCCTCGACGGCGGTGGCGCCGGAGCGGACGAGCTCATAGCTTTCGGTGGAGGCGTTGTAGCGGACCACGTCGGCGCTGTGGCTGCGGTCGTAGCTGTCGGGGTTGGCGGGATCCAGCGTGCCCTCGTCGCCCTTGGCCACACGGACGATGATGTTGCAGCACGGGCTGCTTTCTTCGTCGCCTGCGCCGGGGATGGAATAGCTGGCGGTGTAGTAGACGTAGTCGCTGTCCTCGCCCAGACGGTTGGAGGCAGTCCAGGTGAAGGTCACGTTCTGGGCCGAGCCGTTGATGATCGCCTCGTGCTCGATGCTCCACAGGCCGGTGGCGTCGGGCACGATCTCCTGGCTGACGACGGCGTCCTGCTCGTGGGTGGAGGTGTTGTAGAGGTAACTCTCGCCGCCCTCCTGCCGCAGCTCCAGATTGGGTGTATCGGTGGAGCAGGCAAGGCCGGTGGCGTCGTATTCGCCGGTGAGGGAGGCGGACACCTCCGTCAGATCCGTGAAGTGAACGAGCAGCTCATAGCTGTAGAGTGTGGTATTGAGGACGTAATAGCTCTCGCCGTCCTTCATGGCAAGCGCATAGCTCACGCCGTCCGGGCCATTGGCCGGGATTCTCGGATATGCGTCCGCGTTGCCGACCGAAAGGATCTGTCTGGCGCTGGTAAGGACACTGGCCTCCTCGGAGTAGGACCAGATCTTGCCCTGCATTTTCTGCCAGAAGACGTCGGCGGGATTGGTCGGATCAAACTCGTGGCCCAGCTCCCAGGGTACGGTGAACATGCCGTTGCTGAGGTTGATAACGTACAGCGCATGCGATTCGTCCAGGACGTCGGGAACGATATACCAGATACTTGGATCGACAAAGGACTGCTCCAGTGTGGTGAGATAGATCCTCGGAACATCGTCATTCAGGATATAGACCTGGATACCGCTGCCAAGGAAGTCGTCGACGATGAATTCGTGGCCGCCGTGCGCAACCGGGGTCTCATTATCGACCAGATAGTAGCTCTTGCCGTTGACGGTAACGGTCCCGATCGGCACCATATGGGAAGATTCTCCGCTTCCCTCCGAATAATTGTACAGAAAATCTTCCACGGTGTCACCGCTGTACTGCGTTGCGGTGGAATCCATGGCAAAGAGCCGCACACTGTTGGTCTCGGTATCGTGTACCACCAGGTAGCAAACCTCGCCGGCGCTGATCTTCTCCACGCTGGGACGAAGCTCGCTGAAGTAGTAGTACTTGAAACGAGTCCGCGGGAAGCCCATATAGCCGTTGTACTGGTCGTTCGCGGCAAGCTGTTTGAGCGTCATCTCGCGCTCGGTTGCGCTGTTGAGCGTCAGCGAACCGTCGGCGTTCTCGGTGTAGTCGGACTGGACCACGCGAATGGTGATGGCGCCGCTGCGCAGATCCGCCAGGAAACGGTCGCCCAGCAGAGCGCTGAGCAGCACCTCGTAGGCTGTGCCGTCCTGGACGTTGATCTCGCCGGTCTGCAGGTCGATGTCGATGCCCTCGGTGAGGCGGACGTGATTGGCGTCGACGAACTCATAATCGCCCACGTCCAAGGTGGTCCCGTTCTCCTCGACGCGGATCACGTTCCCCTGCGCGTCGATATACAGCACCACGCCGTTGGGCAGCAGGTAGGTGTAGGCACCGCTCATGGGATCGTAATGCTGGACATACCGGCTGAGCAGATCCATGCCGTCCAGCTCCGCGTTAGCGGTGAGCGTGGTCAGCTCGGTGGAAGCGTAGATATAGCTGACAGTGTCGGGAACGGGGATCGCCACCGTGACGGTATCGAGCTTGATATAGAGGCGCGCAGCCACATCCAGCGTCAGGTACACGCTGCCCTCGGTGCTCACTACCTCGTGGATATCCACGCGGCTGTCGTCGGGCGAGCTGTCGCCCATGGCGCCGTTGGCCGGCATGGAGGCGGCGGGAACGACCTCGGCGATCAGCGGCTTGATATACAGGTGGATGTCGCCGGAGGCGCCCACGTTCACCAGACCGTCCAGCACCTGGTCGGCCTCGTCGCGGTTGGCGAACACATAGGCCTTCAGATCCTGATCCGCGGTACCGACGGAGCCGGCGTTGACGATGCTGAGCGTGTGGGCCCAGATGGGCGCCACCTGGCCGCCGGTCACGTCCCCGGCTTCACCGGCCAGGTTCACGTCGACCACATAGTCGCAGCCCGTCAAAGCGCCGCCCGTCTCGCCGATCCAGCGGAACTCCACGCTGCCGTTGTAGAAGGGCAGGAAGCCCTGCACGGCCACGTCGCCGTCCAGCCAGTTCTCCACCAGGAAGTCGGAGCCGGCGGGATGCTTGCGCAGATCCACCGCGGTGGGCGCCGCGTCGCGCGTGATGACGCGCGGCATGATGTAGCCCGTGTTCTGAGGCGTCACGGAGGAGAGGATGATGTTCTTGTCCGTGCGGTTGGTAAAGGTCACGGCCGGGATCCACGCCTGGTCATAAACCGTCAGGGCGCCGATCTTGGTGCAGTCGCCCAGGAAAGCGTAGCCGGGCAGCTGGTTGACGATGGGGGCAAAGCTGATGTCGTCGCCCGCAACCGTCCAGATGACAGCCTCTCTCTTCACGCCGACCTGGCGGATGAGCAGCTGGCCGTGGTAGATGGAGATATCGAAGTGGATGCCCGCGGCCGCGTCGCCCAGATAGAGGATGGTGCCGTCGGCGATCTCGGCGCTGCGGCGGATGTCGTCGGTGCCTCCGTCGCTGGTATGCTTGCGGATGAAGCCGCCGGTGTGCTCGCTCATGGCGATGCGCGCGCCGGGGATCTCATACGCGGTGACCGTCAGCTGGGCACCACGGAAGGTGACGCCGGAGTTGATCCGGGTGTTGCTCTGGAACTGGCGGTGCACATAGCTTCTGGCATAGCCGTCGCCTACCGCGTCGAGCTGGATGCGGGAGTCGCTGTGGATGTTCTTTTCCAGATACTCCGGAAGCGTGGAGGCGTAGATCGTGGTGCTGTCGTGACCGGTGATGTCGGCGTTGGAAACATCGACCTGGGAGAGGATCACGAAGTCGTTGGTGGATCTGGCGTCCACATTGGCGCCCAGAGCCTTGCCCTTGGCATAGGTCAGCGCGTAAGCGTCCATCTTGCTGACGAAGGTGTTGATGTTCACATGCCGCGCCTCGATGATGGCGCCGTCACTGCCGGGCGCGCCGCCGTTCAGGGAGTTGAGCGCGGACAGGAACAGGTAGTTGGACGCGTAAGCCTCCGGGTGCACGCCCAGACCGGAGCAGTTGGCATAGGCCGTGGTGTGCATCTTGGGCACAGGCGTGTCCACGTAGAGGTTGACCGTGTTGTAGCGGTCGTAGATGTTTACCTTGCCCACGGTCAGATACGCGAGGGTGGTGTTGACCGTCCTGGCTTCCGCCTCGCCCAGGGAGACCACGCCGCCGGAGGTGACGCGCGCCCAGCTGACGAGCCAGTCATTCTCGCCCGCCACGGCGGCGACGGTGATGTCGCCGTAATCGGAGCGCAGCTCGCTGCCGTCCGACACGGTCACACGCACGTTGCGGTCCAGCGTGTTTTCGGCGTAAAGCCGCTTGCCGCTGAAGAATCCGCCGCCGTTCGCCTCGGTCTGGGCGATCATGGTGACACTGGACATGGCCCGGATCCGCAGCGCCTCGTACGCGCTGATGAAGGCCTGGACAGTCAGGTAGTTGTTGGTATACAGGGTATTCTCGCCGCGGGTCTTCTCGGCGTCCACCAGGAAGCCGATGTTGGTGCCCTTGGCTACGCTGCGGGCAACCGGCTTGTCCGAAGAGAGGATGTCCACGCTGCCCTCCTCGGAGACGAGCTGCGCGTCATCCAGGATGGAGACCGCGGTGTCATAGTAGGACATGGTGGGGAGCTTGGTGACGTCCACGCCGATGGCGCTGACGGTCCAGCCCTTCTGCACCACCGCTTCGGCGTGGCCGGCGTTGCGGGCCGTGATGAGGATATCGTCCCTGGCCTTCAGCATGCCGCCGCGCACGGTGACGCGGACGCTCTCGCGCTTGTCGGTGTCGGTGCCGACGCTGGCTTCCGCCTTGGCCATGGTGACCGAGACGACGGCCAGCTGGCCGCCCTTCTCGGAGCGGGCGTAGGAATCGGCGCTGGCTTCGGCGCTGATGTCGGCGCCGCCGTTGAGGATCGTGATGCGCTGATGTCGGCGCCGCCGTTGAGGATCGTGATCTTCGCGCCGTCCAGGGTCGTTCTGACCGTATCCTGGCTGAAGGCCTTGGCAGACAGGCTGCCGACCGTGACCAGACCCAGGGACAGGTTGCCGGAGCTGGCCTCTGCCCGCACGCTGGGTGCGGCAATGGCGCGCACTTTCAGCGAACCGACGGTGTAGGTGCCGCCGATGACGGCCGCGGTGTTGTTGGTGGTGGAGTGGGCCTCGGCCTTGTTCACGTCC
>ONSQ01000012.1 GCA_900320465.1 uncultured Eubacteriales bacterium
CCGGCATCTGCGGGTCAGCTGCGTGGTGTCGGACGAGCGGATGTACCAGGTCTGCGGCGTCAAAGAGTAACCATACAGCAAAAGGCAGCGTGCACACGGCACGCTGCCTTTTTTCCGTTCTCACTTTTTTCGCCGGGCCAGCCCCAGCGGAAGGCGCCGAAAAGGATCTGCCTCCGTCCCCCGGTAGAGGGCGCGCACACCCGCGGCATAGCCGAACATCAGCCGCTGCTTGAAGATGGCCGTGTCCGAAGTGGAGATGTCGATGACCTCGCAATGCCGCGCCAGCTTGTCGCGCGAGAACAGCAGCGTAGTCAGATGCCGCACATGGTGGCCGCAGCCCTGTGTCCAGAAATAGGCGTCGGCATGGTAGGCGATCTCGAAGGCCAGACAGCTCTCGCTGAACAGGAAGTCGCGCCCGTAGCGCTCCCGATAGGCGCGGCACAGGGTCTCGGCCGCCAGACGGTAGGCGCTGCGGCGTCCCAGAGCGGAGACAAGCCGGTGCCAGAGCGCGGTCTCGGCCCGCAGATCCACGGCAAAGCCGGTTTCGCTGATCTGCGTGCTTCTCAGGCAAAGCGCCCGGAGCTCTAAAGCGGTGTCGGTCATTCCCTCTGCCCCCTTTTGTGCTTTTTCCCATCATAAAATTGAAACCGACAATTGTCAACGCCTTCCCTTGTCTGTTTAGTTCCCCGGCGGAACAAGTTTTTCTTGTGCATCCGCATACAACGTGGTATTTTATAAAATATGCAACGTGGAAGGAAGCGACGAATTTGAAAATCGTAGTTCTCGGCGGCGGTATCTCGACCGAACGCCATGTCTCGCTGGTGACCGGCACCTCCGTATGCAAGGCGCTGCGTGAGCGCGGTCACAAGGCGATTTTTGTGGATATGTTTCTCGGACTGGAGGGCTATCAGGGCTCTCTGGCCGATGCTTTTGACGCGCCGGACGGTTTCTGCGGCAACGTGGCGATCGAAAAGACCGCGCCGGATCTGGCCGCGGTGCGCGCCGCGCGCCTCGACCAGGGGCCCAGCCGGCTGGGCAAGAACGTGCTGGCCATCTGCGCGCTGGCGGACTGCGTATTTCTGGGTCTGCACGGCGCCGACGGCGAGGACGGCAAGATTCAGGCCGCGCTGGATCTGATGGGCGTTCCCTACACGGGCTCGGATTATCTGGGAAGCGCCATGGCCATGGATAAGGCCGTGGCCAAGCGCATCATGGATTCCTGCGGCGTGCGCACACCGGCCTGGCGTGAGCTGTACTTCACGGAGGCGGACATTCCCCGCCTGCTGGAAGAGCTGAGCGTGCCCTGCGCCGTCAAGGTGGTCAACGGCGGCTCGTCCATCGGCGTGCAGCTGCCGGATACCCGCGAGGAACTGGAGGACGCCCTGCACGACGTGCTTCGCTACGGCAACCGCGTGGTGGTGGAGGAAAAGATCACCGGCCGCGAGCTGACCGTGCCCGTTCTGGGCGACCGGGCTCTGTCCGCCATAGAGATTGTCCCGCCGGAAGGCTCCACCTTTGACTATGTGGCCAAGTACCAGAGCGGCAGCGAAGGCGCCCGCGAGATCTGCCCCGCTCCCATTACCGGCGCGGAGCAGCAGCTTCTGGGCGAGGCCGCGCTGAGGATCCACCGGGCGCTGGGACTGAGCGTCTATTCCCGCGCCGACTTTATTCTGGACCGGGACGGGCGGATCTGGTGTCTCGAGGTCAACACCCTGCCGGGCATGACCCCCAACAGTCTGATCCCCAAGGCCGCCGCTGTGGCCGGCATGAGCTACGGCGAGCTGTGTGAATCGATCGTGGAGCTGAGTCTGCGCGCACGCAAGGGTGAGCGCGTCTGATGATTCTTTTCTCCTTGTTCACAAATTTGTGATGTTTTCCTGTGCTGTTGTGGTACACTTTCCTTAAGAATTTTTATTCTTTCAAGAGGATCACAGCATGAAAGAACGCCTCAGTCAATTCTTCCTCAACGCCCGCCGGCGCTCCGCCGCATTCATGGCCGGTCGAAACGGCAACGATCAGTTCAATCTGTTTCTGCTGGTCGTGGAGCTGGTGCTGATCATCGTCTCCTCCTTTACGGGCGGGGCCATGTATCTGCTGGTGCTGGCGCTGCTGGTGTACATCTATTTCCGCATGCTCTCGCGCAACCTGTACAAGCGCCAGGACGAGAACAACCGCTACCTGCGAGCCAAATACAAATTGCAGTCGCGTCTGCGCCTGCTGGGTGAGCGCTGGAAGCAGCGGCGGGACTATAAATTTTTCGTCTGCCCCTCCTGCCGGGCCACGCTGCGCGTGCCCAAGGGACGCGGCAAGATCAAGATCGTCTGCCGCAAGTGCGGCACCTCCTTCACCGGAAAAAGCTGATGTTCGGCACTCTCACGGCGCGGACCGACCTGCTGGACGAAGAGCGCACTGCGCGTTACAAAGCCTGCTATTGCGGGCTTTGCCGCTCTTTGCGCGACAGACACGGCCAACTGGCCGGGCTGACGCTGAACTACGACATGACCTTTCTCGTTCTGCTGCTCTCCTCCCTTTATGAACCGGAGGAGCGCGCGGGTGATGAGGTCTGCATCGCTCACCCCTTCAAGAGCCGGCCCTGGTTTTCCAATGACATCACCGCCTACGCCGCCGATCTGAACGTGGCGCTGGGCTATCTCAAATGCGCGGACGACTGGAACGACGACGGCAGCCTGCTCTCCGCCGCGGAGGGCGCCGCCCTTGCGCGCGCTTACCGGCGCGTCTGCGACAGGTACCCGCGCCAGTGCCGCGCCATGGCCGAGGGCATCGGGACGCTAAGCGAGCTGGAGCGACAAAAGCGGGAATCGCCAGACGAAGCCGCAGCCGCGTTCGGCGCGCTGATGGGCAAGCTGTTCGTGCTGCGTGACGACCGCTGGCAAGACACGCTGCGCGCCATGGGGACGGAGCTGGGGCGCTTTATCTACATTATGGACGCCTGTCTCGACCTGGACAGCGACGCGCTGCGGAATCGCTATAACCCCTTCCGGCGGCGCTACGGGCTGGACAACGCCCTCTATTTTCGAGAGATCCTGCAGATGCTGCTGGGCCAATGTCTGCGCTCCTATGACCGGCTGCCGCTGGTGCAGGACAAGGATCTGCTGGACAACATTCTCTGCGCGGGCGTGTGGACGCGCTTCGATCAAAAATACTCCGACGCGAGGGGAAGCCAAGATGGTACAGGACCCGTATAAGGTGCTCGGCGTCTCGCCCGACGCCAGCGACGAGGAAATCAAAAAAGCATATCGGGATCTGGCCAAGCGTTACCACCCGGACATGAATCCGGGAGACGCCTCGGCGGCGGAGAAAATGAACGAAATCAACGACGCCTATGACCGGATCAAGAGCGGCGATGTCGCGCCGAGCCCAAGCTCCGGCGCTTATCAGCAGTACGGCGCGGCTCAGGACCCCTTCTCCTGGGGCTGGGGCGGCTACAGCTATTCCGACCCCTTCTCCGCTTACGGTCAGTCACAGCAGTACCGCCAGAGCGAGCGAAGCGAGTATACCGCCGCCAAGAGCTATATCCGCAACGGCATGTACCGCGAGGCTATCACCGCCCTGTCCGGGGTGCCGCTGGCGGAACGCGACGGCAAGTGGTATTATCTGCACGCCGGCGCCAACATGTATCTGGGCAACAAGATCGCCGCGCTGGAGAGTGCAAAGAAGGCCGTGGAGATCGAGCCGGACAACGAGGATTACCGCGCGCTCCTCTCGCAGCTGCAGAGCGGCGGCGACTTTTACCAGAGCTACACCACCAATTACCGCAGCGGCCTTTCGCCGGATCGCTTCTTTCTGGCCCTGTGCGCCGCAAACGTGTGTCTTGGACCCCTGTGCGGCTACCGTTTCTGCTGCTGCTGAAAAAGAACCCGGAAAACCGTTTGGTTTTCCGGATTCTTTTTCGTGGACTGATTCTGTCATGAAAAAACGTGGATATGGAAATTCACTTCCATATCCACGTTTTTTGTAAGGCGAGCTTACTTGGCCTTGCCCTGGTTGGCAACGGCCTCCATCTTGGCCTTGAGAGCCTCCTGGTCGCCCAGGTAGTAGTGACGGATCACGTTGAAGTTGTCGTCGAACTCGTAGACCAGCGGCACGCCGGTGGGGATGTTGACGCCGAGGATCTGCTCAGGCGTCATGTCGTCAAAGTACTTGACCAGGGCGCGCAGCGAGTTGCCGTGGGCGGCGATGATCACGCGCTTGCCGGCGAGCATCTGGGGCTTGATGACCTCGTTGAAGAAGGGCACCGCGCGCTCGATGGTGATGGCCAGGCTTTCGGTCAGCGGTAGCTGATCGGCCGGGATGTCGCGGAACATATCCTGGTTCTGGGGGGCGCGCTCGTCGCTGGGCTCCAGAGCGGGGGGCGTCACGTCGAAGGAGCGGCGCCAGATCTTGACCTGCTCGTCGCCGTACTTGGCGGCGGTCTCGGCCTTGTTCAGGCCCTGCAGGGCGCCGTAGTGGCGCTCGTTGAGCTGCCAGCACTTGTACACGGGGATCCAGTTGCGGTCCAGCTCGTCCAGGATGTGGTTGAGGGTGTGGATCGCGCGCTTGAGGCGGGAGGTGTAGGCGACGTCAAAGTCGAAGCCCTCTTCCTTGAGGATCTTGCCGCCCTGGATAGCTTCCTCGTGGCCCTTTTCGCTCAGATCCACGTCGGTCCAGCCGGTGAAGAGGTTCAGCTTGTTCCATTCGCTTTCGCCGTGGCGTACCAGAACTAATTTCATCATGGGATATTCTCTCCTTTACTCCTGATCGGTGGCCTTGATGATGACAGAGAAATCAACGGGTTTGAGGGAGGCGCCGCCGATGAGGCCGCCATCGATGTCGGGGCAGGCCAGCAGCTCCTGGGCGTTTTTGGCGTTCATGCTGCCGCCGTAGAGTATGGAGACGGCACGGGCGGGACGGGCGCCGTAGATCTTGCGGATGACGGCACGGATGCCCTCGCAGACTTCCTGCGCCTGCTCGGCGGTAGCGGTCTTGCCGGTGCCGATGGCCCAGATGGGCTCGTAGGCGATCACGCAGCGGCGCAGAGCCGTGGCGTCAATGCCGCTGAGGGCGGCCTTGACCTGGTAGGCGACGTACTCCATGGTCAGATCCATCTCACGCTGCTCCAGGCTCTCGCCCACGCAGATGATGGGGTTGATACCCTTCTCCAGCAGGGCCTTGGCCTTGGCGTTGACGAGCATATCGTCCTCGCCGTGGTACTGGCGGCGCTCGCTGTGGCCAACGATGCAGTACTTGGCTCCCACGTCCGCCAGCTGGGCGGCGCTGATCTCACCGGTATAGGCGCCCTTTTCGAACTTGGAGACGTCCTCGGCGCCGGCGGCGACCTTGCACTCCTTGCCGAACTTGACCATGGCGGGAACCATCACCGCGGGGGTGCACAGCACGACGTCGCAGGTCTTGGTCTTGGGCATGTTTTCCTTCAGCTGCTCGATGAAGGGCTTGATTTCGGACGCGAGCATGTTCATCTTCCAGTTGCCCGCGATAATGGTCTTACGGTATTTTCTGTTCATTTCAATCTCCTTCTTTATAGCCTTCTCCTTCGGGAGAATTGCGGCCCGCCGCTGCCAGTGGCAGAGAAAGGCGGGACGGAATTTGTGCAGCCGCTCCGCCTTGCGGCAAACGCCTTCAGGCGAGTGCCGCAAACGGCACTTGCGGCAAACCGTTAGGTGTCAGACTTTGTCTGACGGATGAGGGGCGTTTCGTCCCTTTGATCGGTTGTTTTTTTACTTGTCCAGCAGGCAGGCCACGCCCGGCAGCTCCTTGCCCTCGAGGAACTCGAGGCTGGCGCCGCCGCCGGTGGAGATGTGGGTGATCTTGTCGGCAAAGCCAAGCTTTTCGACCGCAGCCGCGCTGTCGCCGCCGCCGACAATAGTGATGGCGCCGGACTCGGCCAGAGCCTGAGCCATGGCCTTGGTGCCGTTGGCAAATTTGTCGAACTCAAACACGCCCATGGGGCCGTTCCAGACGATGGTGCCGGCGTTGGCAACCGCCTCGGAGAACAGGGCCACGGTCTTGGGGCCGATATCCATGCCCATCAGATCCGCGGGAATGTCACCCTCGACCAGGATCGGCTCGGCATCGGCGGAGAACTCGGCCGCGCAGTAGTTGTCAACCGGCAGCAGGAACTTGACGCCCTTGGCCTCGGCCTTGGCGATCATGTCCTTGGCGTAGTCCAGGCGGTCAGCCTCCAGCAGGGACTTGCCGACCTCGAAGCCCTGGGCCTTCTTGAAGGTGTAAGCCATGCCGCCGCCGATGATGATGGTGTCGGCCTTCTCGAGCAGGTTGTTGATGACGTTGATCTTGTCGGAGACCTTGGCGCCGCCGAGCACCGCGACGAAGGGGCGCTTGGGATCGTCCAGGGCCTTGCCCATGATGGAGAGCTCTTTATCAACAAGAAGTCCGGAGTAAGCGGGCAGGTAAGCGGCGACGCCGGCGGTGGAGGCGTGGGCTCTGTGCACGGTGCCGAAAGCGTCGGAGACAAAGATCTCCGCCATGTCAGCCAGGGCCTTGGCAAAGGCAGGGTCGTTCTTGGTCTCGCCCTTGGCAAAACGCAGGTTCTCCAGCAGCAGGATCTGGCCGGGCTGCAGCGCAGCGGCCTTGGCCTGGGCGTCGGGGCCGATGGTGTCGGCGGCGAAGATGACGTCCATCTCCAGCAGCTCGCTCAGACGCTTGGCAACGGGAGCCAGAGTCAGCTTGGCCAGGGACTTCTCCCAGTCTTCACGGGTGATGTCGGCCTCGTTCTTGCCCTTTTCGACCTGCTTTTTCACATAGCCGTCGAAGGTGGCAGCCGGCTTGCCCAGGTGAGAGCAGGCGATAACGGCGGCACCGTTGTCCAGCAGGTACTTGATCGTGGGGATCGCGGCCTTGATGCGCTTGTCAGAGGTGATCTCGCCGGTCTTCTTGTCCTGGGGGACGTTGAAATCGCAGCGGAGAAGAACTTTCTTGCCCTTGACGTCTACGTCGTAAACGGTCTTCTTGTTGTAGTTCATTTGTATCCTCCTAAAATTTAGATAAAACGGATTGTTATCCCATCTCTCCGACGCCGAGCAGACCCGGGAAGCCCTGCTGGCGCAGCGCCTCGTAGGCCAGGATGGCAACGGAGTTGGACAGGTTGAGGCTTCTGGCCTCGTCTTTCATGGGGATGCGGATGCAGTTGTCGCGGTATTTTTCCCGCAGCCACAGCGGCAGGCCGGCCGTCTCCTTGCCGAACATCAGCGTGACATCGCTGCCGGAGAGATCGACCTCGCTGTAAGCGCGGGGCGCCTTGGTGGTGGCCAGGAACAGATGGGAATCGCCCTGCTTTTCAAAAAACGCGTCCAGGTTGTCATAGACGGTCAGATCAACCAGGTGCCAGTAGTCCAGTCCGCAGCGCTTGACAGCCTTGTCCGAAATGTCAAAGCCCAGCGGCCGGATGAGATGAAGCCGCGCCCCGGTGCAGGCGCAGGTACGCGCCACAGCCCCGGTGTTGTGCGGGATCTCGGGCTCTACGAGCACGATGTTGAGCATGACCCTCTTTTTCCCCCTTCAGCAGAGAAAAAACTATACGCTTTTTCCCTGTTTGGTTAAATTTTAACACAAAAACTCAAAAAATCATGTACTATTTTTCGCCTTTTTCATTTTGTTGCATATTTCACAAACAAGCGCTATAATTAACCCGAAAAACTGGCAGTCTTTTTAGCATATTGACGGACGCCTGGAAAGGAAAAAGATGGAATTTATTTGTCGTGACTGTCCGCGCCGCTGCGGCGCTGTGAGGGGCCCTTCAGTCTCCGACGGTTTTTGCCGTGCGGGAGCCCTTCCGCGCGTCGCGCGCGCCGCCGCCCACTTCGGAGAAGAGCCCTGTCTGGCCGGAGAAAACGGCGCGGGTGCGATCTTTTTTGTGGGCTGCAACCTGCGCTGTGTCTTCTGCCAGAACAGGGACATCAGCCGGGGCGTGACCGCCGGGCGGGAAGTGAGTGTGGAGGAGCTGCGCGGCATGATGCTGCGGCTGCGGGACGAGGGCGTGGACTGCATCGATCTCGTGACCCCGACCCACTACAGCCGGGCCGTGCGGCAGGCGCTGGAGGGGCTGGAGCTGGGCATCCCCGTGGTCTGGAACAGCTCGGGCTATGAGAGCGTGGAGACGCTGCGCTCCATGGAGGGGCTGGTACAGATCTACATGCCGGACTACAAATACAGCGACAGCGCTCTGGCCGGTCGTCTGAGCGCGGCGGCCGATTATCCGGCCGTGGCGGCCGAGGCCATCCGCGAGATGTTCCGCCAGACCGGGCCTTACAAAATGGATGAGGGCGGACGGCTGCGCTCCGGCGTTCTGATCCGGCATCTGATTTTGCCGGGCGAGATCGAGAATTCTCTGGGCGCCATCGACTTTGTGGCGGACAGCTTTGCGCCGGGCAGCGTGCTCTTTTCCCTCATGAGCCAGTACACCCCCATGCCGGGTATGGAAAAGCTGGGGGCGCTGGGCGAGCGGGTGGACAGGGAAACCAACGAGCACCTGATCCGCTATATGCTGCGCTGCGGGATCGAGAACGGCTACTGGCAGGAGCGCGCCTCCGCCACCGCCGAAGAGATCCCCGCTTTTGACGGGACGGGCGTTGCGCCTTGACATTTTGGGTGCAATAGAAGATAATAAAACTGCAAGTCCGATTACTTGACGTTGGGAGAGAGCGATCATGGAATACAAAGAAATCTTAGAGGAAGCAAGAAAGCAAACCGCGCCCCACTGCATGGCCTGTCCGGTCTGCAACGGCAAAGCCTGCGGCAACAACGTGCCCGGTCCTGGCAGCAAGGCTCCCGGCAACGCCGCTGCGCGCAACTATGACAAGTGGCAGGAGATCTTCGTGAACATGGACACGCTCTGCCAGAGCGTGGTGGATCCCGACATCTCCTTTGAGCTGTTCGGCCGCCGCTTCTCCGCGCCGCTGTTCGTGGCGCCCCTGGGCGCCGTGGACATGCACTACGGCAAGAAGTACACCGACGACACCTACAACGCCGAGATGATGCGCGGCGCCATCGACTGCGGCATTCTGGCCTTCACCGGCGACGGCGTGAACCCCCAGATCATGAAGGACGCCATTGCCGAGAGCGGCGCGCTGGGCGGGCTTTCCATCCCGACCATCAAGCCCTGGGCCAAAGAGGTCGTGTTTGAAAAGCTGGACGATCTCAACGCCCACGGCGTGTTCGCCGCCGCCATGGATGTGGACGCGGCGGGTCTTCCCTTCCTGCAGAAGCAGGGCGGCAAGGCCGGCAGCAAGACCGTGGAGGAAATGCGCGAGATCATCGAGCACGCCGGCAAGCCCTTTATCGTCAAGGGCATCATGACCGTGGCCGGCGCCAAGAAAGCCGTTGAGGCCGGCGCAGCGGGCATCGTGGTGTCCAACCACGGCGGCCGCGTGCAGGGCGGCGTGCCCTCCACGGCAGAGGTGCTGGGCGAGATCGCCGACGCCGTCAAGGGCCAGACCGTGATCTTCGTGGACGGCGGCATCCGCTCGGGCGTGGACATCTTCCGTGCCCTGGCGCTGGGCGCCGACGCGGTCCTGGTGGGCCGTCCCTTTGCCACGATGCTCTACGGCGCGGGCGCCGAGGGCGTAAGGGTTCTCTATGACAAGCTGGTGGCCGAGCTCAAGGGCACCATGAAGATGTGCGGCGCGCCGTCCCTCAAGGACATCACCCGCGACAAAATCCGCTTCTGATTCTTTCCGGAACCACATAAAGCAACCCCGGGACCGTTCAGGTCCCGGGGTTGTTTCGTATACGATCGGATTTCAGAGGCGGATTTCGTCGATGATAGCCTCCACCAGCCGCGCCGCGCCGTCCAGATTTTCGGCGCTGGTATGCTCATAGGGGCCGTGGCAGGCGTAGCCGCCGGTGCCCAGATTGGGGCAGAGCAGGCCGCGGAAGGACAGCTGGGAGCCGTCGGTGCCGCCGCGGACCGGGACGCACACAGGCTCCAGACCCAGTCTGCGAACCGCCTTGCGGGCCAGCTCCACGATCTCCATATGCGCATGGAGAGGCTCCGCCATGTTGCGGTACTGCTCGCGGATCGTGAGATTCGCCGTGCCCTCGCCGTACTTTTCGTTGATTTGCTTTTCGATGAGGCGCATGAGCTTTTCCTTTTCCAGCAGGCCCGCGGCGGCGTGGTCGCGCAGGATATAGCTCAGCTCCGCCCTCTCCACCGTGCCGGACATATCGGTCAGATGGAAGAAGCCCTCGTAGCCCTCGGTTTTCTCGGGCACGGCGCCGGCGGGCAGCATGGCGTTGATCTCCATGGCCACCAGAGAGGCGTTGATCATCTTGTCCTTGGCGCTGCCGGGATGGATGTTGAAGCCGCGCACCTCCCATTTGGCCGAGGCGGCGTTGAAGGTCTCGTAGTTGATTTCGTTGAGCTCGCCGCCGTCCACGGTGTAGGCAAAGTCGGCGCCGAAGCGCTCCAGATCCAGCAGCGAGGCCCCGTGGCCCACCTCCTCGTCAGGGGTGAAGCAGACGGCGATGGGGCCGTGGGGGCGGCCCTCGGCGACGACGCGCTCGCAGGCTGTCATGATGGCGGCGATGCCCGCCTTGTCGTCGGCGCCCAGAACGGTGGTGCCGTCGGTGGTGACCAGGGTGTGGCCCTTGAGACGCGGCAGGTTGGGGTTGACCTCCGCGGTCAGCACGCGGCCGCTGGAGCCCAGGACCACGTCGCCGCCGTCATAGTTTTCGATCAGCTGCGGACGCACGTTCTCGCCCGAAAAGTCGGGGATCGTGTCCAGGTGTGCGATAAAGCCCACGCAGGGCAGCTTCTCGCAGCCGGGCGTGGCCGGGAGGAAGCCGTAGACATAGGCGTGCTCGTCCACAAAGACCCGCTCAAGGCCGATGTCCTTCATTTCCTTTTCCAGCACGCGGGACAGGTCAAACTCCCGCTCCTCGGTGGGGGTGCGCTCGATGTTTTCGCTGCTGGCGGTGTGGATCTTCACATAGATCAAGAAACGTTCCAGGGCTGTCATGCTTACCTCTCCTTTACGCAATCACGTTGTAGTTCATACCCAGGTTATCGCGCATCTCGCGATAGCTGGGATCGTCGCGCCAGTAGTTGCCGACGGCGTTGTCCTCCCAGGCCCAGAAACAGATCCTGGTGTTCGGCAGCGCCTCGCGCAGCTCGTTCTGCTGCGCCTCGCTCAGGCCGCTGTCCACCCACCACAGACGCTCGAGCTGGGTCATCTCAAAGAGCTGGGTATAATCGTTGAGCCGCTGGTGGCTGATGTTCAGATGCCGCAGGTTGGGCAGATGGAGGATGGGCTCGAGATCGTGCACGTCGGTGAAGAACATCTCCAGATAGTACAGTTCCTCGGCATTGCGCAGCGGCTCGATGCTTTTGAGCTGGTTCACGCCGCCGACGATCAGGTATTTCAGATGGGGCATCGTGGAGACAAAGTCCATCCGGTCAAAGTTGGCGTGGCCCAGGTCCAGGGTGACCATGCTGGTGCAGTACCCGATGGGCTCGGCGTTCTGGAAGGACAGGAAGCCCCAGGAGTTGGAGTACTTGGACATGCAGAAGGCCTCCGCGTCCGTGCGGCAGTCCACGCCGTTGAGATACACGCGCCAGACGATCTCGCAGTCGTCGTGGCGTGCGCGCATCTCGGCGAGGGTCTCGTTGGGGATGCCGCAGTCGCAGAGATACAGCTTTTTCAGATTCGCCATGGCGGCGATGGCCTTCTCGGCCTCGGCGGGGTCGTCGATGCTGCGCTTGGACAGATCCAGCTCCGTCCAGTCGGTGGAACACTCCTTGCCGCAGACGGTGACGCGGCAGATGACCTCCACGCCGCCGTAGGCCTCGCGGATGGCGATGACGTCGTCCAGGCTCATGTGCCGCGTGCCCAGGTTGATGATTTTCAGCTCCGGGAAATCGCCGCCGTGGGCCGTGAGCTCGGCCACATCCAGGGCGGCAGACTCGGGAATGTTGATGTTCTCGGCGTTGCTGCGGATGCTCTGGCCCGCGATGGTGACCTTGTAGAGGAAGCGCAGGTTGGGATAGGTCTCGCGCAGCGAGCGCAGCTCGTCGCCGGTTAACTGGGCAAGGGTCGTGTCCACGGTCTTGACCACCGGCAGGTAGGCAAGCTTTTCGGCAAGCTCGGCGGCGTCCACGCCGGCGGGCACCGACAGCTCCTTGGTGGTGTAGGCAAAGCTCTCGCCGCCCATGACGACGTTCCACTTGAGCGTCACATCCTCACCCAGCGCCTCGCGCAGCTCCAGGATCTGGGGATAGCAGTCCGCGGCGTTGGCGTCCACCTGCTTGAGGTTGGTAAAGCGGGAAAAGAGGGCGATATCATCCCGGCTGAAATTGCCGACGGTGATCTCCTCGGCCTCGTTGTCGTACAGCTCGCCGCCGATGGGGATGTTCCAGCGGACAGGCAGCGCCGGGTAGGTGTCCAGCAGGCTTACGATGGCCTCGGTGCTGGTCGAGGCGCGGGCGTCCACAAAGCCCAGATTGCGGAAAAGGGCGAAAGTCGCCACCTCGCTCTGATCGAAGTCGCCCACGGCGATGGCCTCGGACAGACAGTCGTACCGCCATTGTCCGATGGGGATCTCCCAGAGGATCTCCGTGTCGGGGCAGCGGCGCGCCACGTCCTGATACTGACGCACGCTCACGCTCTTGCCGCGCAGATCGATGGGCTCGCCTTTTTTGTAAAAGCCGCCCATGACCACGTTGTAGTTGGCGTGGATGAACAAAAACGCCCCGATCGCCAGGGCAATGAGCAAAAGCACGGCGATGAGCGGCGCTGCGCTTCTTCTTTTTCTTCTCTTTCTTTTTGCGGTCATACGGGACCTCCGGGAAAAAGTCTTAACTGAAATAGTGTAGCACGCCAGGCGTATTTTTTCAAGTTTCGCCGGGCAGGCGGCCGCCCTTGGCCTTCATCACCGCGCCGTCCACGCAGAAGAAGGTGAAGCTGCCGACGGCCAGGAGCTTGTCGTCCTCGCCGGTAACGCTCACCTCCACCAGCACGGTGCTGCGGCCCCGGTGGCGGATGGTCGCCTCCGCCGTGACCTGGCCGGAGGCCTGGTTGCGCAGGTAGCTGATGTTGCTGCCCTGGGTCACGTAACTGCGCCCGTCCGTGCTGGCGGCACAGCCGCAGGCGTTGTCGGCCAGGGCGTAAATGGCACCGCCGTGCACAAGGCCGTAGACATTGCGGCTCTCCTCCCGGATCGTCAGACGCAGCACCGCCCGATCGCGCTCCACGCGCACCACCTCGATGCCGTTGTGGGCTATAAAGGGATTGCGGCGGTTAACCTCCCGGTACTGTTCGGTCATGTCCTGGCTCATGGCGTATCCTCTCCTGTTTTCTTTCATGGCGTTAAGTATAACAGGGCCGGGCGGAAAATACCAGATATACTTTCCGAAAAGGCGATTGGGGAATTCCATTTTCTTGCAATTCTATTTCATTTCGTGACGTGCTGAACGGGCGGAGTACGATTTTTCGGTCAGAAAAATCTTTTTTGCAACTATGGCTACCAATTTTGTAAAAACTATGTTATACTTTAGTATCCGATAATATGGCGTGCTTTGCACACCTGGCGATACAGTGATCAAGAAGAAGAAAGGGTTGTTAAAGATGAAAAAAATCCTGGTGCTGGAGGACGAGTCCAATATCCGCAGCTTTGTGGTCATCAACCTGCGCCGCAGCGGCTATGAACCCATTGAAGCCGAAAACGGCACGGAGGCACTGGAAAAGATCAAGGTCAATCCCGACATCTGTCTGGCGCTGCTGGACGTGATGCTGCCCGATATCGACGGCTTTGAGGTCTGCCGCCGTATCCGCGCCACCGGCTCGAAAATGGGCATCATCATGCTCACCGCCAAGAGCCAGGAGATCGACAAGGTCACCGGACTCATGACCGGCGCCGACGACTATGTGACCAAGCCCTTCTCCCCCGCCGAGCTCACCGCCCGCGTGGACGCGCTGATCCGCCGTCTGGGCGTGGACGAGGACGAGAAGGCCAGCGTGGAGGTCTCCAGCGGCCCCTTCGTGCTTAACACCCGCAACCGCACGCTGGAGAAGAACGGCGTTCGTCTGAAGCTGACCCAGATCGAGTATCTGCTGATGAAGCTCTTTATGGAGAACCCCGGCAAGGCCATGTCCCGCGAGGATATCCTCTCCGCCGTCTGGGGCACCGATTTTGCCGGCGAGCTCAAGACCGTGGACGTGAATATCCGCCGTCTGCGCATCAAGATCGAGAGCGATCCCACCGAGCCGGAATTTCTGACCACGGTCTGGGGCTACGGCTACAAATGGGGGTACTGAGCCCCGCTTCTCCCGGCTATTCTACGCATAAATAAGGATTCTACAGATATATGAAGTTAAACCTCAAGCTGCAAATCATCATATCGGGCATCGGCGCGCTGATCGCGCTTTTGACGGCGGTCTATCTCGTCACGCGCTTCTACATGCTCCAGGCGGTCATCGTCATCACGCTGGTCTGTCTGTACCTGATCGCCCTGATGGTCTGGTTCTGGAACCGGGTGTCAGACCCGCTGGCCCATCTGACGGGCGTGGCCAAGCGCATCGCCGACGGAAGCTATGGCATCCAGGTGGAAAAGCTCAGCGACGACGAGGTGGGCGATCTGACCGATGCGCTCAATGAAATGAGCGAAAAGGTGGCCGTGGCCGAAAAGACCCGCACCGAGTTCATCTCCCGCGTATCCCACGAGCTGCGCACGCCCTTGACCGCTATCGAGGGCTGGGCCGAGACCATCGCCTATGATGAGGCCGTGCAGGGCGACTCGCTGCGCGGCATCCAGATCATCTCAAAAGAAGCCGAGCGTCTGACCGGCATGGTGACGGAGATGCTGGAATTCGCCCGTATTCAGGACGGGCGCTTTAATCTGCGTATTGAGACCATCGACATTGCCGCCGAGCTGGAGGACGCCATCTTCACTTATGGAGAGCTGTTCAAGCAGGCGGGCATCGAGGTCCGCTATGACCAGCCGGAGAGCGAGATCCCCATGATCCCCGGCGACCCGGAGCGGCTCAAGCAGGTGTTTCTGAACCTGCTGGACAACGCCGCCAAGCACGGCGGCGAGGGCGGGCGCGTGGAGGTGGCAATCGCCGCCGAGGGCTCGGTGGTGATCATCACGATCCGCGACCACGGCCACGGCATCCCGGAAAACGAGCTGCCGCACGTGAAGGAGAAATTCTACAAAGGCAGTTCCAAAAACCGCGGCACGGGCATCGGCCTGTCCGTCTGCGACGAGATCGTCGCGCGCCACGGCGGCAGACTGATGATTGACAACGCGGAGGGCGGCGGCTGTCTTGTGACCGTGACGCTCCCGCTGCGCGGCGGAGATGCACATGAAAAGAAAAACTGACAACTGTTCCTTCCGCACCTCGATCGGCGGCCAGGCTCTGATCGAGGGGATATTGATGCGCGGACCGAAAAAGCAGGCAATCGTCTGCCGCACGAAGGACGGCATGGTGGAAAAGGTCGAGGAACTGAAGTTCGTCAAGGACCGGTACCCGGCCCTTGGCCTGCCCTTTATCCGCGGGGTCGTGACCCTGTTTGATTCGCTCTACAAGGGCATGCAGGCGCTGACCTATTCGGCTTCGCTGGTGCCCATTGAGGAGCAGGGCGAGCCAGACAAGATCGATCAGTGGATCGAAAAGCACTTTGAAGGCGAAAAGGCCCAGAAGCTGATCATCTCCGTGGCCGTGGTCATGGGCGTGGCGCTGGCACTGTTCCTGTTCATCTTCCTGCCGGCGCTGATCGTGGGACTGATCACCCCGCTGCGCAGCAGCTATCTTGCGCGCAACCTGTCCGAGGGTGCGGTGCGGATCGTGATCCTGCTGGGCTATATGATGCTCGTCAGCCGCGTAGAGGATATCAAGCGCGTGTTCTCCTATCACGGGGCTGAGCACAAGACGATCTTCTGCTATGAGCACGGCAAGCCGCTGACGGTGGAAAACGTCCGGGTCGAATCCCGCTTTCACCCCCGCTGCGGCACCAGCTTTCTGCTGGTGGTGGTCATTATCAGCATCCTGGTCAACTCCGTTGTCCGGCTGGACAACACCTTTGCACGCATGCTCTGTCATCTGCTGCTGCTGCCGGTGGTGGTGAGTCTGAGCTACGAGCTCAACCGCTGGTGCGGCGGCCATGACAACCTGCTGTCCGCGATCCTCAGCGCGCCCGGCAAATGGCTGCAGCGCATCACCACCAATGAACCGGACGATTCGATGATCGAGTGCGCCATCCGCTCGCTCGAGCTGGTGCTGCCCGAGGAAAAGGGCAGCGACGCCTGGTAAGGGGGACAAAACATGAAAACCTATAACGACATCTATCTGCAGGCCCGCAACGCTCTGCGGGAGCATGACATCGAGGGCTACAACCTGGAGGCGAGACTGCTGGTGGCCACCGCCGCCGGCAAAACCACCCAGGAGCTGCTGCGCGATCTGTCGCTGTATACCACGCCCGACGTGGCGGCGCGTGTCGAAGAGCTGACCGAGCGCCGCATCAACGGCGAGCCTGTGGCCTATATCACCGGCGCCTGGGAGTTTTACGGGCTTCCGATGATCATCACCACGGACGTGCTGATCCCGCGCATGGACACCGAGCTGCTGGTGGACGCGGCCAAGGAGCTGTTAAACGGCCGGAAGATGGACGCGCGCATCCTGGATCTGTGCTGCGGCAGCGGCTGCATCGCCTGCGCCGTGGGACATGAGCTGCCCGCCACGCGCCTTGTGGCCGTGGACATCAGCGCCAGCGCGCTGGATATCTGCCGGAGGAACATCGCCGCCAACCGTCTGTCGTCCCGCGCCATCTGCATGCAGGCCGACGCCACCGCCTCGCCCCCGATGAGCATGGGCCAGTTCGACATGATCATCTCGAACCCGCCCTATATCCCCACGGCCGAGCTGAAAAAGCTGGACCGCTCCGTGCGGGACTTTGAGCCCGCCTGGGCGCTGGACGGCGGCAAGGACGGAATGAAATTCTATAAATCCATCATCAAATACTGGAAAGCGCTGATCCGGCCGGGCGGCTATCTGCTCTTTGAAGTGGGCGAGGGCCAGGCGGACGCCGTGAAGGAAATGATGCTCACGGGCGGCTTCCGCAGCGTCGGCTCCAAGTTTGACACCTTGGGCGTCGAGCGCGTCATCATGGGGAAAATGTAATTCCAACACTGTAAAATTGGGGCATCAGATCGCCCATCAGGAGGATAAACATGGCAGAGAAAAAGAAAACCGCCGCAGCAGCCGCTGCGGCCCCCGTCGACACCGACCGCAAAAAGGCGCTGCAGACCGCCATCGCCAAGATCGAAAAGGATTACGGCAAGGGCACGATCATGCGTCTGGGCGACGATATCTCCGTAAATGTGGAAGCCCTGTCCACCGGCTCGCTGTCGCTGGATCTGGCGCTGGGCATCGGCGGCGTCCCAAAAGGCCGTATCATCGAGATCTACGGTCCCGAGGCCTCCGGTAAGACCACCCTGGCGCTGCACATCGTCGCCTCCGCCCAGAAGAACGGCGGCGACGCGGCCTACATCGACGTGGAGCACGCGCTGGAACCTGCTTACGCCCGCGCTCTGGGCGTGGACATCGACAGTCTGCTCATCTCCCAGCCGGACACCGGCGAGCAGGCGCTGGATATCACCGAGTCGCTGGTCCGCTCCGGCGCCATCGACGTGATCGTCGTGGACTCGGTGGCCGCGCTGATCCCCCGCGCCGAGTTGGAGGGCGAGGTTGGCGACACCGTCGTCGGCATGCTGGCGCGTCTGATGTCCCAGGCCATGCGCCGTCTGGCCGGCGCCATCTCCAAGAACAACTGCACCGTCATCTTCATCAACCAGCTGCGTCAAAAGATCGGCGTCATGTACGGCAACCCCGAGACCACCCCCGGAGGTCTGGCGCTGAAGTACTACGCCTCCGTGCGCATCGACGTGCGCAGGATCGAGACGCTCAAGGCCAACGGCGAGATGATCGGCAACCGCACCCGCGCCAAGGTCGTGAAGAACAAGGTCGCGCCTCCCTTCCGCGAGGCGGAATTTGACATCATGTACGGCGAGGGCATCTCCAAGGTCAGCGAAATCATTGATCTGGCCGTCAAGCTGGACATCATCGAAAAGGGCGGCGCCTGGTTCACCGTCAACGGTCAGCGGCTCCAGGGCAAGGACGCCGTCAAGGAATATCTGACCACCAATCCGGAAATCTGCGACCAGATCGAACAGCAGATCCGCGACAACTCCTTCAAGCTGCTCTCCCCGCAGGCGGCCAAGGCCGCCCGCGTCTCCGGGCGTGCCGTCGAGGTCAGCGCGGCGGATTTTGAGGAAGGCTGATAGGCCATGACCGAGAAGGTCGTCACCGCCCTGCGCCAGACCTCTCCCGGCCGCTTTACGGTGGAGTTTTCCGACGGCTCCTCGCTGCGCTCCACCCTCGCCGCTGTGACCGACGCGCGGCTTTACGCCGGGCTTGAGCTGGACCAAGACGCCTTTGAGGAGCTCAAACGCAGCTCCTCAAAGGCGCTTGAGCGTGAAAAGGCGCTGGAGCTGCTGTCGCACCGGCCCTATTCAAAACGGGAAATGCGCGACAAGCTCATTGCCAAGGGCGCCGACGAGCAGAGCGCGGAGGAGTGCGTGCAGTGGCTGGAGCGCCAGGGCTTTTTGAACGACGAGGAGTACGCCTCGGCCGTGGCGCGTCATTACGCCGCCAAGGGCTACGGCGCCGGCCGTGTGAGAAGCGAGCTTCGCCGCCGCGGCGTAGAGCGGGAGCTGTGGGACGACACCATCTCCGCCCTGCCCGAGTCCAACGACAGGCTGGACGCCTTCATCGCCCGCCGACTCAAGGACCCCAACGACCGGGACGCGGTGCGCAAGATAAGCGCCGCGCTGTTCCGGCGCGGCTACTCCTGGGAGGAGATCCGCAGCGCACTGCGGCGATTTGACACCAACATAGAGGAAGACTGATGGAAAAAACCTTTGCCCTCATTTCTCTTGGCTGCGCCAAGAATTTAGTCAACAGCGAACAGATGCTCTATCTGCTCAGTGAGGCCGGCTATGCCCTCGTGCCCGAGGCCGAGGGGGCGGACTTTGCCGTGGTCAACACCTGCGGCTTCATCGACGCCGCCAAGAGTGAGGCCATCGACACGATCCTGGAGCTGGCCGAGCTGAAAAAGGCCGGAAAGCTGGGCGCGATCATCGTCACGGGCTGTCTGAGCGAGCGCTATCAGGATTCGATCCAGGACGAGCTTCCCGAGATCGACGCGGTCCTGGGTGTGGGCAGCTTCGGCGAGATCGTCAAGGCCGCCGATGCCGTCATGGAGGGGCGGGTCCTGCGCGCCTTTGCCTCCAACAGCGCGCCGGTGGACGAGATCCCCCGCGTGGTTTCCACGGGGCCGTCCTGGGCCTATCTGCGCATTGCGGAGGGCTGCGACAACTTCTGCGCCTTCTGCGCGATCCCCTATATTCGCGGCCGCTACCGCTCGCGTGCAATGGAGAGCGTACTGGAGGAGGCCCGCGATCTGGCCGCCCACGGCGTGAAGGAGCTGATCGTGATCGCCCAGGACATCACGCGTTACGGCACCGATCTGTACGGCAAGCGCTCGCTGGCCTCCCTGTGCCGGGAGCTGGCCAGGATCGAGGGGGTGGAGTGGATCCGGCTCCATTACCTGTATCCCGACCAGTTTGACGACGAGCTGATCGACGAGATCGCCTCGAACGAGAAGATCGTCAAATATCTGGACATTCCGATCCAGCACATCAACGACGGCATTTTAAAGGCCATGCACCGCCGCGGCACCGGCGCGGAGATCCGACAGCTGTTCGCCACGCTGCGCCAGCGCATTCCCGGATTGGTACTGCGCACCAGTCTGATCACCGGTCTGCCCGGCGAGGGCGAGGCGGAGTTTGAGGAGCTGTGCGCCTTTTTGAAAGAAGCGCGCATCGAGCGCGCCGGGGTATTCCCCTTCTCCCCGGAGGAGGGCACGCCCGCAGCGAAGATGGACTATCCGGACGCCGCGGTGGCCCAGAAGCGCGCGGACCTGGTCATGCAGCTGCAGGCGCAGATCATGGACGAGTTCTGTGAGAGCTTTGTGGGCAAAACGATCCGCGTGCTGTGCCAGTCTTATGACGAGGAGAGCGGTCTTCTGGTGGGCCGCAGCTGGGCCGACTCGCCGGACATCGATGGTCTGGTGTTCTTTGAGGGCGACTGCCCCGCGGGCGAGATGTGTCAGGTGCTGATCGACGAGGCCGACGACGGTTATCTGTACGGCACCCAGACGGAAGGGAGCGCGTCATGCTGAAAACCACCGCCAACAAAATCACGCTTCTGCGCATCGTGCTGATCCCGGTGTTCCTGATCCTGTGTTACACCGGCCACACCAACTGGGCCTTTGCGGCCTATCTGATCGCCTGCCTGTCGGACTTTGCCGACGGCTACATCGCCCGGCATTACAACCAGATCACCGATTGGGGCAAATTCATGGACCCGCTGGCTGACAAAATGCTGGTTCTGGCGGCCATGTGCTTCTTTGTGGAATGCCGCACCATGCCCGGCTGGGTCGTGGCCGTGGTTCTGTTCCGTGAATTCGCCGTGTCCGGTCTGCGGCTGGTGGCCGTGGAACAGGGTCGCGTTATCGCCGCGGCCTGGTCCGGCAAGATCAAAACCGCCAGCACCATGGTGGCGCTGGGGCTGATGCTGCTGTTCGGCGGTTTCCGCATCGTCAACAGGATCTGCTGGATCGTCATCCTCATCACCACCGTCTGGTCCGGCGTGGAATACTTTATGAAAAACCTCGACGTTTTCCAGAACGCCGATTAAGGAGCGTAACTATGTATCTGTATAACTCTGCAAGCCGCAAAAAAGAACTGTTCGTCCCCAACCACCCCGACATCGTCAAGATGTACACCTGCGGGCCCACGGTGTACCACTTCGCGCACATCGGCAACCTGCGCTCCTACATCATGGAGGATATTCTCGACCGGTATCTGCGCTATGCGGGCTATAACCTCAAGCGCGTGATGAACATCACGGACGTGGGGCATCTGACCTCCGACGCCGACGAGGGCGAGGACAAGATGCTCAAGGGCGCCAAACGCGAGCACAAGAGCGTCATGGAGATCGCCCAGTACTATACCGACGCGTTCTTCTCCGACTGCGCCAAGCTGAATATCCGCCGTCCCGACGTGGTGGAGCCCGCCACCAACTGCATCGACGAGTACATCAAGATCATCTCGAAGCTGATGGACACCGGCTATGCCTACTTTGCCGGCGGCAACGTGTATTTTGACACCTCCAAGCTGGAGCGTTACTTCGTCTTCAACGACTTCAACGCCGAGGATCTGGACGTTGGCGTGCGCGAGGGCGTGGACGAGGACACCAACAAGCGCAACCGCAACGACTTTGTGCTGTGGTTCACCAAGTCCAAGTTCGAGGACCAGGCTCTGAAGTGGGATTCCCCCTGGGGCGTGGGTTATCCCGGCTGGCACATCGAGTGCAGCGGTATCTCCATGAAGCATCTGGGCGAGGATCTGGACATCCACTGCGGCGGCATCGACAACGCCTTCCCCCACCACACCAACGAGATCGCCCAGAGCGAGTCCTATCTGGGCCACAAGTGGTGCAACTACTGGATGCACGTGCTGCATCTGAACACCAACGACGGCAAGATGTCCAAGTCCAAGGGCGAATTTCTGACCGTCTCGCTGCTGGAGCAGAAGGGCTATGATCCCCTGGCCTACCGTTTCTTCTGCCTGCAGAGCCACTACCGCAAGGCTCTGGTCTTCACGTGGGAGAACCTGGACAACGCCCAGCAGGCTTACAACAAGCTCATCGCCCGCATCGCCGGCCTCAAGCCGGAGGACGGCGCGCTGGATGAGGCCGCCTACGGGGCCATGAAGGAGAAGTTCTGCCAAGCGCTGGACAGCGATCTGAACACCTCCCTGGCCGTGACGGCGCTCTATGACGTGCTCAAGGCCAACACCAACGACGCCACCAAGCTCTACACCATCGCCGACTTTGACAAGGTCCTGTGCCTGAGTCTGATCGAAAAAGCCGATAAGAAGCGCGAGGAGCTGAAAAAACAGACTGCGGTGGCCGGTGATTTCACGATCATCGCCGAGGACGGCGCCGCCGACCCGGAGATCGAGGCCAGGATCCAGGCACGCCAGGATGCCAAGAAGGCCAAAAACTTTGCCGAGGCCGACCGCATCCGCGACGAGCTGAAGGCCGCCGGTATTGAAGTGACCGACATCCCTCACGGCGCCAGGTGGAAGCGCATCTGATCGCCCAATAGATGAAAAAAACGTCTCTGTTCCCAAGGAACAGAGACGTTTTTTGTTATTCCAGAATCATCCGGCGAACATGGTGCCGTCGAAGGCATCCTCCAGAGCAACGCCGTTGACCCGGCCGATATAGTCCTCGCCATGGTCATAGGTCACACGATAGACGCTGCCGGAATCATCCTTCAGCTCCACGGTCTCGGCCATGTCCGTGCGATAGACCTTCAGCTGCGTTCCCGCGCCGAGGGTCACGTCCTTCTCCCCGCCGTCCGGCAGCAGCTGCGTCACGCCCAGATCGAGCTTGAGCGTCAGCACCGGTGATGTGATGGCCGTATAGAGCTCTTCCAGCGGCTCGGCCCGGCCGATGGGCGAGAGGGTGTAGAGCCGCGAGACGCTGTAGGTGCTCATGCTGTAGCTGCGGCTGGTCAGCAGAAAGCTCTCGGTGTCGGTGGGCATCTGGGGGCCGAAGCCCTCGGAACGCTTGTCGACCAGCACCGGGATGCGGCCGTTGAGATCCAGCACATACAGCGAGCGCCAGTCGCTGGGCAGCTCGTACTGCAGGAACAGATAGTACTGCCCGTCCCGCTGGAACAGATAGGGCTCCACGCTGTAGCCGTAAAAATCCGGGGCGTCCCAGCTCTCGCTGCCCAGTGTGACGCGCAGCGCGCTCATGACGCCGGTCGTGTAGTCGTCCGGCGTGAATTCAACGCGCAGCTCCTTGTCGCCGTCGGCCGTGGGGATCACCACAGGCCCGGTCGCGTCATAGGGGCTGGTGTCGCTCTGGGGCCGCAGCGCGGTGACCCAGGCGGCGTCGCAGGCGGTGTAGTGCTCTTCAAAAACGCCGGGATAGTCCGCAAAGGGCAGGCGCACGAAGGCCGGGCCCGTGGCATAGGCCGCCAGCTCATAAGGAGAAATCAGCACCGTCAGCGCGGTGTAGTCCACCACAAACGATAACTCCATATCCATCTCGCCGTTCATTTCGTGGCGGATGGTGTCGGAAACGCTCTCGACGATGATGCCGTCCTTGTAATAGGGCCACTGCTCATACAGAGCCTGCTCCAGCAGCGCGGGGAACTGTTCCTCGCCCGCGTCGGTCAGCAGATCCAGGATCGTCAGGCGCTGGCCGGTCTGGGAATCGAAGTTCACGCCGTGATAGCCCGTATAGGGGTGAGCGCCGCCGGCGCTCCAGTAACCCTCCTCCATAAAGCTGACAAGACGGCTGTCCGCGCGCTTCATCCAGGCCGTCCGCTCGCTGCGGTAGACCAGGTTATAGTCCTCCGCGCCGCCGTAGACCCCGTTTTCGTACGCGTCGCGGGCATAGCTCTCGAGCTCGTCCACGTTCTGCTTCAGAGCGGCGGAGGCTTCCTCGTCATAGGCGCGCAGTGCACTCGCCAAGGCGGGATAGGCCGGATCGTCGTTGACCTCGTCATAGCTGCTCGTCTCCAGCCGGTCGCCGCAGTAGTACAGCGGCGCAACACCATAGCCGAAGGGCACAGACAGCTCGTAATCATAGCGGCTGTCATAGGCGGAGCTGATGAGGATTTTTGGCGGACGCGACGCATCCGGCTCCTGCTCCTGCCCGGCCGCGCTCTGGGCGGACTGGGCGGCGGGGGCCGGCGCGGCGCTCTGAACGCCGGAGTTCGTTTCAGCCCTGGCCAGACCGTCGGAGAGGCTGCCGCCGAGATTCTGCGCGCCGCAGCCGCAGAGCAGCAGGAGCGCAAGCAGCAGGACAATTATCCGTTTTTTCATTGGCGTGTCCTCCTTATTTGAACAGTGACTTCAGCTGGTCCAGGAAGTTGGAGACGGTTCCCAGAAAGCCCTGGAACTTGGTGTAAAAGGTAACGGCCTTGTCCTTGGCCTCGCCGATACGGCGGATGGTCTCCTGGGCCTGGACGACGCGTTCCTTCAGCGCGCCGGGGTCAAGCCCCTCCAGCGAGCGGCACAGATCGATCAGCTGGTCGATCTGCTTGTCAGTGAGGCTGACAGCATACTGCGACGCGATATCCTGGATTTCCTTTCTCAGCTCTTCGTCGCTCATCTTGGCCGTCTCGCCCAGGATCTCCTTGAGACCGTTGACGATCTCCGTGGCGTCCAGGTTGCCGATCTGTTCGGCCAGCTCACCGGTGATGGTCAGCTCCTGGGTGCCGACGGCCTTGGCGATCTCATCCAGGCTGTTGCCGGTGATGGACTCATAGGCCTTGTAAATGCCGGTCAGCGCGGCGGTGCCGCTGACCTCAAAGGGGGCGGCGACGACGATTTTCGCGTCGGTGATGCCCGCGGTGACCAGGGCGTTTTTGTACATCTCCGCCGTGCACCAGGAGATGTTATAGGTGTCGACGTTCAGCCCCTCGCCCTCGTCCAGCAGCTGCACATACACGCAGGAGATGGCGTAATGGCCGATGACCTTTTCATCCACCAGGCCCTCCAGATACTGCCGTTCCTCAGCGTTGGTCACGGTAAGCTCGCTGACACTGCCGCGACTGACGCCGAAGAGCTGGTAGACCGTTTTGATCTGCTCCTCGGTCAGATCCGCGCCGATCACAGCACGGCTGTCCTGTGCGGCAAAGGCCGACGCGCCGAGCGAGAGCAGCAGCGTCAGCACCAGCAGCAGGGCGATTGCTTTCTTATTCATGTTGACTCCTCCTTTCCGGAGTATCCTTAAAAAGCATATGTATGAGCGGGGACAGACTTTCCTCGTCCCCTTGGGCGATGGTATCACAATCGGCCCCGGAAAGAAAGCGCCGGGGAAAATCTTTAAGATTAATTATGGAATTGTTCAAGTTCTCTTCACAATTGATTATATTATGTTAATAGTATTATGTAAATCTTCTGGCATAGCCGCAGCGGCGGCACAGGGGCGAGACCGCCCTGCGCTGGGAGAAGCCGCGGTAAATGGCTTGCGCCGCTTCGGTTGACATAATCTCTTCCAGACTCTGCCGGAACAGGTTCCCCAGCGGCTGCTCGCCGTTGTGGTCCAGGCAGCAGGGCACCACGGTGCCGTCGCACAGGACGCCGATCTGGTCCCGGAGCCCGTAGCAGAAGCAGCGCTCTCCCCTGTCTGCGGCGCCAAGATCCGGCCAGTCGAAGCGGTCGTCCTCGGCCAGCCATACCCGGTCGCGGAGCTTGACGCTGCGCGGCGAGCTCTCCCACGGTTCAGGAAAGTGCGTGCGCAGGATCTCCAGGATCCTCTCGTTCAGGCTCTCCAACCCGCCGTGGTTCCAAAGCCGCAGCTCGCAGAGCTTGCCCTCTTCGGAAGCCCGGCGCGCAAAATCGGCACACTGGTTTACATAATTTTCTAGGTCTCCGCCTGGATTTGCCTCGAAGGACTGGAGGGAGAGGTTGATTTTATGCAGCGCCGGAGCGCTCAGCAGCGTTTCGGCCCGTTCGTGCAGCAGTGTGCCGTTGGTGGTGAGCATGACGCGAAAGCCCTTGTCTCCGGCGATCTGCAAAAAACGGCCCAGGAGCGGATGGAGCAGCGGCTCGCCCATCAGGTGAAAATAGAGATAGGGCACCCGGCCCCGGAGCCGGTCTGTCAGCAAGTCGAATTCCGCTTGGGTGAGGAAGCGGCTCTCGCGCTTCGTCCCCGGGCAGAAGGTGCAGGAGAGGTTGCAGACATTTGTGATTTCCAGATACGCTTTTTTCAGCATGACGGCCTCTCTTCCACGGTAGTAAACAGGGGCGTGAAAACCACGCCCCTTGTCCGTTATTCGATATGTACGATGGGATACAGCACAGTGGGGTCAGTCTTGACCACGGCGCGGTCAAAGGTGACAAGGCCGTTGACCTCGTCCTCCACGTCGCTGAGCTGGGTATAGACCGCGGCGGCAAGGCCCTTCTCCTTTGCCGGGCGGATCTGTTTATCGTACAGCTCCCGCAGTGCGGCGATGAGCTTGTCCGCCGAGTCCAGATTCTTATAGCCGAAGCTTCTGGCGCTCTGCAGATGGCCCTCGATGCGCCGGGCGTAGCCGCCGAACTCACTGAGCACCACGGCCCTGCCCTTTTTGTCGGCCTTGAAGGCATAGGGGCGGAGGTAGACATGCTCGCTCTTCACATCCCCGGCGCCCTGGTCGTGCCAGCCGGAGGCATGGTCGATGGTGCGGGTGTTGTCCAGGAAGCGCAGGCTGTCCGTCAGCTCAGCGCTGTCGAACTGGCCCCAGCCCTCGTTGAAAATCACCCACATGGCGATACAGGGGCAGTTGTAAAGGGCCGTGACCATGTCCACCAGCTCATCCTGGAATTCCCGGCGGCCATGCTCGTCGGCGCGGCCAAAGAGCTTGTAGCGATGGTCGTTGAGGTGCAGGCCCGTGATTAGCGGCGTGGACACGACCGCGGGCGAATAGCGTCCGCCGCCGCAGGGCATGTCCTGCCACACCAGCATCCCCAGCCGATCACAGTGATAGTAAAACCGCAGCGGCTCGACCTTGATGTGCTTGCGCAGCATATTGAAGCCGCTTTTCTTTACCAGCTCGATATCGGCGATCATGTCTTCGTCGCTGCCGGGCGTGTACAGGCCGTCCTTCCAGTAGCCCTGGTCCAGCACGCCGTTATGGAAATAGGGCGCGTTGTTCAGGAACAGCCGGGGCGTACCGGATTCGTCCCTGTCCACGGAGAACTTGCGCATGGCAAAGTAGCTGCTCACGCGATCGTCGCCGCAGCTGACCGTGAAGTCATAGAGCTTGGGATGCTCGGGGCTCCAGGCCTCGAAGTCCTTTACCGGGATCAGCGCGGGCAGCTCGTAGTCCGCGCCGTCAAAATGAGCAACGGCGCTCTCGCTCCCGACCACGTCGGCGGTGACGTCCACCTCTCCGTCGTCAAAGTGCGGCGTGATGCGCAGGCCTCTGACATAGCTTTTCGGCACGGCCTCCAGCCAGACGGTCTGCCAGATGCCGCTCTGAGGCGTGTACCAGATGCCGCCGCGCTTGGTTTTCTGCTTGCCGCGGGTGTGAAAGCCCCGGTCCGTCTCGTCCGTGACACGCACGACTATCGTGGCCGTGTCGCCGTCCAGGGCGGGGGTGATCTCCGTTTCGAAGGGCAGATAGCCGCCCACGTGGGAGACCACATGCCGGCCGTTCACCCACACGTCCGCGGTCTGGTCCACGGCGCCGAAGTGCAGCAGCACACGCAGGCCGGAAAAGCTCTCGGGCAGGGTGACGCTGCGCCGATACCACAGAAACTCGTCGGGCTCCGGGCTGCGCCGGACACCGGAGAGCGCGGTCTCCGGCGAATAGGGCACGAGGATCGTGCCGTCAAAGGACTCCGGCAGCTCGCGTCCGGTCGTGATGGCATACTCCCAGGCGCCGTTCAGATTCATCCAGTTGGGCCGCACCAGCTGCGGCCGCGGGTATTCCGGCAGCGGGATCGCCGCCGTTGGGCACTCGTTTTTCATGGTCTGCCTCCGATCAGAACAGGCCGGGGAATCCTCCCATGCCGCCCTGCAGCTTGGCCATCGACTGACTGGTCTTGTCATCGGCCGCCTTGAGTGCGCCGTTGATCGCCGTCAGGATCAGGTCCTGCAGCATCTCCACGTCATCGGGATCCACGACCTCGGGGTCGATGGTGATGCTCTCAAACTCGCGCGTTCCGGCGACCACGGCCTTGACCGCACCGCCGCCGGAGGTAAATTCAAATTTAGAAGACTCCAGCTCCTGCTGCATTTTCAGGAAATCCTGCTGCATCTTCTGAGCCTGCTTCATCATGTTCATTTGGCTGCCGCCGTAGCCGCCGCGAAATCCGCCTTTTGCCATTGTGTTATCCTCCCATTCGTTATCCAATTACCCTTGTTTCGGGAAATCTTTTCAGTTCATCAAGACTTCTGGTCCCTTTAGCCGAGGTATCCAGTTCCTTCAGGATCGTGTTGACCTGCTTTCCCGCGATGGCCGACGCACAGTCGGAGAACTTCTGCAGGATCTCCGCGCGGTTGAAGCGGAAGTAGACAAAACCGCTCTCGGCCTGGAGGGTCAGCACACTGCCGTTATAGCTTCCGCGCAGCTTGCTCTCGTCGCCGGGGTAAATGCGCATATCCGCCGGAAGCTGCGATTTTACGCGGCTGCACAGCTCCTTCCAGAAGCCGGCGCTGTCCACCGCGGGCGCGGCCGGGGCTGCTGCGACAGGAGCGGGGGCAGGGGCAGGCGCAGCCGTCTGCCGGCTCTTGCGGTCGTAGAGCGCATCCTCGGGCTGCTCCTCGGCAAACTGAGCCGGGTCGAGGGGCTCATCCTCGTCCGCCGGGGGCGGCGCGGAGGGCTGCTCGGCCTCCCAGGGGACGTGCACGGGCTCCTCCGGCCCCTCCCAGGGCGGGGGCGGCGCGTCCTCGCCGCGCTCGTCCTCATCTTCCCGGGGCGGCTCCTCGTATCGGGGCTGCCGGGCGGGGACATACTCTCCCCTGGCCAGCTGCTCCTCGATGCGGGACAGGCGGGCGTTGAAGTCGGGCATGTCCATTTTCAGCAGGCTGGAGCACAGCGTGACCAGGCACAGCTCCGCACTGGTGCGGGGACTTCTGGCCGCGCGGGCCGCGATCAGCGCGTTCTGCAGGGTTTCCATGGCCGCGCTCAGCTCCTCGACAGTCAGCCGGGATGCCAGGCGCTGCAGGGTTTTCAGATCGTGTCCGCCCGAGACCAGCTCGGCTCCGCCCTTAGGGGCGACGCGCAGCATCAGCGTGTCGCGCAGCAGCGTAAACAGCTCGCCCAGGATGCCGATGGGGTCCTTGCCGTCCATCCACATGGCCGAGAAGATCTTGAGTGCTCGCTCGGTATCGTGGTCGATAATGCGGTCAAACAGCTCCTCAATACGCCGCTTTCCGGCCAGGCCCATGGTGGTGTAGACCGCTTCCACGTCGATATGGCTGTGGGCCGAGCACTGGTCCAGCAGGCTCAGCGCATCACGCACGCCGCCCTCCGCCAGACGGGCGATCAGCTCGCAGGCGTCGGGTGTGATGTCGAAGGCCTCCGCGGCGGCCACGTGCTGCACATAGGAGGCAAGCTCAGCGGTCTCGATGCGGCGGAAGCTGTGGCGCTGGCAGCGGGACAGGATCGTGGCCGGGACCTTCTGCAGTTCGGTGGTGGCGAGAATGAAAATCAGATGCTCGGGCGGCTCCTCGATGATCTTCAGCAGAGCGTTGAAGGCCGAGGTGGAAAGCATGTGCACCTCGTCGATGATGTACACGCGCTTTTTGACCGCAGCGGGAGAGAACACAGCCTCCTCCCGCAGGGCGCGCACGTTGTCAACGCCGTTGTTGGAGGCGGCGTCCAGCTCCACCACGTCCAGGATCGAGCCGTCGGCGATGCCGCGGCAGGCGGGGCACTGCCCGCAGGGGTTGCCGTCCACCGGGTGCTCGCAGTTGACCGCGCGGGCCAGGATGCGGGCGCAGGTGGTCTTGCCGGTACCGCGGGTGCCGATGAAAATATAGGCGTGAGAAAGCCTGCCGGAGCGCACCTGGCTTTTGAGCGTCTCGGTGATATGCTTCTGCCCGATGACGTCGTCAAAGGTCTGCGGCCGCCATTTGCGGTAAAGCGCCTGATACATGCTCTCTCCCCTTTTCCCGGAAAATGAAGTTGTGACCCTTGACAAGACTGTACACCCGGTTCCGAAAAATCTTCTATGCCCGTTACGCCGGCAGCCGGCTCGAATCCGGCAACCCCGCGGCACACGAAAAGCTCCGCTTAATGCTGCTCGGTTCCCCGCCTGACATGGTTCACGGGATTCCGTTGCGCAAGACCGGATCGTCATCACTGCTTACCGGGGTCAGACGACACAGAAAACTTCCTCGACCGGGAATTCATCCCTGCTGTAGCGGATTGCAGGTTACAGGGCACCGCTGGCTCCCCGACTAGTACAGCCTTGTCAAAAGTCACGGGCTTATTATAGCTCAACTTGAAAAGATAATCAATCTTTTTCTTTACAAATGAAAAATCTGTGGTATAATACATAAGGCTCAAAGAGAGGCGCCCCCTTTTTTCGGGCTGATACAACGAAATATGGGCTTGTAGCTCAGCTGGGAGAGCGCACGGTTCGCATCCGTGAGGTTCGAGGGTTCGATCCCCTTCAAGTCCACCAAATGAAAGCACCCCTTTTGGGGTGCTTTCATTTGGCTTGAAGGGGATCGAATCAGAATCGTACAGCCCGGTGGGCTGTACATCGACCAGTGCGAACACTGGTCGATACCTATATTGTCTTTTTGCCCTGCAAAAAGACAATGCACGGATCATCCTTCGAGTCCACCATTTAGGGAAGTCTGGTAACAGGCTTCCTTTTTTATGACTTCTTTAATTGACAAACATCTTATGTTCGGCATCTTATAAGCAAAGAAGAGCAAACTGCATGCGCAGTCAGTTCCTCAAGTGCAAATAGTAATATCCGTGGTTAAACCGTAAAACAACCGTCACTTGTCGGGAGTGGCGGTTGTTTTTATCTCTGTTGATGACCCGATTCGGTAATATGTCTCACCGTGAGACACGTTCATAGTTTTAAGAACGCCGCTTTCATAACTACGAAAAGACGGCTTTGGGTTCATTTTTTTGAAAGCACAAAATGAACCAGCGGATACTGCTCCTCCGCACGACGCATGATTTCTACCATCTTCTCCGCATAGCTGCGCAAGTCCTTTGAAAGACGATTAAGGCCATCCACATGAACGGTGGTTTCCGATGTTCTGTCTCCACAGAAATCATCAAGATAATCCCAAAAGGCACTCCAGTTTTTCCCATAATCCGCAGGGAAGCCGAAAGCATCTTTTAGAACTTCGTGGATTTCTTCTGCATATTTACAGTCGGACAACTCGACCTGAATGTTATTTGATGCAATAAAACGCCACGTGTTATTATTATTCACAATCATTTCCTCCCATGTTTTATGATTCGCTTCCAGCAGAAGG
>ONSQ01000124.1 GCA_900320465.1 uncultured Eubacteriales bacterium
CTGAAGCTGAAGGTCGTCAACCTGAAGACCGACCCGCAGCTGATGGGCGCTCTCGGCGCTGCCGAGTATGCCCGCCAGAAGGGCCTCGCCAAGAAATAAAATCTGATCACGCACCAAAAGCCACCGGTTTACCGGTGGCTTTTTTATGCCGTATCGGGCGGGCCGGGACAAAAATCGTTGCGCTTTTTTCCGCGGCGGTGTAAAATCAGCTTAACAAGGAAAACAGAAAGGGGATCGCGCATATGATCATCACCATCGGAAGACAACACGGCAGCGGCGGCCACGACATCGCACGCGCCCTGGCCCAGCGCCTGGACATCAGCTGCTATGACAAGGAAATCGTGGACGAGGCGGCCAGCAGCGCCAATCTCAGCCGGGAGGTCGTAGCCAACTTCGACGAAAAGCGCGTGGCACCCTTCCTTGGCCAGGAGCCGCACTATTTCGGCATGCATGACGGCTTCCGGCTGAACATGCAGATCTCGGCCGCCCAGTTCGACGCCATCCGCTCGCTGGCCGACAGGGGAGACGCCATCTTTGTGGGCCGCTGCGCCGACTACATTCTGCGCTCCCGCGAGGATCTGCTGCGCGTTTTCATCATGGGCTCGCTGCCGAAGCGCATCGAGACCATCGAAAAACGCTACTCTCTGGGCGAGGACCAGGCGAAAAAGCTAATCCGCGAGGTGGATAAGGATCGCTCCAGCTTCTACCGCTACTACACCGACCAGACCTGGGGCGAGGCGGTGAACTATGACCTGTGCATCAACAGCGACATGCTTGGCGTCGAAGGGGCTGTGGACGTGATCGCGGCCTGCCTCAAGGCCCGCGGTCTGAGGGGCTGATTGGCCGCTTGCACTTTCCGCACAGATGCTATATACTCATAGATGAATCATCTTTGCTCTATGCGACACCGACGGAAAGAGAGATCCATGTGAAAAAGCTGTTTTCGCTCCTGCTGGCGCTGCTTGCGCTTCTCAGCTTCTCCGGCACGGCCGCGGCCGCGGACGAGGAGTCTGACGTTATCATCACCAAAAACCCCGGCGGCGAGATCGTCACCGAGGGGGATGATGCGCTTTTTATCTCACGCGCCCGCAACTATACGGGGCTGATCTGGCTGATCGTCAGCCCGGACGGCGAGACTGTTTATGAAAACAACAAGGCCGTCGAAGTCTTCCCCGGACTGGAAATGAGCGGCTTTGAGGGCGAGGAGCTGACACTGACCTCCATTCCCTACGCCATGGACGGCTGGTATGTCCAGACCCGTTTTCTGGACGCCCGGGGCCGGGCCGCGCTGACGGACGTGGCCAAAATCACGGTGCTGCGCGGCGACGTGCCCTCCCCGTCGGTGACCCCCAAAAGCGCGGGAGCGCGCCTCTCGCCGGGACAGACCAAGACGCTGACGGTCGAGGCCGTATCCCCCGGCGGGGACGAACTGAAATACCAGTGGTACAAGAGCTATTCGATCTACCGCAACAGCGGCGAGGCCATCCTGGGCGCCACGGAGCCCAACTACACCCCGGAAGAGGAGATCGGCCAGGTCTTCTACTATGTGGGGGTGTGGTGCGTCCGCGGCCGTGAGACCAGCGCGCCCATATTCACCGCTCCCATCGCCATCGTCTACACCGAAGCCGAGCCCACGCCCGCTCCGGCGGCCACGGCGACGCCGGCGCCCGAGAGTACACCGCCGGCCAATCGCGGCGGAGCCAACCCGCTGTTCAACAGCGGCAACGCCCTGGCCTTTGCCATCGGCGCCATCGCAGCGCTGACGGTGCTGGCTGTCACGGTTACCGCGCTGGTGCTGCGTGCCATCGGCAAAAAGCAGGACGACGATGAGGAGGACGACGAAGCCTTCGATCCGGATGAACCGGAATAAGCATACATGTTCCCAACACCATGAAAAACCGAAAGGAGAAACAAAAAAATGGGTCTTATCAAAGCGGCACTCGGTGCGGCCAGCGGCGTTCTTGCCGACCAGTGGAAAGAGTATTTTTATTGTGAGGCGCTTGGCGCCGACGTCATGGCCGTCAAGGGCAGAAAGAAAGTCTCCGGCCGTTCGTCCAACACCTCCGGCAGCGACAACATTATCTCCAACGGCTCCGTGATCGCGGTCGCGGACGGACAGTGCATGCTGATCGTCGAGCAGGGCAAGGTCGTTGACCTGTGCGCCGAGCCGGGCGAGTACACCTACGACGCCTCCACCGAGCCCTCCGTCTTCGCCGGCAATCTGGGCTCCAGCATCGTGGAGGTCTTCAAAAACATCGGCAAGCGCTTTACCTTCGGCGGCGAGGCCCCCAAGGATCAGCGCATCTACTACTTCAACACCAAGGAAATGCCGGGCCGCAAATACGGCACGCCCAGCCCGGTGCCGTTCCGCGTGGTCGACAGCAAGATCGGCCTGGACGTGGACATCGCCATCCGCTGCTTCGGCGAGTACAGCGTGCGCATCTCCAACCCGCTGCTGTTCTATACCAACGTCTGCGGCAATGTGATCGCCGACTACACCATCGACCGTCTGGAAAACCAGATGCGCACCGAGCTGCTCACCGCGCTGCAGCCCGCCTTCGCCCGCATCTCCGAGCAGGGTGTGCGTTATTCCGCCATCCCCGCCCACACGATGGAGCTGGCCGACGCCCTCAACGAGGAGCTGAGCGTCAAGTGGCGTGATCTGCGCGGCATCGAGATCGTCTCCTTCGGCGTGTCCAGCGTCAAGGCCAGCGAAGAGGACGAGGCCATGATCAAGGAAGCCCAGCGCAACGCCATGTTCCGCGATCCTACGATGGCCGCGGCTCACCTGGTTGGCGCGCAGGCTGCCGCCATGCAGGACGCCGCCAAGAACGAGGGCGGCGCGGCCATGGCCTTCATGGGCATGAACATGGCCCAGAACGCCGGCGGCGTCAACGCCCAGAGCCTGTATCAGATGGGCGCCCAGCAGCAGGCCCAGGCCGCCCCGGCCGCTCCCGCTGCCGATAGCTGGAAGTGCACCTGCGGCGCGGTCAACACCGGCAACTTCTGCGCCCAGTGCGGCTCCAAGAAGCCCGTGACCGTTCCCGCCGGCTCCTGGCAGTGCGCCTGCGGCTCGGTGAACACCGGCAACTTCTGCCCCCAGTGCGGCGCTAAGAAGCCCGTCACCATCCGCTACAAGTGCGACAAGTGCGGCTGGGAGCCCGAGGAAGGCGCCACGCCGCCCCGCTTCTGCCCCAACTGCGGCGATCCCATCACCGACGCCGACAAAATCTGATTGTCCTGTCCGCCCGCGTCCGGCTTGCTTAAGCCGGACACGGGCTTAAGGTACGCGGGATAATCTGAATCCGCCAAAACGGCGATCTTCCGGCGCTTTTGGGCTTGTCGCCATTGACTTGCGGAAAGCAAGCCTGCTTCCACCGCACCCAAAATCATCCGAAATCTCATCCGTTTTGGTCAAAGAGTTTTCCCGGAGCTGGAATTCGTCCAGCCGAGGCAAAAACGCAGGGAATACTTCCGTATTGCCGAGTATTTTAACGAAAGATGGGCGGATTCCGGCCCGGGAAAACCGTGGTTCGGATTA
>ONSQ01000038.1 GCA_900320465.1 uncultured Eubacteriales bacterium
CAAGAACCAACTGAAAGAGGATCAGATGGGTGAACAACTTACAATGAGTGAGATTGGCCCTTTTAAGGGCGGCAAGTAACAATCCCCACGCAGTTGGCAGATCGTATTACACGTTTGACGTGTCTGCGAGGAATAGAGGGCTATGCCCGCATGTGAAAAACCGCCCGCTTCGCGGGCGGATGTTTATTCTTGCTTTCTGTATCCGCATCCGGTAAAATAAGGATATTAAGAACAGCAACACCGGCCGCGCCATGCGGACGGCAGGAGGAAACCATGACGGAAAAAGAAAACATGCTGTCCGGTCGGCTCTACGACCCCAGCGACAGCGAGCTGCTGGCCCTGCGGCAGAAGGCCCACGCGCTGAGCATGCAGTTCAACGCCACCCTGGAAACCCAGGACGGCGAGCGTGAAGCGATCCTTTCTCAGCTTCTGGGTGAGCGGGGCGAGAATGTGTATCTGCAGGGCCCCGTCCAGTTCGACTACGGCTGCTTCACCAGCTTTGGGGCCAATTCCTATGCGAACTTCAACTTCACCTGCCTGGACTGTGCGCCGGTGAGGATCGGCGCCAACGTGTTCATGGGGCCGAACGTCTCGCTCCTGACGCCGGTTCATCCCCTCTGCTGGCAGGAGCGCAACATCTACCGCAAGCCGGACGGCACGCCCACCGACCGGGAATACGCCCGCCCCATCACCATCGAGGACAACTGCTGGATCGCGGGCAATGTGACGGTCTGCGGCGGCGTGACCATCGGGGAGGGCAGCGTGATCGGCGCGGGCAGCGTGGTGACGCGCAGCATCCCCGCCGGGGTCTTTGCCGCCGGCAACCCCTGCCGGGTGATCCGGCCCATCACCGACGACGACCGTTTACTGTGAATCTTTCCCCATGCATCGGTCCCCATGAATTGGGGAGTCTCTCCCGTGTTCAGCTCAAAACACACGCGCTCCCCTTGCGCAAACCGGCGCGGCAAGATAAAATAAACTGATTCCGGACAGAGGAGGCGCGCCCATGGACCAACTGATCAACAGACTGCAGGCCATCAAAGCCGAAAAGGGCCGCCTGCTGCTGGCCATCGACGGACGCTGCGGCTGCGGCAAAAGCTCCCTCGCCGCCGCCCTGGCCGAGGTGTTGGAAGCCAATGTATTCCATGTGGACGACTTCTATCTGCCCTTTGCCGCGCGCGAGCCTGACTGGCCGGAGCGGATCGCGGGAAACATCGACCTTGCGCGCCTGCGCCGTGAGCTGCTGGAGCCGCTTCGGGCCGGACAGGATCTGATCTACCGGCCCTACGACGCCCATGCAGACCGCTGGAAGCCGGAGTGCCGCGTCCCCTTCCGTGCCTTTTCGATCCTGGAGGGCAGCTATTGCCTCCATCCGTCTCTGGCGGACTGTTATGACTTTTCGCTCTTTGTCACGGCCGGCGCCGCCGTGCAGGAGCGTCGTCTGCGCGCGCGGGAGGGCGACCGGTTTTCCGCCTTTGCCGAGCGCTGGATCCCTATGGAGGAGCGCTATTTCGCCCGCTGCGATCTGCCGGCGCGCGCCGATCTGATCCTCACGGGCGAGCATGACGGGAGGTGGGAACCGGTATGACCGAGCTGGAAATCATCCGACACGAGCGTGTGGGCGGCATCAGTGTGTTTTTCGACAGCGTGGAATACCGCACGGCTCATTTTCACCCCGAGTGGGAGCTTGTCTGGATCGTCTCCGGCGCGCTGAGCGTCCGCTGTGCCCAGCGCCAGACGCTTTGCCCCGCCGGGTCGCTGTGTGTCTTTTCGCCCAACCGCATCCACGAGTTTCGCCGCGGGGGCGATGAGGCCACGATCCTGTGTGTCCAGATCTCGCCCAGGCTCTTCTCCGCCTCCTTTCCCGCCCTGGCGGCTCTGGCCGCGGACGACTTTTTGCTCTCCGATCATCTCAGCGAGCAGCAGTGCGCCTCGCTGCGCGTCCGGATGCGTCAGCTGATGGAGGCGTATCTCGACGCCGCGCCCTGCTATGAGCTCACCTGTGTCTCCCTGTGCGCCGCCATCCTCTCCTTTCTGCTGCGGAACTTCCCCGTGCGCACCATGAGCGAGGACGAGCTCGCCCACACCGGCAAGCGCAACGAGCGGCTCAGCCGTTTTCTGGCCTATGTGGAGCAAAACTACATGCGCCGTCTGACGCTGGAGGAATTTGCCTCCGCCGAGGGCTGCAGCGTCAGCTACATGTCCCGCTTTCTGCACGCCAATTTGAACCAGAGCTTTCAGGAGTATGTCAACACCGTCCGCTATCACGCGGCCTGTCGGCTGATCGCGGCGGGCAGCGGCCGCATGATCGAAATCTGCGAGGCCGCCGGCTTTTCCGACTACCGCTACTTCTCCCGCTGCTTCAAGCAGCGCTGCGGCATGACCCCGGAGGAATACAGCCGTACGCGTCCCCTGTCCGACGCCTTTCCCGCCCAGCGCAGTCTGCGCTCGCTGGAGCGCTTCTATACCGTGGAGGAAAGCAAACAGCTGCTGCAAACGCTATGAGCGCTTGCAGCAGCTTTCTTTGACAGATTGCACAGTTTTTTTTCGCAAAAATAGCCAAGATGCCGAATTGTCCAAAAGGTCAAAATTGTCTAATGGAATAGTCAGTTCTGTCCTTTACATTTTCGCATCCTTTGTCGTAATATGAGTAAAGAAAGAAAGGGCGGTGTCGCTTATGTACACGATCGGTATCGACCTTGGCACCTCGGCGGTCAAGCTGCTGCTGGTGGATGAGCAGGGTCAAATCTGTAACAGCGTTACGCGGGAATACCCGCTTCTGTTCCCTCAAACCGGGTGGAGCGAGCAGCATCCCGAAGACTGGTGGACGGCGGTAAGCGCCTCCATCCCCCAACTGCTTGATGGCTTCGACGCCTCTGCCGTGACCGGGATCGGCTGCTGCGGCCAGATGCACGGTCTGGTGATTCTCGACGAGCACGACGCCGTCATCCGTCCCGCGATCCTCTGGAACGACGGCCGCACCGCCGAGGAGACCGCCTGGCTCAACACCGTGGTGGGCCGCGAAAAGCTCAGCGAGCTGACGGCCAACATCGCCTTCGCCGGCTTCACCGCGCCCAAGCTCCTCTGGCTGCGCAAGCACGAGCCTGAAAACTTCGCACGCATCGCCAAGATCATGCTGCCGAAGGATTATGTAAACTATATGTTGACCGGCGTCCACAGCTGCGATTACTCCGACGCCAGCGGCATGCTGCTGCTGGACGTGGCGCACCGGCGCTACTCGGAGGAAATGCTCTCCCTCTGCGGCTTGAAGCCTTCCCAAATGCCCGCGCTGTACGAGAGCTACCAGGTCATCGGCACGCTCCTGCCCGACGTGGCCGCCGCTCTGGGTCTGCGCTCCGATGTGCGCGTCGTGGCCGGCGCGGGTGACAACGCGGGAGCCGCGGTGGGCACCGGCGTCGTGGGCGAGGGTGGCTGCAACATCTCGCTGGGCACCTCCGGCACAGTATTCATCTCCTCGAAGCGCTTCGGCAAGGACCCCTTCAACGCCCTGCACGCCTTTGCCCATGCCGACGGCGGCTGGCATCTGATGGGCTGCATGCTCTCGGCCGCCTCCTGCAACAAGTGGCTGTGCGACGAGATTTTGAAAACCCGCAACTACGCCGCGGAACAGGTTGACATAACTTATGACAAGCTGGGCCGCAGCCACGTCTTTTTCCTCCCCTATCTGATGGGCGAGCGCAGCCCCATCAACGACAGCGACGCCCGCGGCGTGTTCTTCGGACTGTCCATGGACAACACCCGCGCCGACCTGGTGCAGGCGGTGCTGGAGGGCGTGGCCTTCGCCATCCGCGACTCGCTGGAGGTTGCCCGCTCCATCGGTCTGTCGATCCCCCGCAGCTATCTCTGCGGCGGCGGCGCCAGAAGCGAGCTGTGGCGCACAATTCTGGCGAATGTGCTGAACATTCCTCTGGACCTGCCCCGCACGGAGGAGGGCCCCGGCTACGGCGGCGCGATGCTGGCGCTGGTGGGCTGCGGCGCCTACGATTCCGTGGCTGCCTGCGCCGATGCGCTGACCGGCGTCAAGGCCACGGTGGAGCCCGATCCGGTCCTGGCCGCGCGCTATGAAGAGCGCTATCAGAAATTCCGCAAGCTCTATCCCGCCATGAAAAATCTCTTTCAGGAGGTCAAATAATATGAACAACATTCCCGAAGTCAAGCTCGGCATCGTGGCCGTTTCCCGCGACTGTTTCCCCATCGGTCTGTCCATCGCCCGCCGCGAGGCGATCGTCAGGACCTGCGGCGGCAACATCTATGAATGCCCCGTCACGGTCGAAAACGAAAAGGACATGCTCAAGGCTGTGGAGGACGTGAAGGCCGCCGGCTGCAATGCGCTGGTCGTGTTCCTCGGCAACTTCGGTCCCGAGACGCCGGAGACGCTGATCGCCAAGAACTTTGACGGTCCGTGCATGTTCGTGGCTGCCGCCGAGGGCGACGGCGACCTGATCAACGGCCGCGGCGACGCCTACTGCGGCATGCTCAACTGTTCCTACAATCTGGGCATGCGCCATCTCAAGGGCTACATCCCCGAATACCCCGTCGGCACCGCCGAGGATATCGGCCGCATGATCAAGGCGTTTTACCCCATAGCCCGCGCCGTTATCGGCGTGAAGAACCTCAAGATCATCACCTTCGGTCCCCGTCCCCAGGACTTCTTCGCCTGCAACGCGCCGATCAAGGGCTTGTACGAGCTGGGCGTTGAGATCGAGGAGAACAGCGAGCTGGATCTGCTGGTGAGCTACAAGGCCCACGCCGGCGACGAGCGCATCCCCTCCGTCTGCGAGGACATGGCGAAGGAGATGGGCGAGGGCAAGTACTTCCCCGACCTGCTGGCGCGCATGGCGCAGTTTGAGCTGACGCTGCTGGACTGGGCCGAGGAACACAAGGGTGCGCGCAAGTACGTGGCCTTTGCGGACAAGTGCTGGCCCGCCTTCCCGGAGCAGTTCGGCTTTGAGCCCTGCTTTGTCAACTCCCGTCTGGCCGCCCGCGGCATCCCCGTGAGCTGCGAGGTCGACATCTACGGCGCGCTGAGCGAGTACATCGGCGCCTGCGTCAGCGGCGACGCGGTGACGATCCTGGACATCAACAACTCCGTTCCCGCCAGCATGTGGGAGAACCAGATCAAGGGCAAGTTTGACTACACGCTGACCGACACCTTCATGGGCTTCCACTGCGGCAACACCCCCAGCTGCAAGATGTGCGCCGACCGCGCCGTCAAGTACCAGCTGATCCAGCACCGTCTGCTGGAGCCGGCCGGCAGCGAGCCCGACTTCACCCGCGGCACGCTGGAGGGCGACATTGCCCCCGGTGAGATTACCTTCTTCCGGCTCCAGTGCGACAGCGAGGGCAAGCTGCGCTCCTACATTGCCGAGGGCGAGGTCCTGCCCGTGGCCACCACCAGCTTCGGCGGCATCGGTGTCTTCGCCATCCACGAGATGGGCCGCTTCTACCGCCATGTGCTGATCGAGAAGCGCTTCCCGCACCACGGCGCGGTGGCCTTCGGCCACCACGGCCGGGCCCTCTTCGAGGTCTTCAAGTTCCTCGGCGTGACCGATATCGGCTACAACCAGCCCAAGAGTCTGCCCTACCCCACCGAGAATCCCTGGGCATAAAAACGAACAAGGCCGGGAGTCTATCCTCTTCCGGCCTGTTTTGAGAATAAGGAGTTCATGATGGATCTGCAAAAGACCGTTCTCGGGCTTGAGCTGGGCTCCACCCGCATCAAGGCCGTTCTGATCGATGAAAACCACATCCCCGTCGCCTCCGGCGATTTTGAGTGGGAAAACCAGCTTCTTAACGGCGTCTGGACCTACTCGATGGACATGATCCACACCGGCGTGCGCGCCTGCTTCGCCGCGCTGGCCGCGGACGTGAAGGCCAGGTACGGCCTTGCGCTGGACACTGTCGGCGCCATCGGCGTCAGCGCGATGATGCACGGCTATCTGCCCTTTGACGCCGCCGGGCGCCAGCTGGCGGAGTTCCGCACCTGGCGCAACACCATCACCGCCCCCGCCGCCGAAAAGCTGACGGAGCTCTTCGGCTTCAACATCCCCCAGCGCTGGAGCATTGCCCACCTGTACCAGGCGATTCTGAACGGCGAGGCGCACGTGAAGGACATCGCCTATCTCACGACCCTGGCCGGTTATATCCACTGGGAGCTGACCGGCGAAAAGGTCATGGGCGTCGGCGAGGCCAGCGGCATGTTCCCCATCGACAGCCAGAAGTGCGACTATGACGAGGGCATGGTGCAGAAATTCCGCGCCCTGACCGGCATCGAGCTGCGCGCGATCCTGCCCCGGGTCCTCTGCGCCGGGGAGAGCGGCGGCACGCTCACCGCGTCCGGCGCCCGCTTCCTGGACCCCACCGGCACGCTGCGTCCCGGTATCCCCGTGGCCCCCTGCGAGGGCGACGCCGGCACCGGCATGGCCGCCACCAACTCGGTGCGCGTGCGCACCGGCAACGTGTCCGCCGGCACCTCTGACTTTGCCATGCTGGTCACGGACAAACCCCTTGGCGTCCACCGGGAGATCGACATGGTCACCACGCCCGACGGTCTGCCTGTGGCCATGGTCCACTGCAACAACTGCACCAGCGACATCAACGCCTGGGTCAATCTCCTGGGCGAGTTTGCCACGGCCATCGGCGCGCCGCAGGACAAGGGCGCGCTCTTCACGCTGCTGTTCCGCAAGGCCCTGGAGGGCGAGCGCGACTGCGGCGGTCTCATGAACGTGAACTACTTCTCCGGCGAGGGCGTCACCGACTTTGACCGGGGCCGTCCCCTCTTTGTCCGGCTGCCCGACGCCCGTCTGACCCTGGCCAATTTCATGCGCACCCAGCTGCTGTCCTCTCTGGCTACCCTCAAGATCGGTCTGGATATCCTGACCCGGACCGAGCAGGTGGAGATCGACAGACTCTACGGCCACGGCGGCTTTTTCAAGACCCCCGAGGTGGGCCAGCGCATGCTCAGCGCCGCGGTCGGCGCTCCCGTGAGCGTGATGGAGACCGCCGGAGAGGGCGGCCCCTACGGCATGGCGCTGCTGGCGGCCTACATGCTCTGGCGCGGCGAGGGCGAGAGTCTGCCCGACTATCTGGACCGCAAGGTCTTTGCCTCGGCCAGGTCCTCCACGCTGATGGCGGACGCCGATGAAATCGAGGGCTTCAACGCCTTTCTGGATCGCTACCGCAAGGCTCTGGAAGCCGAGCGTACTCTGGTGGAGGTATTTTGAACATGCTGGAAGAACTGAAACAGAAAGTTTGTGAGGCCAACCTCCTGCTGCCGAAATACGGCCTTGTCACCTTTACCTGGGGCAATGTTTCCGGCGTCGACCGGGAGAGCGGTCTTGTGGTCATCAAGCCCTCAGGCGTGTCCTATGACGGCATGACGGCGGAGGACATGGTCGTAGTCGATCTCGACGGCAAGGTGGTGGAGGGCAAGTGGAAGCCCTCCAGCGACACGGCGACCCATGTGGAGCTGTACAAGGCCTTTCCGGAGATCGGCGGCATCGTCCACACCCATTCCAGCTACGCCACCTCCTGGGCCCAGGCCGGGCGGGACATCCCCTGCTACGGCACGACCCACGCGGACTACTTCTACGGCGACATTCCCTGCCTCCGCTGTCTGACGAAGGAGGAGATCGAGGACGCTTACGAGCGCAACACCGGTCTTCTGATCGTCAGCGAGTTTGCCCGTCTGGGCAAGGACCCGGCCGCGGTCCCCGGCTGCCTGTGCAAGAACCACGGTCCCTTTGCCTGGGGCAAGGACGCCTTTGAGGCGGTCCACAACGCCGTGGTGCTCGAGGAGGTTGCCAAAATGGCCTACCGCTGCGAGACGATCAATCCCTCTGTTCGCCCCGCTCCGCAGGAGTTGCAGGACAAGCACTATCTGCGCAAGCACGGCAAAAACGCCTATTACGGCCAGAACTGAAGCTATTGCCCTCTTCGGCGGGACCGCTCTTTCGTGCGGTCCCGCTGTTTTTATTGATCCATACTTATACTAGACTCCGATTAAAAGTAGACAAAGTCTGCTTTTAATTGCGCGATAGCGCGTCGGAGTCTGTATGAGACGTCATCTGTGCTTTTGCACAGATGGGCGACGCGTTTAGCGGCGCCTTTCTAATTAAAAGTGTCTACTTTTAATTAGAAAACAGTATTAGAGGCCGGTCTCTTCCCCCCCTCCCGCTATCATCCCTTCCACGTTTACGGAGAATGTCTGTTCCTCCTGTAACGCTCTTGTTAATCTCCTAAGGGCTGCTACAGATGCCCGCTGTCCCCTCGCCTGATTCTTTTGGTTGTTTACTTCGCTATCGCGTGATACAATGAATGCATCAAAGAAGCATGGAGGAATTCGTATGCTGAACATTCGCAAGGCTGTTGACGGTACCGCGCTCACGCTCTCGCTGGACGGCCGACTGGACACCACCACCTCCCCCGCGCTGGAAGCGGAGCTGAAAAAGTCGCTCCCCGGCGTCAGCGTCCTGTGCTTTGACTGTGCCCAGCTTGCCTACATCTCCTCGGCCGGGCTGCGCGTGCTGCTCTCGGCCCAGAAGATCATGAACCGCCAGGGCGAGATGAAGCTCATCCACGTCTCTGACGCCATTCTGGAGATTTTCGAAGTCACCGGCTTTTCCGATATTCTAACCATCGTCTGACCGTCAGACGCACCACCGATCCTTGAAAGGAGGCGCATCCATGGCCGGCACGCAATCAGCCTTTGACGCCTATCTTGCCGGGGAAGCGGCGCAGAGCAAGGGCCGTTCCTTCCCGGTAAAGGCCGGGGTCCTGCACCGTCTGCTGACCAAGAAGGCCCGCTGCGACAGGCTGCACCCAAACCCCGAGGACGAGTTCTGCCGTCCGGACGTGGGCCCCAACTACAAGATCATCTCCTCCTATCAGGAGATGTACCTGCAGCAGATCAAGAACGCCCAGTACTATTACGACGGCGAGCCTGTCATTGTAGAGCGTCTTTTCCCCGACGGCTACCGCATCATCAACGGCCACCACCGCTGGGCCGCCGCTCTGCGTCTGGGCCAGGCCGAGATCCCGATCCGCGTCGTCAATCTGACCCACGAGCAGGACGTGCGCCGGATCCTGGACAACACCCGCCACACCAGGCGCGCGGCGCTGGATCTGGATGAGGTGGTCTTCCTCTCCGACGAAAGCCAGGCCGCCGAGAGCCCGCCGCCCTTTCCCTGGAACCGGTTCTATCACGAGCGCATCCGCCTGGGGATCCCCGCCCTGTTCCACGAGCTGGCCAAAAACGGCTATGATATCTGGCTGTATTCCTCCGGGTACTATTCCACAGACTATATCCAGAGCTGTTTTGCGAAATACCACGTTCGCATCACCGGGGTCATCGCCGCCATCGGCAAGCGCACCGGGTCCGGCGGAGCGGGCCGGAAGCTGGAAAAGCTGATCACGGACAAGTACGCCGAAACCCTGCACATCGACCGCCAGTCCGTCATCCGGATTCTCCGCCCCTCCGGGGAGTTTTGCGACTATCCCCTCTCCGGTGCCGACGAGGACTGGTCTGCCTCGGTCATGGCCGTGCTCGAGACCCTCGAAAAGAACGGGAAAGGCGCGGAATCATGAGAGTCTCCTTTGATCTGGACGAGGTGCTTTTCGTCTCGCCCCACACCCATAAGACCGAGCCTCCGCTGCCCTTTCCGCTGCGCCTGTTTTTCGCCGAGCGTCTGCGTCTGGGCACGCCTGCGCTGATATGCGAGCTCCAGCAGCTTGGCTATGAGGTCTGGATCTACACCTCCTCCTTCCGTTCGGAAAACTATATCCGCGCGCTGTTCCGCTTTTACGGCGTGCGTCTTGACGGCGTCGTCAACGGAGAGCGTCATCTGCGGGAGGTGCAGGGCAACCGGCGCACGCCCCTGCCCCAAAAGCTGCCCAACCGCTACCGGATCTCACTGCATGTGGACGACGAGAGCGTCGTCTGCTCCTGGGGCCGCGAATACGGCTACGCCGCCTACCAGCTCAACGCCCAGGACGACGACTGGAAGGATAAGATTCTTCAAAAGGCCGCCGAGGTACGCGACAAGGAGCTGCGCGCGCATCCGCCGCAGGAAGGGTGAACACAGACTATGGACAATTCAGGCGTCTTCCGCTGACCGGCGCCGAGCCGCCCCTTGTCCCGTTTTTCCCTTGCGCGCTTCGGAAAAAGCGTGTATGCTTAACAGCAAATTCTGTTCCTTTTTTAGAGGAGGGATCTCTATGGACGCCGCGCTTCTGACCCGTCTTTCCGCCGTCACCCCGGAGGAAGAGCGCATCCTGCGCGGGGAGGCGCGCATCGACCGCAGCCTGTATATGGACGGCAGCCGCGACGTGATCTCCGGCGACAAACTCCTCAGCCCCGGCAAGATCATCACCATCCGTCCCCACACGCGCTTCATCGCCTTCCCCGAGCACACCCACGACTATGTGGAAATGGTCTACATGTGCCGGGGCCAGACCGTCCACCGCGTCAACGGCCGCGAGATCGTTCTGCGCGAGGGCGAACTGCTCCTGCTGGGCCAGCACGCCCGCCAGTCCATCGCCCCCGCCTCCCGGGAGGATATCGCCGTCAACTTCATCGTGCGCCCCGCCTTTTTCAGCGCCACGCTCCCCTATCTGGGCGAGGAGGAGACGCCGCTGCGCCGCTTCATCGTCGGCTGTCTCACCGGCGAAAACGAGACCGGCTGCCTGCATTTCCAGGTCTCCGGCGTCCTGCCCATCCAGAATCTGATCGAAAACATGCTCTACACCCTCACCGAGGACACGCCCAACAAGCGCGGCATCCTCCAGATGACCATGGGCCTGCTCTTCGCCCAGCTGCTCAACCACAGCCAGTCCCTCCAGTTCGCGTCCCAGGACCAGAACGCCGTGGTCGCGGTGCTGCGCTATGTGGAGGAGCATTACCGCGACGGAAGCCTTGGTGAAATTGCGGAAAGCCTTCATTACGAGCTCTCCTCCCTCTCCCGCCTCATCCGCCAGAAGACCGGCCGCAACTACACCGAGCTGGTGCAGGAAAAGCGTCTGAGCCAGGCGGCCTGGCTGCTGCGCAATACCGAGCGCAATGTCGACGAGATCGCCCGCGCCGTCGGCTATGAGAACATGACCTATTTCCACCGCCTCTTCCGCGACCGCTACGGCCAGTCGCCCCGTGCCTACCGCATCTGCAAATAAGGTTACTTTTTCAGTCAAGTCCCGATATGGAAACCATCCCCCTTTTCCGATACAATGGCATCATCGGACAAAAGGGGGATTTTTCCATGAAGTTCTGCCTGGCAATTGACATCGGCGCCTCCTCCGGCCGCCACATCGTGGGCTGGTGGGAGAATGGCGAGCTCAAAACCGAAGAGGTTTACCGCTTCCCCAACGGCGTGACCGAGCTGGACGGCCATCTCACCTGGGACATCGGCGCGCTGCTCCATCACGTCAAGGCGGGCATCGAGCAGGCCCGCGAGCGCTTCGGCGCCATCGACAGTCTCTCCATCGACACCTGGGGCGTGGACTATGTGCTCCTGCGCGGTGATGAGGAAGTCCTGCCCTGCTACGCCTATCGCGACAGCCGGACCGAGAGCGTGATCCCGCAGGTCCACGAAAAGATCAGCTTCACCCGGCTCTACCGTCACACGGGCATCCAGTTCCAGCCCTTCAACACGATCTACCAGCTCTACGCCGACAAGCTCGCCGGCCGGCTGGAGGGCGTGACGGACTTCCTCATGATCCCGGAATACCTGATGTACAAGCTCTGCGGCGTCAAGGCCCACGAGTACACCAACGCCACCACCGGCGGCATGATCAGCGCCGAGACCGGCGAATACGACAGTGCGATCCTCGAGGCACTGGACCTGCCCCGCCGCCTGTTCCACCCGCTCAGCCAGCCCGGCGCCGTCATCGGGGAGTATGAGGGCATCCGCGTGATGCTCTGCGCCACCCATGACACTGCCAGCGCGGTAGAGGGCATCCCCATGACCGAGAACGCCCCCTACATTTCCTCCGGCACCTGGAGCCTGCTGGGCGTCAAGACGGCCCGCCCCATCACGGACGAGGCCTCCGAGTTGGCCAACTGGTCCAACGAGGGCGGTGTGGGCTACAACCGCTACCAGAAGAACATCATGGGCATGTGGCTTGTGAACCGCCTGCGGGATGAGCTCTGCCCCGGCAAGCCCTTCGGCGAGATCGTCGCGGGGGCCGAGGCGAGCCGCTTTGAAGAGACGGTGGACGCCAACGCCCAGACCTTCCTGGCCCCGGCGAGCATGAAGGCCGCCTTTGACGCTGCGCTGAGCATGAAGCCCCAGAGCGTTGGCGACTATTTCCGCTGCGCCTACCGCAGCCTGGCGCTGAGCTACATGAACGCCATCGGCGAGCTGCAGCACAACACGCACACCCACTACGACAGCATCTACATTGTGGGCGGCGGCGCGAAGAACGCCTTCCTCAACGCGCTGACCGAGAAGGCCAGCGGCAAGAAGGTCATCGCCCTGCCCATCGAGGCCACAGCCATCGGCAATCTGAAGATCCAACTGCTTGCAGAATAACAATAGGAGGAATCAACATGCTTATCGACACCAAAGCCCGCATCGGCGTATTCTCCATTGCGCTGGGCGCCTATCTGCCCCAGTTTCCCTCCCTCGTGCCGGAGTTTGAAAGCCAGTACGAGGACTTCAAGAAGCGCATCCCCGACACGGTTGAGCTGATCGACGGCGGTCTTGTGACCACCAAGGAAAAGGCCATGGAGGCGGGCGACAAATTCCGCGCCGCGGACGTGGATCTGGTGATCCTGCAGCTGCTGACCTACGCCACCTCCTACAACATGCTGCCCGCGGTGCGGGATCTGGATGTGCCGGTGGTGCTGGTGAACCTGCAGAAGAAGAAGGCCCCGGACTATGCCAACACCGACACGGCCACCTGGCTGGGCACGCTGTACGCCTGCGGCGCCGTGGGCGAGATGGTGGCTGACCTTGAGCGTGCCGGCAAGCGCCACGCGGTCATCACCGGCGTCGTCGAAGGCGGCGATGCCGAGGTGGACGCCGAGATCGCGGACTGGTGCCGTGCGGCCCAGGTGCGCCGCCGCTTCCGCAGCCTGAACCTGGCGCAGATCGGCCGCCCCTACCCGGGCATGATGGACCTGTACATCGACGAGACCAACCTGTACCACCGCATGTGGCTGTATACCAAGCAGTTCGACTGGGAAAAGATGTGGGCCATTGCCGACAACATCACCGACGAGGACGCGATCCGCGCCGAGGCCCAGGAGATTCTGGACACCTTCGAGATCGAGGGCGGCGGCACGGTGGAAAAGGTCTGGGAGATGGCGAAATACGTGGTGGCCTTCAAGCAGTGGGTCCACGACGAGCAGATCGGCTTTGTTGCCTCCCACTATGACGGCTTCGCCCAGGGCAAGGCCGGCGTGCTGGACAGCATGCTGATCCCCGCCTTCTCCATGCTGATCAAGGACGGCGTGGCCTGCGCGGTTGAGGGCGACATCAAGGTCTCCATGGCCATGAGCATTCTCAAGACCATCTCCGGCATGGGCCAGCTCAGCGAGATGTACTCCATCGACTTTAACGAGGACATCTGCATCATCGGCCACAGCGGCTCCGGCGACGCCTGCATCTCTGCGCAGAAGCCCACGATGAAGATCGTCCCCGTGTTCCACGGCAAGACCGGCGGCGGCTATCTGACCCAGTTCTATCCCCACCTTGGCCCCGTGACCTATCTGGGCATCACCCAGGACCGGGACGGCCACTTCAAGTTTGTGGTGGCCGAGGGCGTCAACGAGGCCGGCCCCATCTTCACCTTTGGCGACACCAACATGCGCACCCGCTTCACCTGCGGCGCGCGGGACTTCTGCAACCGCTGGAGCGAGGCAGGCCCCACCCACCACATGGCGGCGGCCGCCGGACGGCACATCGACACGATCCTCAAGGTCGCGAAGATCTTCAACGTCCCCGTAGACATCATTACGAGATAAGTGTAGGGGCCGACGCCATCGGCGGCCCGTGAAAGGAGATTGAATATGAAAGACATTCTGACCGCGCCCTTTATGGTAGAGATGATCCGCACCACCACCAACATGTACAACCACGGCTGGGACGAGCGCAACGGCGGCAACATCAGCCTGCTGCTGGACGAGACCGAGGTGAAGGAGTATCTGGACACCGATCATGTCATCCGCTCCATCCCCACCGGCTTTTCCGCCCCCGAGCTGGACGGCCGCTACTTCCTGGTCACCGGCACCGGCAAGTATTTCAAGAACGTCCAGTACGCGCCGGACGTGAATCTGGGCCTTGTACGCCTGTGCGACGGCGGCGAGACCGCCCAGCTTCTCTGGGGCTACACCGACGGCGGCAAGTTCACCAGCGAGTTCCCCGCCCACATGATGAGCCATGTGGCCCGTCTGAAGGTGGACAGCGCCAACCGCGTGGTCATGCACTGCCACCCGGCCAACCTGCTGGCCATGACCTATGTCCACACGCTTGACGAGCGGGAGTTCACCCGCACCCTCTGGCAGATGTGCACCGAGTGCATCGTCGTCTTCCCCGACGGTGTGAACGTGCTGCCCTGGATGCTCTGCGGCACCAACGAGATCGGCGAGGCCACGGCTGAGAAGATGCTCACCGCCCGCCTGGTGGTCTGGTCTCTGCACGGCATCTACGGCGCCGGCAAGGATCTGGACGAGACCTTCGGTCTCATCGAGACCGCCGAGAAGGCCGCCGAGATCTACATGAAGATCGCCCACCTGCCCCGCGTCAACACGATCACCGACGACATGATGCACCAGCTCGAGGAGCGCTTCGGTGTCAAGGGCCGCGAGGGTTACCTGGACTGATTTTCCCCGCCGATCCGACGAACACGACAAACCGGGTCCGACCGCAGGCTCATGCGGCCGGACCCGGTTGTTTTTTGGAAAAGGCAGTCGATCCCCGGCAAAAAAGGATTGTTTTTGTCGACAAGTTCCTGTATAGTGAATATATCCTATACAGGCAAATCGGAGATCGGAGGAATGTATTATGTATAAAAAGCTTACCCGTGTGCTGGCGCTGCTGCTCTGCGCGGCGCTGGTCTTCGTGCTCTGCGGCTGTGACTCGTCGGACTACGCGAAGGCTCAGAAGCTCTTCGACGCCGGGGACTATACCGCCGCGGCTCAAGCCTTTGACGCCCTGGGCGACTACAAGGACAGCGCCGATCAGGCCAACGAGTGCCGCTATCTTCTGGCGGGCCAGGCCGCTGAGATCGGGGATCTCGGCTCCGCTGCCGAAGCCTTCGACGCCCTGGGTGATTACAAGGACAGCGCCGATCAGGCCAACGAATGCCGCTATCTCCTGGCGGAGCAGACCGCCGAGGCCGGAGATTTTGCCGGTGCTGCGGAGCAGTATGACGCGCTGGGCGATTACAAGGACAGCGCCGATCAGGCCAGCGAGTGCCGCTATACGCTGGCCGAGCAGGCCATGGACAAGGGGATCTATTCCCTTGCCATCGAGCTGTACGATCAGCTTGGTGATTACAAGGATGCCGCAGATCGCAAGACCGAGGCTGAAAACGCCGCGCTGACGGCAAAGCTGATCGGCGACTGGTCCGGCATGGGCGATGCGACGGAGGCCATGGCAGAGGCTATCGGCGAGGCGGGCGCTTATCTGACAAGCTGCCCTTATGAGATGAAGATTACCTTTAAGGACTACGGCTCTTATGTCTTCACCCTTGATTTTACTCCCTCGAAGGATGCTTTTTCTGGGGCTCTGCATGCCGCCATAGAGGAGCAGCTGAGCGCCAACGGCATCAGCGTCGCCACCTTTGAGGCCAGTATCGGAAAAAGCCTGGATGAGTATATTGCAAGCTCGTTTGACGTCCAGACGCTCTCTCAGACCGGCGTGGGTTATTACACCATCCGCGACGGCGTCGTCATTCTGGATCCGGACAGTAACTCCGAGGTGGAGGTCACGCTCGACGGCGATTCCCTGCTCGTCGACTTCTACATCTACAACGATGTGGTTACGCTGAAGAAGTCCTGATCGCACGATCGACCGCAGCAGCAAGGCGGCTCCCGACGGGAGCCGCCTTGTTGTATTCTGACAAACGCAGGCCTGGCCTGTGGTTTGAAAGAGCTTATACTGATATCTAATAGAAATCTCGGATTCTTTCCGGCCAGAATTGCGCCATGCTTCGTTGAAGCCCTTGACCATATATGTCCATTATGCTCATATATGTCCATTATGCTCAGCGGGCTTCGCCTCGCCTGACACAATTCTGTCTCGGAAATCATTCCCGACCTTTCTATCAGTTATCAGTATTACGTGGTAAACGGGGACGCCAGCATGCCTCAACCGAAACGCCTTCCCCTTATCGAACACTTCCGGCTGATGAAGGAGCCCCCGTCGCTCTGCCGCCGCCCTGCGAATACTGATGGCAGCCCGGTTCTCCCTCTCCTGACCTTCCCCGCGCACGGGGAAGGGGGACCGCCGCAGCGGTGGATGAGGTCTTCACTGGCCATTGCGAAGAAGGCGGTCGAGGGCTTTTCCGGCCTCCCCATCGGATAGACAGCGGCTGCACACACCGCACACTGCCAAACGTGGAAACGCACCGATTTGCACACCCCCCCTGCCTTCTCCATTGGAGAAGGGGGACCGCGTCAGCGGTGGATGAGGGCAACACCGCCGCCGCGCCTCTCAACTGCCCCGCCGCGCCTCTCAACTGCCCCGCCGCGCCGCCTCTTCCGTCCCTCCCCCCCTCTCCTGACCTTCCCCGCGCACGGGGAAGGGGGACCGCCGCAGCGGTGGATGAGGTCTTCACTGGCCATTGCGAAGAGGGCGGTCGAGGGCTTTTCCGGCCTCCCCATCGGATAGACAGCGGCTGCACACACCGCACACTGCCAAACGTGGAAACGCGCTGACTAGCACACCCCCCTGCCTTCTCCATTGGAGAAGGGGGACCGCGTCAGCGGTGGATGAGGGCAAGAGGCGAGCTAAGAACAGCACCTTGTCCCCGTCTGTGAGATATTGACCGATGAAAGCGGCCGATATTTATCAGATAGACAGCACCTTGGAATTGTCATTCTGAGAAACGCAGTGACGAAGAATCCCATTATCCTGTCTTCACTTTGCGTGCTCCCGGCGAATGCGGCGCGTGCCGTTCAGCGCAGCGTCGAAAAAACTCCGGCGAATGCGGATCGAAAATCCGTTTTCGCCGGAGTTTTTTCTTATTTCTCGCCGACGTATTTGTGCAGCGTGGCGCGCACGGCGCCGACGCCGGCGGTCAGCTCCTCGAAGTAATCCAGTACCTTTTCCGCCAGCCCTGCTTCCTCCAGATCGACGCCGAAGATCGAGGCGTTGTGCAGAAGCTCCGAAACCCGGGCGCGGTCGGGCTTTTCGCCCAGCCTGCAGCCCGCCACATAGGCCTGCGCGGTCTCCAGCAGCGGATCGGGCGAGGGCTCAAAGGCCTCTCCGGCGTCGTTGACGCCCATCAGATAGCGCAGCCAGCCGGCAAAGACCAGCGGGATCAGCTTCAGATCCTGTACGTCCAGTTCGTCCGACTTGAGATAGGCCTTGACCGTCTCGCCGAAGCGGATGGGCAGCTTCTGCGAGGTGTCGGTGGCGATGCGCTGGGGTGTGTCGGGCATAAAGGGGTTGGGGAACCGAACGGTCAGCACGGTCCTGATAAAATCCTCCGGGCGGATGATGCCGGGGTCGGTGACCACGGGCAGACCCTCTTTATAGCCGATGGTATAGACCAGCTCTTTCAGATCCTCGTCCTGCATCTCCTGCCAGATCTTCTCATAGCCCATCAGGCAGCCGTAGACGGCAAGGGCGGTGTGCAGCGGGTTGAGGCAGGTGCAGACCTTCATCCGCTCCACCTTGTCCACGGTCTCGCGGTCGGTGAAGAAGAAGCCCGCCTTCTCCAGTGCGGGACGGCCGTTGGGGAAATCGTCCTCCAGCACCAGATACTCGCTCTCCTCCGCGTTGACGTAGGGAGCCTTCACCGTGCCGCGGGCGTTGCGCACCGGCTCAAAGCCCTCCAGCCCGTCGGCCTTGAGCATGGCGCCGACGCTCAGATCCGGGCTGGGGGTGATCTTGTCGATCATCGTCCAGGGGAAGGAGACCTTGGAGCCATCCTCGATATAGGCCTTGAAGCGCGCGTCGCCCCACGCCTCGGCAAAGGCGTTCATGGCGGCCTTCAGCTTGTCGCCGTTGTGAGAGCAGTTGTCCGTGCTCACCATGGCGATCGGATAAGCGCCGGCGTTGAAACGCTCCAGCAGCAGCGCGGCCACCTTGCCCATGTAGCTCTTCGCCTCAGCCGGAGAGGCCAGCAGATCGGCCTTCACGTCGTCGGCGTCCAGGCTGTAGCCCTTCTCGGTGATCGTAAAGGTCACCAGCTGCAAACCGGGCTTGCGGAATATCTCCTTCAGCCGCTCCTCGCCGCCATAGAGATAATCCGTCTCGGCAATGGCGCCCAAAATGTTCTTCTCCACGCTGCCGCTGGCCTTGAGCGTCACCACCACGGCCAGATCGTCAAACTTCTCGCCGCCGTTGTCCCGGCGTTCCACGGCGATGATGCCGCGGTCCAGCACGCCCTCGTCCAGCAGCCGCTGGGCGGCCATGCCGTGCAGAGCCTTGAAGATGTTGCCCGCGCCGAAGTGCAGCCAGGCGGGGTTTTCTTTTGTCCGTGCGACCACGGCCGCGCGGTCATACGCCGGCAGACGGTAGCCCTTGGCCTCCCACTCTGCCCGGTTTTTCAACGCTTCGTTATTCAGGATCATTTCGACTCTGCCTCCTTGTCCATCAGATCCCACGCGCCCAGCATGTACATGATGCCAAGCGCCCGGTCGTACAGGCCGTAGCCGGGCCGCACATTGCCAGGCTTCTCGTCCCAGAGGTGCCGTCCGTGGTCGGGGCGGATATAGCCCTCATAGCCGCAGTCGTGGTAGGCGCGCAGGATATCCAGAATGCCGGTGTCGCCGTCGCAGTCCCGGTGGCTGGCCTCGGAGAAGTCGCCGTTTTCAAAATGCCTGACGTTGCGGATGTGGGCAAAGGCGATGCGGTCGCAGTGCTTACGGACGATCGAGGCCACGTTGTTTTCCGGATTGGCATTCAGGCTGCCGGAGCAGAGGGTCAGACAGTTATACGGATCGTCCACCATCTTCAGGAAGCGATCGATGCTCGCCTCGTCCACCAGCAGCCGCGGCAGACCGAAGATATCCCAGGGAGGATCGTCCATGTGCACGGCCATCTTGATACCGGTCTCGCGGCAGACGGGCATCAGCTTTTCGAGGAAGTACCGAAAATTCTCCCACAGCTTTTCCTTGGTGACGGGCTTGTACTTTTCAAACAGCTCGTCCAGCTTGGCCATGCGCTCCGGCTCCCAGCCGGGGAAGGTCATGTGATACTTTTCGGTGAAGCTCATGACGTAATCCGCCATCTCCTGCGGGTCGTCCTGGATCATGTCCTTCTGATAGTACAGGGCCGTGGAGCCGTCCCCCACCGGGTGGAACAGATCGCTGCGGGTCCAGTCGAAGATGGGCATGAAGTTGTAGCAGATCACCTTCACGCCGAAGGGGGCCAGATTGCGGATGGTCTGAATGTAGTTGTCGATATAGCCGTCGCGGCTGGGAAGTCCGATCTTGATATCGTCGTGGACGTTCACGCTCTCCACCACGTCGGCGTTGAAGCCCGCGGCCTTGATCTGATCCACAACGCGCCGGATCTCCTCCGGCTGCCAGATCTCGCCGGGCATCTTGTCGTGCAGCGCCCAGACGATGGTGCTCACACCCGGGATCTGCCGGATATCGCTCAGAGATATTTTATCGTTGCCCTCGCCGTACCAGCGAAAGCCCATCTGCATTGCCATCACAGAATCCTCCTGTTTTTATTGATGCTTCCATTATACCAGAGTATCCGAAAAAAAGATTGCGCTGATTGTTGCGAATATTGCTAAAGTTGCGGTATAATGAAAAAAGAAAGCTGTATAGGGAGGACCGGACATGAAAAAGCAGCTGCGCTCGGAATTCAACAGCCGCCAGTATATGCTGGCGGAGGATTTTGAGCTGTTCTATTACAGCGATCCCCATTTTCAGAGCGTCGGCGATCACAGCCATCCCTATTACGAGGTCTATCTGTTTGTCGAGGGTCGGGTGGACATGCTCTTCTCCGGGCGAAAGCGCACGCTCCGCCCCGGGGATGTGATCATCGTACCCCCCGGCACCGTTCACCGGGCTGTGATCCACGGCGACGAGACCCCTTACCGGCGCTTTGTTTTCTGGCTCAGCGTCCCCTTCTGCGACGCCCTGCGCGCCGAATCCGAGACCTATCTCTCCGCCTTTGACCGGGCGTCAAGGGAAAAAGGGCTGGTGCTGCCGATGGATCTGCTGGCCTTCAACCGGCTGCGCGGCAAGCTCTTCGCCCTGCTGGAGGAGCTCAGCACCGACCGTCTTGGGCGCGACGCCCAGATCGGACTGTATGTGCGCGATCTGATGCTCTTTCTCTCCCGGGAGGCCCAGCAGAAGCCAAGGGCCAAAGCTCCCCGCGGCGTTCTCTCTCCCTACGAGGCCATCGTCGCCTATATCGCCGATCATCTGGAGGAGGAACTGAGTCTGGACTCCCTCAGCCGCATTTTCTATCTGAACAAGTATTATATCGTCCACCTGTTCCAGGCCAACGCCGGGCTCTCGCCCCACCAGTACATCATCAAGCGCCGCCTCAGCGCCTGCTGCGAGGCCATGCTCGGCGGAGCCGGTCTTGCCGAGTGCTGCGCCCGCTGCGGCTTTGACAACTACTCCGGCTTCTACCGGGCCTTTGTCAGGGAATACGGGGTCTCCCCCTCCCGCTATCTGCGCAGCCAGGGCGTCACCCAGCCCGCCCCCGCCGAGCGATAAAAGCGCCGACCGGGCAGCTCCCTCTGCCTGGTCGGCGTTCTTTACGGTTCTGTTGTCGTTTCGGTCGCTTCAGCCGTTTCGGCCTGTTCGGTCGTTTCGGCCGTTTCGGCCGTTTCGGCCACATTTTCGGCCGGGGCCAGCGCCCGCTCGATGGCCATTTTCAGCCTGTCGCTGAGCTTTTCCACATAGGGATGGTAGTCGGGATTCTCCGGCATCACCGCAAATCCCGCCACGTCCCCGCCGTGCAGCTTCATCGTGGAAATGGCCACACGCGGCCGTTTATCGCCCATATCCACATTCCCGTGGATGTATTTCAGTTCATTCTTTTCCTCGTCTACAGAATAGACGATCCCGGCGTGATCCGGCTCCCACCAGTATCCGAAAAAGATGATATCGCCCGGCTTCGGCGTGTAATTTTTGTCCCGCGCCTCGGCATAAAGCCCCCTCTCCCGCAGGCGCCTGCGCCAGATTTCGCAATTGGACTGGGTGGGCATGGCGTCGTCCGGGATACCTGCAAAATGCATGCAAAAGGCGATAAACATGGCGCACCAGGCCCCGTAGCTGTTGCCGTACCAGGCGCCGTAGCGCGTGTAGCCGCGCATCATGCCGAAAGAGTCCGGCCTCATGTTAAGGATGCTTTCTTTATATCCGATCTGGGTAAAGGCGATATGCGCCAGATCCTCGCCCCAGTTACCCGTACGTTTGACCCCGGAGAAGAGCATGTTCCAATACTCGGTGTTTTCCACGTCGGTCCATTCATTCTGGGGCTTTTTTGATTTGTCCTCTTCCCGGGACAAATCTTTATCCAGCTGCCTTGGTTCCCCCTCCTCGCTCTCGCCGTATACCTCCGGCACAGGCAAAGCGGAGCAAAGCAGCACGACCGCGAGGAGCAGGGCCAGAGCCATTTGTATTCTCTTTTTCACCTGTTCCTCCGTCGGCGTATGTCAGTAGATTTCTTCTTCCCGCACGCAGTTGTTCTTGATCTCTCCCACCAGGGACTGCAGTGCGTCCACCACATGAGGGCGGATATCGCCGCCGATCAGCACCAGCATAATGTCGTCGCCCACATCGAGCCGCCCCTCGTTGAGCCAAACCCGGACATAGAAGATGCCGGGAAGCTGCCTGGCCTTTTCGATAGCTGCGTCCAGCTTCGCGCGGTCATAGGAAAACTGCATGCCCGTCACGCTGCGGCCGTCGTCCTCGCCCTGACGCACCAGCTTTTTGGGGCTTTGGCGCACCACGCCGTTGTGGAACAGGTACATGCCGTTCTCCGTGCTCTGCGTCTGGGCCTTCGCCTCGCGCAGCCACGCATCCAGAGACGGCGCCCTCATTTGCCCGCGTCCTCTGCGCAATTGGCCGAGCCAGAAGAGGCCAGCATATCCAGTCCGTGCGTCAGCGCATCCATAACCGATAGCAGATTCTCTCTGGCGGCCTTTTCACTGCCGGGCAGATTGACGATCAGACTGCGGCCGCGAATGCCCGCGGCGCTGCGCGACAGGCAGCCGCGCGGCGTGATCTTCATGCTTGCGGCACGCATTGCCTCGGGAATACCGGGCGTTTCGCGCTCGATGACGGTTTTGGTTGCCTCGGGCGTGATGTCCCGGGGCGAAAAGCCCGTGCCGCCCGTGGTGAGGATCAGCGAGATCCCCCTCTCATCGGCGCACTGCACCAGCTCGCGCCGGATGTCTTCGGCCTCGTCGGGAACAATGGTATGGTAGACGACGGAAAGACCATAGCTCTCCGCGATCGCGCAGATCGCCGGGCCGCTGGTGTCCACCCGCTCGCCGCGAAAGCCCTTGTCGCTGACCGTGATAACTGCCGCTGTATAGCTCATGTCTCTTCCTCCCGGTGAAAATCGCCGTGGACGCCGCCGGATTTTTCCAGCAGACGCAGGTCTGTGATGATCATATCCTTCTGTACTGCCTTGCACATATCGTACACTGTGAGCGCCGCGGTGGACGCCGCGGTGAGAGCCTCCATTTCCACGCCCGTACGGCCGGCACAGGATACGGTGGCCAGGATCTCCACGCTGCAGCGCGCCTCGTCCAGGCGCAGGGACAGGTCGATGCCGTCCACCGCCACGGGATGGCACATGGGGATCAGGGTGCTGGTCTGTTTCGCGCCCATGATACCGGCCACCTGGGCCACAGTGAGTACGTCGCCCTTTTTCATGCCGCCGCTGCGGATGAGCGCAAAGGTCTGGGGACTGACAAGCACGCGCGCCGCGGCCGTGGCCGTTCTTCTGGTTTCGGGCTTTTCTCCCACATCCACCATTCTGGCGCGGCCCTCGTCGTTGAAATGCGTAAAATCCGATCCGTTCTGCATTCTCTCACCCGCCGATCGTGTTCATCATGCGTCCCGCCTGGCTGCGGTTTTGGAAAGACAGCTCCCCGTGCCACTCCGGTTTGGCGAGCATCGCGGTAATAAATTGCTCGCGCATGCCCTCCCCGTCCAGGCCCTTGATGGAAAACTCCGCCTTGCCGTGCAGGCAGGGCTTGAGCTTGCCGTCGGCCGTCAGCCGGATGCGGTTGCATTCGGCGCAGAAGTGGCTGCTGAGCGGATTGATCAGGCCGATACGGCCCTGCGCCCCCTCCAGCCGGTAAAGTCTGGCCACACCGCCGTCACGCGCTTCCTCGTGCAGCTCGCCGCCCAGCACCTCCAGCACACGATTGCAGGGGATGAAGGCCTCGGCGTTGAAGTCGCCGCTGTCCACCATGGGCATCATCTCGATAAAGCGCATATCCACCGGCCATTTTCGGCTGAGCTCGGCCAGAGGACGGATCTCGTCGTCGTTGAAGCCGCCGATGAGCACGGCGTTGAGTTTGACTTTCTCAAAGCCCGCCTCCAGCGCCGCCTCAATGCCGCGCAGCGCGTCTTCCAGCGAGCCGATACGTGTGATGTAGCGGTATTTGTCGGGGTCGAGGGTGTCCAGGCTGATGTTCAGCCGGCGGACCCCGGCCTCGCGCAGGGGCGCGGCCAGCTGCGGCAGCAGCACGCCGTTGGTGGTCATGCACACTTCCTCGATACCCTCCACCGCGGCGCAGCGCCGGCAAATGGACACAATGTTTTTCTTCACCAACGGCTCGCCGCCGGTGATGCGCAGCTTGCGCACGCCCAGCGAAGCCGCCGTCTGAACCGCGAGGACGATCTCCTCCTCGGTGAGCATATCGTCATGCGTTTTTTTGCACACGCCCTCCGCCGGCATACAGTAGCGGCAGCGCAAGTTGCACAGCTCTGTCACGGAGAGCCGCATATAGGTGATAGTTCTGCCATAGCGATCCTGCATAGCGTCGCTCCCCTTTCAATAAGCCTTCTCGCCCATCTTGTTACAATATTGTAACTCCTTATCTCTCATCCGTCAAGCGCAAGCACAGGAAAACTGTCGCCATTTACGCTGCCGTATCCCCCCGGGGGGCTTGCGAAACCGGAAGAAAGCAGGTATGATATCCAGCATGAAAAGGAAGCTTCAACTATCTAAAACCAAACAGAGAGTCGTGATCCTGCTGCTGGGGATCGCGGTGGCGGTATTCGCCTTTGTCTGCCTGTTTGTGGGCTCGTCCCATATGCGTCTGGCGGAGTGTTTTGCCGCTCTCATGAAGCGGGGTACCGCCGCCCAGGTCAGGATCATCTGGAACATCCGCATCCCGCGGGTGCTCGCCGCCATCATCGCGGGAGCGGGGCTCTCGATCTCCGGTCTTATCATGCAGACCGATCTGAACAATCCCATGGCCTCCCCCTCCACGCTGGGCGTGTCCAACGCCGCGGTGTTCGGCGCGAATCTGTCCATCATCGCCTTTGCGGGCGGCTTTTTGGATACAGGCAATCACCTGTCCAGCTACACGGTGGGCGCCAACCCCTATGCCACCTCGCTGATGGCCTTTGTGTTTGCCTCGCTCTCGATTCTACTGATTCTGGGGCTGTGCCGCATCCGTGCCTTTCAACCCGGTGTGGTGGTGCTTGCGGGTATCGCCATTGGCTCGGTGTGGACCGCCGCTACGACGATCCTGCAATTCTATGCCACTGATGTGGGGCTATCCGCCGCGGTGGTCTGGACCTTCGGCGACCTGGGCCGGGCTACCTATCGCACCGACCTCATCATGGCAGCGGTGGTCCTGGCGGGCCTGGTATATTTCTCCGTGATGAGCTGGCGCTTCAACGCCCTTCTGAGCGGTGACGCTGCGGCCAGAAGCATGGGCGTGGCTGTGGATCGGCTGCGCTTTGTATCGATGTTGCTGGCCTCGGTCATCACGGCGGTCTGCGTTTCTTTTCTCGGGATCATCGGCTTTGTGGGCATCATCTGTCCCCATGTGACCAAGCGTCTGCTGGGTCAGGACCACCGCGTGTCCATCCCCGCCTCGGCGCTGAGCGGCAGTCTGCTTCTGCTGCTGGCGGACACGGCCTCCCGCAGTCTCGGCAACGGCTCGGCCCTGCCGGTGGGCGCCATCACATCCCTGCTGGGCGCGCCCTTCTTCCTCGCCATCATTTTCACTAGGAAGGGGGAGCATGGCTGATGCTGGAAATTGAAAAGCTGCGCTTTCGCTATTCCCGCCGCGGCCCGCTGGTGCTCAATGGGGTGGATTTGACGCTCCGCGACGGAGAGATCGGCATTCTGCTGGGCAAAAACGGTTCGGGCAAGACTACGCTCTTCAAGACCATTCTGGGTATTCAGAAGCCGGAGAGCGGCGCGATCCGCTTCGACGGCGAGGATTTGCTGCATATGGGCCGCCTTGAACGGGCGCGCCGCGTAGCCTATGTGCCCCAGTCGATCCACTTCGGGGCATTGAGCGTCTACGACACCGTGCTGATGGGAAGAGTATCCTATTTTGGCTTCAAGGCCGGGAAAGAGGACGAGGCCGTGGTGGAGACCATCCTGCGGGATATGAAGCTTGAGGACTACGCCGATCGGAATGTGGAGCAGCTCTCCGGCGGAGAGCGTCAGAAGATCGCCATCGCCCGCGCGCTGGCCCAGGAGCCGCGGCTGTTGGTATTCGACGAGCCCACGGGGAATCTGGATATCGCCAACGAGCAGCTGATTCTCGCGGAAGCCCGCAGGGTTGCCCGGGAAAAGGGTATCGGCATTCTGACCTCGCTGCACGATCTGAATCAGGCACTGGAGCTGGGCGACCGCTTTTTCTTCATGAAGGACGGGCAGATCCGCCACGAAGGCGGCGCAGAAATCGTGACGGAGGACGTTATTGAGGAGACTTTTGATGCGCGCGTGCGCATCGTTGAGATCCAAGGCAAAAGAATCGTGATAAACGGAGGAAAACGGATATGAGAAAAAACCTTGCGTTCATTCTGGCTGTTCTGATGCTGCTCGCTCTTGCAGCCTGCGGACAGACGGTCGCCCCCGCCCCGTCCGAGGCACCGACTCCGGCGGAAGGACCTGTTCAGGCCGAGGAGCCTGTGGCAGCGGAAGAACCGGCCCCTGCTGAGCCGGAAGAAATCACCGTCACCGACATGATCGGCCGTGAAGTGACCGTCACCCCGGGCAGCTACCAGCGCGTGGTCTGCATCGGCGCTGGCGCGCTGCGCATGTACAGCTACATCGGTGACGTGAGCCTGCTGTGCGGCGTGGAGGACATCGACAACACCTCCCTTGCCGAGAGACCCAAGATGTTCGATTCCGTGGCCCGCCCCTACATGCTGGCCTACGGCGAGAGCTTTACCGCGCTGCCTTCCTGCGGCGTGGGCGGCCCTCAGGCCCAAACCGCCGAGGCGGAGAAGATCCTCGCCTGCGACCCGGACATCGTTATCTCCGAGTATGAGGACGTGGAGAAGGAAGACGCCCTGCAGGAGCAGCTGGGCGTGCCTGTGATCACCCTGAAGGCAGGCCCCGGCGGTGTCTTTGACGAAAACTTCTTCGGCACCATGCGGATGCTCGGCGTGATCTTCCAGAACGAAGAGAAGGCCGAGGCTCTGGTCAGCTTCATCGAAGCCGAGCGCTCCGAGATCGAAAAGCGTACCGCCGACATCCCCGAGGAAGAGAAGCCCGCCGTGTATATCTGCGGTCTCGGCAACTGGGGCACCACCAACCATCTGATGACCGCGCAGAACTACATCGCCTTCCAGGTTGCCCACATCAAGAACGCGGTCACCGACCTGGAGGCCCCCGGCATCCAGGCCATCGAAGAGGAGAAGTTCGTTGCCATCGGTGAGGACATGGATATCATCATCATGGACGCCGCTGCGGTGAAGAACATCAAGCCCCTCTATGCCGAGAATCCCGCCATGTTCGACACCTGCAAGGCCTGGCAGAACGGCGAGGTGTATCTGGAGATGGCCTACAACGCCTACTACACCAACTATGAGATTGCTCTGATCAACACCTGGTTCATCGCCAAGACGGTGTACCCCGAGCAGTTCGCCGATATCGACATGACCGCCAAGACCAATGAGGTCACGCAGGTGTTCTTCGGTATGGATCTGGCCGAGCAGATCGCGGCGGCGCCGTCCAGCTTCGGTGGTTATCAGCAGATCGACACCGCCAGCTTCTTTGGCTGAGCCATGATCGAGACGAAAGAGGTCATCGACTTTTTCGACCGGCATGCCGACAGCTGGGACGCGGAAATGGTCAGAAACGATGCGATCATCCATACGATCCTGGATAACGCCGGCGTCGTCGAGGGAAAAGACATTCTGGACGTGGCCTGCGGTACGGGCGTGCTGATCCCGGACTACCTGGAACGGAAGGTCGCCTCGGTCACGGGGATCGACATTTCTCCCCGAATGGCTGAGATCGCAAAGACGAAGTTTCCGCAGCCGGAGGTCACGATCCTCCCGCACTTTCCCAGGCCGGAGCGGCTGATCGAAAGGCTCGCCGGTCTGCTCTGGCCCGGCGGAGTTCTGACCATCGCACACGGCATGAGCCAGGAGAAGATCGACGCCCGCCACCACGGTGCGGCCAGCCACGTTTCCAACGGGCTGATGGACGCAGAGTCGCTTTCCGCCATCATGGCCCGGCATCTGCGGGTCAGCTGCGTGGTGTCGGACGAGCGGATGTACCAGGTCTGCGGCGTCAAAGAGTAACCATACAGCAAAAGGCAGCGTGCACACGG
>ONSQ01000011.1 GCA_900320465.1 uncultured Eubacteriales bacterium
ACCATGATCAATGGAGGAATACAATGAAGAAAAACATGAAGATGCTTGTGGCATCGCTGCTCTCCGTGCTGATGATCTTCTCGCTCGCAGCCTGCGGATCGCCCGAGACGGGCGACAAGCCGGCCCCGGGACAGAGCGGGGGCAAAACCGGTGCCAAGGACAGCGCCCCGGCCTTCGTTTATGTCTCGTCCTTCCGGGAGGTCGAGAACGACAACCGCGAGATCGGCGCCGTGTGCTACACGGACAAGGGCTTTTACACCACCTCGTCCGATGTGGTGGGCCGCCGTGAGCCCGCGGAGGGCGAGATCGAGGAGTGGGAAGGCCAGTTTGACATCCGGCGCGCCACGCTCGGTTTCGAGACCTTTGACGGCACGATGACCAAGCTGGAGGATTACACCCCCGTGGAGCTGGATGTGCCCGAGGGCCACGACGGCGGCAGCGAGATGATGCAGCTTGCCGCGGCTCCCGACGGCAACCTGGCCGCGATCTACCACGTGTGGGAGAGCTGGAACGACGCTCCCGACGGCATCACCATGATGGACGAGGCCTATTGGGAGTACAATCACAACAATGAGGACTGGTATCTCCAGACCATGGACGCCAACGGCCGCGAGCTCAGCCGCGCCAAGCTGGACGTGAGCGATCTTGACTGGTTCTGGCCCACCGGTATTCTGTACATCGACGGCAAGATCCTGATGAACGCCCAGAACAGCGTTTTCATCCTCAACCCCGACGGCAGCCGCGCCGGCAAGATCGGCGTGGACGGTTGGGTCAACAGCCTGTTCCGCCTGCGTGACGGCACGCCCTGCCTGTCCTATTCGGACAACATGACCGGTGCGGTCAAGCTGGCTTCGCTGGACCCGGCCACCGGTCGGGTACTCCAGACCTGGAACGGCCCCCGCTACGGTTATGCCTTCCTGTCCGGCGGCGGTGATTACGATCTGTATTATCAGAGCGGCATCAACGTATACGGCTACGATCTGGCCACCGAGAAGAGCGAGCGGCTCTTCGACTGGCTGAACGTGGACGTGCTGATCCAGTCCCTCTCCGGCAACTTCACGGTGCGGGAGGACGGTTCGATCTTCTGCGTCACCAACAACTGGGATTCCAAGTGGGAGAACGTGACCACCGAGTTTGTGACGGTGGAGAAGAAGGCCGCGGCCGACACGCCCCAGAAGGAGGTCCTGACGCTGGCCTGCCTGGGCATGCCTGTCGACCTGCAGAGCGCGGTGGTGCGCTTTAACCGGTCAAGCAATGTGCGTGTCAACGTGATCGATTACTCCGCGTTGTATCAGACCGAGGACGACTTCACCGCCGGCCAGACCAAGCTGACCACCGAGATCATGTCCGGCACCATGCCCGACATCCTGGCGCTGCAGAACATGCCCTATCGCCAGCTGGCCGCCAAGGGCCTGCTGGAGGACCTGTATCCCTACTTTGACGCCGACAGTGAGCTGAGCCGAGACGACTTTGTGCCCAACATCCTCCGCGCCATGGAGATCGACGGCAAGCTCTATTCCACAGTCACGCGCTTCAACATCGTGACCCTGGCCGGCAACAGCGCCGTCGTGGGCAGCAAGCCCGGCTGGACCGTGGCCGAACTGCTCGACGCGCTGAACACCATGCCCCAGGGCTGCTCGGTGCTCAACCAGTATACCACCTGCGGCGACATCCTGCGCACCGAGCTGTCGCTGGACGCTGATTACTATGTGAACTGGGAGACCGGCGAGGTCAACTTTGACAGCCAGGCCTTCATCGATCTGCTGAACCTTGCCAAGCGCTTCCCCCAGAGCGTGGATTACGCCAACATGGAAGATGAGCCGGATTCCGTCCGCATGGCCGAGGGGCGCCAGCTTCTCTCCCGGATCTATCTGGGCAGCTATGACGAGATCCTCTACAACCAGGAGCAGCTGGGCGGCAACGCCACCTTTATCGGCTATCCGACCATCAGCGGTGTGGGCCATCTCCTGAACGTATCCAGCGGCTATGCCATCAGCCGCAGCTGCTCGAACAAGCAGGCGGCCTGGGAGCTGCTCAGAAGCTTCATGACCGAGAAAGCGCTGGAAAACAACTATTACGGCTATGGCTTCCCGGCCAACCGCAAGCTGCTGGAAAAGAGCATGAACGAGGCCATGACCATCGAGTATGAGAAGGACGCCAACGGCAACTACAGGCTGGACGATAACGGTGAGCGCATCCCGTTGGCCCGCTACTACACCCAGACCGGCCCGGAGGAGGAGATGCAGCCCATCTACGCTCTGACGCAGGAGCAGGCCGACATGGTGACGGACATCATCAACACCACCGACAAGCTCTACACGGAGGACACGGCCGTGCTTGATATCGTCCTGGAACAGGCCGAAGCCTTCTTTGCCGGCCAGAAGACCGCCGAGGAGGTCGCCAAGCTGGTCCAGGGAAAGCTCTCGATCTACGTCAACGAACAGCGCTGAGTCTTCTTTAACCTATCAGCGGCGGAGAGGCTTCTCTCCGCCGCTGCTATGCATGTCAAAAAGACCATTTTTCTTGCGTATTACAGCATTCTATGCTAAAATATTTTGATAATGCTTTACGGAGTGCCAGACCATGACCGATCGTCAGAAAGAAAAACGAATCAGCAGACTGCGGGACTATGCCGCCAGTCTCTGCTTCCTCTCGCCCAGCCTGCTGGGCGTCGGGGTTTTCTTTATCCTGCCCTTCGGCGTCGTGGTGTATTACTCAATGATCGACGGCGTGGGCTCGCGCAACTTCGTTTTCCTGGACAATTTCACCCGTCTTCTGGGCAACTCGGCTTTTCTGCTGGCGGCGCGCAACACACTGCTGTTCTCCGCCCTGGCGGTCCCGCTGGCGGTGGTGCTCTCGCTGCTGCTGGCCCTGATGCTGGAGGCGCGCATCCCCGGCAAGTCCACCTTTCGCACCTTCTTTCTCAGCCCCATGATGGTCCCGGTGGCCTCGGTGGTGCTGATCTGGCAGGTGCTGTTCAGCTACAACGGATCGGTCAACGAGTGGGTCATGTCGCTGGGCGGCGGCAGGATCGACTGGCTGCAGACCGACTACAACATCTATGTGGTGGTGCTGCTGTTCCTGTGGAAAAACCTTGGCTACTTCATGATCCTCTTCATGGCCGGCCTTGCCAATATCCCCAGGGAGCTGCTGGAGGTGGCGGACGTGGAGGGCGCCTCGGAGACCTACAAGTTCTTTGCCATCAAGCTGCGCTATCTCTCGCCGACGGTGCTGTTCGTCATGATCCTGTCGCTGATCAACTCCTTCAAGGTCTTTCGCGAGGTCTACCTGCTCACGGGGGACTACCCGCTGGGGAGACTGTACATGCTGCAGCACTTCATGAACAACACCTTCCGCTCGTTTGACTATCAGAAGCTCTCCGCCGCGGCGGTCATCATGGCCATCGTCATGGTGGTGCTCATCGCCCTCCTTTTCAAGATCGAGGACTGGTTCGGAAAGGACGTGGAGGGATGAGAAAGAAAAAACGCATGTTCTCGCGCGGCGTTATGTTTGTGCTGTGCCTGGTGTTCGCGGTGCTCTTTCTGCTTCCCACGGTGCTGACGATCACAAACTCTTTCATGTCCGAAAGCGAGATCAAGGCCAACTATGGCATGATCTTTTCCACCACGGGCGGGGGCTTTGTGTCCAAGCACGTGAATCTGAAGTTTATTCCCGACCGGGTCACCCTTTCACAGTACATCTCGGGGCTGATCAAATCCCCAAATTATCTCATCAAATACTGGAACAGCATCCTGCTGGTGGCCCCCATCGTGGTTTTCCAGGTGGCCATCGCCTCGGTAGCCGCCTACAGCTTCACGCGCTGGCGCGGCAAGATCCGCGACGGCATCTTCTTCTTTTACGTGATCCTGATGCTCATGCCCTACCAGGTCACGCTGGTGCCCAACTTCCTGGTCAGCCAGTGGCTGGGAATCATCAATACCCCCTGGTCCATTATCCTGCCCGGCATTTTCGCGCCCTTCTCGGTGTTCCTGCTGACCAAGTTCATGCGCCGCATCCCGTACTCGCTGATCGAGGCGGCCAAGGTGGACGGCGCCAATGAATGGCAGATCTTCACCCGTATCTGCCTGCCGGAGTGCCGCTCGGCGCTGTACTCCATTGCGATCCTGGTGTTTATCGACTACTGGAACATGGTGGAGCAGCCGCTGATCCTCCTGAAGGACGCCGACGCCCAGCCGCTGTCGGTGTTCCTGTCCAACATCAACTCCGGCGAGATTGGCCTTGCCTTCGCCATGGCCACCGTGTATATGATCCCCTCGCTGCTGCTGTTCCTGCACGGCGAGGAATACCTGGTCGAGGGCATTGCCAACCAGGGCAGCGTCAAAGGATAAAGAATACCTTATAGCCTTCCCTCTCGGGGGAAGGTGGCGCATAGCGCCGGATGAGGTCTTTCCCCGTCCTGTGCAACATCCTCACGAACGGAGCGTGTCGTATTTCATGGAAACCAAACCGAAAAACCGAGAATGGGTCAAGAACGCCGCGATTATCTTTCTTGCGGTGCTGCTTGTGCTGACCTTTTTTTCCAACACGATCATGAACCGCAGTCTGCCCGAGGTGGCGACGGCCTATGTCCAGTCCGACAGCATCACCGCCCGCGTGCGCGGCACCGGCACGGTGGAGTCCCAGGGCGTCTATGAGGTCAAGGCTACCGAGACCCGCGAGATCCGCGCGGTCATGATCAAATCCGGACAGACCATCGAGGCGGGCGACGTGCTCTTCGTTCTGGGTGAGGGCGACAGCGCCGAGATCGAGGCGGCCCAGGAGCAGCTGCGCCAGCTCAAGCTCAGCTACAGCCAGACCGCCGTCGGAGCTACCAACTACTCCGGCCAGCTGCAAAAGGCCCAGTCCCGCTATGACGCTGCCGTCGCGGCCGAGGCCGCCGCTCTGGCCGAGCTCAACGGCAACCCGGATTTCCAGAGCGCACAGGCCGCGCTCACGTCTGCCCAGGACAAGCTGGCTTCTGCCCAGCTGAACTATACGCTGGCCAACAGCACGGCGATACAGAGTGTGGGCAATCTCATTTTTGCCTTTAACGAGTTTGAAACGAGCTGCAGCGCACATGGCCTCGACACCCTGGCGCTCAACGATGTGGAGTACGCGCTCAACAGCGCCCGCGAAGCCCTCAGCGCCGCCGACGGCAGCGCCAACTCCGTGGCCGTCGCCGTTGACAAGATCCAGAGCGCCGAGCAGGGCGTGCTGATGTATGAGCTGGCCATATCCTCCTCCGTCACACCGGAGCTGGCCGACAAGCTCGCCGCCCTCAAGACCTGCTTCACCCAGAGCCAGAATTATCTGGTCGGTGCCGGGGGGAGCTCGCTGATGGACTCGGTCAACGAACAGCACGAAGCGCAGGAGCGTTATAACGGTGCCAGCACGCAGTACGAAGGCTTCAGCAGCCTCTTTACCGAAAAATACAACAGCGCCGTGGCCGAGCGCAACGCGGCCGAGGCCGCGCTGAAGTCTCTGCGCGACAGCGCCGACGATTACGGCCGACAGGCTGCGCTGACGGGACTCAGCCTCCAGGATCTGAAATACCAGATCGAGCGCGCCCAGGAGAAGCTGGACTCCCTCACCGGAGGCAGTGAAAACCAGATCACCTCCAACGTCTCCGGCACCGTGGCCAGTGTGGCCGTTACCGCCGGCACCACGGCGACAAAGGACCAGGTCATCGCCACCATTGAGGTCCCGGATATGGGCTATACGGTCTCGTTTTCCGTCACCACCGACCAGGCCCGCCGTCTGCGCCCCGGCGACAGCGCCGAGGTCACCAGCTATTACTGGGGAAGCCACATCGATGCGACCCTCAGCGCCATCAAAAACGACCCCAAAAATCCATTGACCAACAAGCTGCTGGAGTTTGACGTCTCCGGTGATGTTGCCGCCGGCGCCCAGCTGACGATCTCCATCGGCGAGCGCAGCGCCTCCTACGATCTCGTGATTCCCAACAGCGCCATCCGCTCAGACTCCAACGGCAAATTCGTCTATGTGATCCAGGCCAAGAACTCCGCCCTGGGCAATCGGTATTTTGCCCGCCGCGTCAACGTGGAGGTCCTGGCCAGCGACGACAACAACTCCGCCGTCACCGGGAACCTTGATTACGGCGACTATGTGATCACCACCTCCAGCGCCCCCATCAAGAGCGGCGACCAGGTCAGAATGGCCGAGGGCTGAGATGAAGATACGCAAAAGCAAAAAAACGCTGTGGCGGATCGCCTGCGTGCTGATGCTGCTCTTCGCCTTCGTGTGCGCCTCCGGCGTGCGCATGATCGCGCAGAAGCTGCTCTCCCAGCAGGAGGCTGAGCGCTGGCAGGGCGAAAGCGAGCAGCATTACAGCCAGGTCAGCTGCTTCCTCCGTTCGGACGCACCTGTGCAGCAGAGCGAGATCTACACTTTCCGATATGCCATGCTGGATGCCCTCAAGGGCGCGGGCGTGGAGTGGGATGAGGAGCTTTACCCCTTCATCGACGCCTGGAGCGGCGAGGGCAAGCTGCACATCTCCGGCGATGAGGGCGCCACCGACGCGCCGGTGCTGGCCGTGGGCGGACAGTTTTTCGCCTTCCACCCACTGCGCCTGCTCAGCGGAAGCTATATTGCGGAGGGAGATCTGTCACCGGACCGGGTGATCCTGGACCGGGAGCTGGCCTGGGAGCTGTTCGGCGGCTTTGATCTTGCTGGCATGCGCGTGGAGATCCAGGGCCGTTCTTTCGTTGTCGGCGGCGTAGTGGACCGGGAGGGCGACAGCGCCAGCCGGCGGGCCTACTCCGGCGAGAAAGGCTTTTTCATGAGCTATGACGCCTATCGCGCGCTCACCGAAAAAGACGAGATCCGCTGCTACGAGGTGGTCATGCCCGAAGTGGTCAAGGGCTTTGCCGCCCAGCTGGTGGGCGATAAGTTCCCACTGAAGGAAGGGGAGAGCATCGTCAACACGAACCGCTTCTCACCCTCACGTCTTCTCCAGATCGCCCGAGACCTGCCATCGCGCAGCGCGCACGCGGGCACAGTAGCCTATCCCTACTGGGAGAACGCCGCCCGCATTGCTGAGAGTGAGTGCGCTTTCCTTGCGGTGCTGGCGCTGCTGTTCTCCTTGCCCGCGGCGATTACGCTGGTGGTTGACCTGATCCGTCTGCTGATCCGCGGCAAGAACGAATTGGAGGACGAACTGCTCCCCAAGGCCAAGGAAAACGTGGAGGAAGCGATCCGCGTCCGCGCCCGCAAGCACTGGGAAAAAACGCATCAATAAAAGCAAACGATCCGCGGGCGGCGTCAGCCGCCCGCGTTTTTATGCCCCTGTGAGCGAAGATATATATTTTATATTGAAAAGCGCCGCAAACCTATGCTACAATAATTGGAAAGTACTATTCGGAGCGGCATATGGATACAATCACTTCAAGGAAAAACGCCTATATCGTCCACCTGCGGTCCCTGTCCGGCGATGCTGCCTATCGTCAGGAAAAAGGAGAATATCTCTGTGACGGCCACAAGCTGCTGACCGAGGCCATCGCCGCCGACGCGGAAATCAGCTCCGTCCTGTGGAAAGATGCTCCCATGCGCGACCTGCCCTGTAAGCGGCAGTTCTGCGCCCCGGCGGAGCTGTTTGATTATGCCTCGCCGATGAAAAACAGCCCCGGCCCGCTGTTCACGGTCCGCATGCCGCTTCGGCTGCACGAGGATACGCTTCGCAACGCCATCGTCCTGGAGAATGTCCAGGACCCGGGCAACGTAGGGACCGTGCTGCGCACGGCCGCTGCCTTCGGAATCGACGCGGTGCTGCTCTGCGGCGATTGCGCCGATCTGTACAGTCCCAAAACCGTCCGCGCCACCATGGGCGCCATCTTTCGTCAGCGAGCTTGTACGCTGAGCCGGGAGGAGCTGACGGATCTGCTGCGCCAAAGCGGCCTGCCGCTCTACGGCGCGGCGCTTTCGGAGCAGGCCAGGGACGTTCGGAAGGTTGACATAACACATTGCGCTGTGGCCGTCGGCAGCGAAGGCCGCGGCTTGAGCGAGGAAATCCTCGCTCTTTGTGAGGAACAGATCATCATCCCCATGGACGCCCACAGCGAATCGCTCAACGCGGCGGTCGCGGCGTCTGTGCTTATGTGGGAGATGGCACGGGAAAGGGAGTAGACGATGTCTGCACTGAGCTATTGGATTTGGCTCTCTTCGCTCGATACGGTCAGTCCCCGGGCAAAGACCGCTGTCATCCGCCGCTTCGGCGACGCCGAGAGCGCGTATTTCGCGCCGCGCGGAGCGCTTGCAGCGACCGAGGGCGTGGGCCCGGCCGAAGGGGAAGAACTGGAGCGCAGGGACCTGTCCCGTGTGGAGGAAATACTGGAGGACTGCGAGATGCAGCACCTGAGCATCCTCACGCTGCAGGATGCCATGTATCCTGCCCGCCTGCGCACGATTGCCGACCCGCCGGTGGTGCTCTACGCGCGGGGGAGGATGCCCGCCGTCGATGACGAGGCCGTGGTGGCTGTCGTCGGCACACGCAAGGCCTCACCCTATGGCATCAAGATGAGCCTCTCGCTCTCCTACGAGCTGGCCATGGGCGGGGCGGTTGTGGTTTCCGGCCTGACTGCCGGCGTGGACGCCGCTGCCGCGCGCGGGGTGCTGAACGCCGGAGGCGTCTGCATTGGCGTGCTCGGTACGGATCATGAGAGCCAGGACAGTGAGCTTGCCCTGGACGTGGCCACCCGCGGCGTGCTGCTGAGCGAATATGCCCCCGGCACGCGTATGCTGAAGAGCCATTTTCGCGACCGCAATCGCATCAGCGCCGGCCTTTCCCTCGGCGTTGTGGCGGTGGAGGCGCCGCAGAAGAGCGGCACGCTGCTCTTCGTGGCCGAGGCCCTTGAGCAGGGCCGCGAGATTTTTGCCGTTCCCGGCAATGCGGATGTCTACAGCTGTCTTGGTACCAATGAATTGTTGAAAGAGGGTGCCAAGCCTGTTACCTGCGGCTGGGATGTGCTGAGTGAATTTGCACCGCTCTTCCCGGGACGGCTGCACGACCCGGGGATGAGCCCGCTGCGTTCCGTACCGGCTGCCGTGGCCGCGCCGTCCATGCCGCGCCAAAGGCCCGAAAAGCAGCCTGAGAGCGACAAAAAAGAGATTGACAAGCCAAAGAGCGGAGAATATATTGACTTACGGGATCAACTTGCCTCTCTGAGTGAGATCCAGTTGAAAATCATTTCCGCCATCGAACCGGAGCCTACCCACATCGACGATATCGTGGAAAAAACCGGACTCGGCGCGGCCAGCGTGCTGACACAGCTGACGGTGCTGACGGTCAAGGGCTTCATCAAACGCATGCCCGGCAATCGGGTGGCGCTCAATGTCCAGCGCCGCGGATTTTAAACAGCAAAGTGAGGAACAACAATGGCAAAAGGAAAGAACCTTGTAATCGTCGAGTCGCCGGCGAAGGCCAAGACGATTGAGCGGTATCTCGGCGGCAATTATAAGGTCAAGGCGTCCATGGGACATCTTCGGGATCTGCCGAAGAGCAAACTGGGCGTCGATATAGAGCACGGCTTTGAGCCGGAATACATTCCGGTCAAGGATAAGCGCGAGCTGATCGCGGAACTGAAAAAGGACGCGAAGGCGGCCTCTACGGTCTATCTCGCAACGGACCCTGACCGCGAGGGCGAGGCCATCTCCTGGCATCTCAAGGAACTGCTGGAGCTGTCCGACGCCAAGGCCCGGCGTGTGACCTTCAACGAGATCACCAAAAAAGTCGTGACCGAGAGCATCGAAAATCCCCGCGACATCGATGAGAATCTGGTTGACGCTCAGCAGGCGCGCCGGATACTCGACCGCATCGTGGGCTATCAGATTTCACCGCTGCTGTGGAAAAAGGTCAAATCCGGCCTCTCCGCTGGGCGCGTCCAGTCTGTGGCCACCCGCATGGTCGTGGACAGAGAAGAAGAAATCAAGGCTTTTCAGAGTGAGGAATACTGGCTTCTGGACGCGCTGCTGGACTGCAGCGAGGGAAGCGGCAGCTTCACTGCCCGTTATTACGGCAAGGGCGACAAAAAGGTTGAACTGAAGAGTGAGGACGAGGTAAAGGCCGTTATGGCCGAAACCCAGGACGCGCCGTTTGTGATCGACTCGGTCAAGCGCGGGGAAAAGCAGAAGAGCCCGGCGCCCCCCTTCATCACCTCCACGCTCCAGCAGGAGGCTTCCCGCCGCCTGTCCATGACGCCGCGCCGTACCATGTCCATCGCCCAGCAGCTTTACGAAGGCGTGGAAATCACTGGCCACGGTACCATCGGCCTGATCACCTATATGAGAACCGACTCGCTGCGCCTGTCCGAAGAGGCGCTGAGTGCCGCGAGAAGCTATATTACCGAGCGCTATGGAAGCGCATACTATCCCGGCTCACCCCGCCGGTATAAGACCAAGGCAGGCGCGCAGGACGCGCACGAGGCAATCCGCCCCACCTATGTGGACCTTTCGCCCGACCAGGTTCGTAAGGACCTGACCCAGGAGCAATATCGGCTCTACCGCCTGATCTGGGGGCGTTTTACCGCCTGTCAGATGGCCAACGCCGTCTACGACAATGTGGCGGTGGATGTGGTCTCTGCTGACCACCACTTCCGCGCCAATTATTCCGAGATGAAATTCCCCGGCTATACCGCCGTATATGAGGAGGCCCGTGACGAGGAGAGCGGCGAGATCGAGAACCCGCTGCCGTCCCTGAACGAGGGCGAGCGCGTCTATTTGGAGAAAATGACGCCCCAGCAGCAGTTCACCCAGCCGCCTGCCCGCTATACCGAGGCCACACTGATTCGCGCCATGGAGGAAAAAGGCATAGGACGCCCCTCCACCTATGCGCCCACGATTACGGCCATCACCTCCCGTGACTACGTCATCAAGGAGGGGAAATACCTCAGCCCCACACCCCTGGGCGAGGTGGTCACCGGACTCATGAAGGAGCATTTCGGAGACATCGTCGATCTGAAATTCACCAATCAGATGGAGAGTGAGCTGGACGGCATCGAAAGCGGCAAGGCCGACTGGCGCGCCGTTCTGGGCGAGTTCTACGGCAATTTTGAAAAGGAAATGGCCGCCGCTGAACAGGCCATGGACGGCGTGCGTATCAAGGTTCCCGATGTGCTCAGCGACGAGTACTGCGATGTCTGCGGTCGTCAGATGGTCAAAAAGAAGGGCCGCTTCGGCTACTTCCTGGCCTGCCCCGGCTTCCCGGAGTGCACCTTTACCAAGCCTATTGTGGTGGAAATGCCCGGCAAATGCCCCAAGTGCGGCAGCAAGATCCTCAAACGCACCAGCAAGAAGGGCTACGTGTTCTACGCCTGCGAGCGGGGTACCGACTGCGGCTTCATCACCTGGGACGTGCCTACCAAGGATGTGTGCCCGGCCTGCGGAAAGACCATGTTCAAGCACAGCGGCCGCGGTCCGCTCAAGAGCTTCTGCATCAACGAGGAATGCACCAACTTTGTTCCCGAGGATAAACGCAGCTATAAGAAGAAAACACCCGCCAAGACCGAAACGGCCGGGAAAAGCGCCGGAACCAAAACCACAGCAAGGAGAAGTGCCTCCGCTGCGGTGAAGAAGAGTACGGCAAAGAAACCTGCCGCCAAAAAGAAAACCGAGGAATAAGCATGGAAACAGTCACCGTGCTCGGCGCCGGCCTGGCCGGCAGCGAATGCGCCTGGCAGCTGGCAAAACGAGGGATTCCCGTTCGCCTTGTCGAGATGAAGCCCTATAAGAGAAGCCCCGCCCATGTTTCGGACGACTTTGCCGAACTGGTGTGCTCCAACTCGCTGCGCAGCGACGAGCTGACCAACGCTGTCGGGCTGCTGAAAGCCGAAATGCGCGAGCTGGACTCTCTCATCATGTACAGCGCGGACCTCAACCGCGTTGCCGCCGGTGGAGCCCTGGCTGTCGATCGTGAGGCTTTCTCCCGCACGATCACGGAGAAGCTGGAGAATCACCCCCTGATCGAAATCGTTCGTGAGGAGGCAACCGACATCCCGGACGGCCAGGTGGTTATCGCCACCGGCCCGCTCTCCAGCGATGCCATCGCGGAAAAAATCGCCGCCCTGTGTCCTGAGAGCGACCTGCACTTTTACGACGCCGTGGCGCCGATCGTCACCATCGACAGCGTCGATATGGACAGCGCGTTTTTTGCTTCCCGCTATGACAAAGGAACGGAAGATTATGTAAACTGCCCGATGGACAAGGACGAGTATCTCTCCTTCGTCGAAGAGCTTGCCAACGCCAAAGAGGCGCAGGTGCACGGCTTCGATGACGGCGCGGTGTTCGAGGGCTGCATGCCGGTGGAGGTCATGGCCCGCCGCGGCGTGGACACGCTGCGCTATGGCCCGCTCAAGCCTGTGGGGCTGGTGGACCCCCGCACCGGACGCAACAACTACGCCGTCGTTCAGCTGCGCCGCGACAATGCCGAAGGGACGATCTACAACATCGTCGGCTTCCAGACCCATCTGACCTGGGGCGAGCAGAAGCGGGTGTTCTCGATGATTCCCGCGTTGAAAAACGCCGAGTTTGTGCGCTACGGCGTCATGCATCGCAACACCTATCTCAACAGCCCCAAGCTTCTGGACCGCTATTACCGTCTGCGGGGCACCGAGCGTCTGAGCTTTGCCGGTCAGATGACCGGCGTGGAGGGCTATGTCGAAAGCGCTGCCTCGGGCCTTCTGGTGGGCATCGAGACAGCCGCGCGCGTACTGGGGCTGCCCAGCGTGGATTTCCCGCAGGATACCGCCATCGGCGCGCTTGCTCTCTATGTCTCCGGCGGCAGCATCGGGGATTTCCAGCCGATGAATATCAACTTCGGCATCATCACGCCGCTGGATCGGCGTGTCAAAGGCAAACGAAATAAAAACGCGGCCATATCCGAGCGTAGCCTCGCGATCATCCGGGAGAAAAAGAAAAAGGAGATCATGCAGCTATGAGAATCATTGTTGACGCCATGGGCGGAGACAGAGCTCCGCAGGAAATTGTCAAGGGTGCGATCCGTGCGAGAAAAGAGCTCAGCGTCGATATCACACTGGTGGGCAAGATCGAAGAGGTCCGCGCCTGCCTTTCCGGCGAGGATCTTGCTGACTACGAGCTGGTGGATGCGCGCGAGGTCATCCTCATGGAGGACGATCCCAGCACTGCCACGCGCCGGAAAAAGGATTCTTCCATGGCGGTCGCGCTGCGTCTGCTCAGCGAAGGCAAGGGCGACGCGGTGGTCTCCGCCGGCTCCACCGGCGCGCTTCTGACCGGCGCGACTTTGACGGTCAAGCGCATTCGCGGCATTCGCCGCGCGGCGCTGGCGCCGATCCTGCCCGCCGGCGAACACGGCGTCATGCTGATCGACTGCGGCGCGAATGTGGAGTGCACGGCCGAATATCTGCTCCAGTTTGCCTATATGGGCAGTTATTATGCCAAGAAAATGATGGGCTGCGATCAGCCCCGCGTAGGCCTGCTGAATGTTGGCACCGAGGATACCAAGGGTGGGGAACTCCAGCACCAGGCTTTCGCCCTGCTCAAGGAAGCTGATGAACAGGGACGCATCCGCTTTGTAGGCAATATCGAGGGAACGGGTGTGTTTGAAGGCCAGGCCGACGTGGTCGTCACCGATGGCTTCACCGGCAATGTGCTGCTCAAATCCACTGAAGGCGTCATCAAGTACATGATGCACGCGCTCAAGGACGTTTTCTATAAGAATACCAAAAACAAGCTGGCCGCCGCGGTGCTGAAGAACGATCTCGCCGCCATGAAGAAGTCCATGGACGTCAATGAGGTGGGTGGAACGGCGCTCATCGGTATTTCCGCTCCGGTCATCAAGGCCCACGGCTCGTCCAACGCAGCCAGCTTCTTCGCCGCCGTCCGTCAGGCCAAGGCCTTTGTCGAGGCCGGCGTTACGGAGGACATCAAGGCCAATATCGAATACATGAGGATCAAGAGCGACAGTGAAAGAAACGCTTGAAAGCCGGATCGGCTATCATTTCCATAACCCCGGGCTGTTACAGACGGCGCTGACCCACAGCTCTTACGCCAACGAGCGGCACGCCGCCGGGGCCGTCAGCTATGAGCGGCTTGAGTTTTTGGGCGACTCGATCCTGGGACTCACCAGTGCGGAGCTTCTCTATGCCCACGAGCCGGCCCTGCCCGAGGGGCGCATGACCCGGCTGCGGGCCGAACTGGTGTGTGAGAGCAGTCTCCATACGGCTGCGCTTTCGCTGGGCCTGGGGGAGTTCATGCGCCTGGGCCACGGCGAGGAGCTGACCGGCGGTCGAGAGAGGGCCTCCATCCTGGCTGACATGGTGGAGTCGATCATCGCCGCCATCTATCTGGACGGAGGCATCGACGAGGCCAAGGCCTTTATCATGCGGCATGTGCTGCAGGATGCCCGCATTGACGATGTACACCCGAGCGCCGACTACAAGACTGCACTGCAGGAGTATGTCCAGCGCAACGGTGAGTGTCAGATTCGCTATGAGCTCACCGGCGAATCCGGCCCCGACCACAATAAGACCTTCTCCTTTTCCGTCGCTGTGGACGGCGTTTTGGTTGGAGAGGGAAGCGGCCGCACCAAGAAAGAGGCCGAGCAGATGGCCGCCTGCCGTGCGCTGGAGAAGCTGCGCGGATGAGCGCCCGCGCCGAAATCATCCCGGTGTTTGTGCCTCACCTCGGCTGCCGGCACAACTGCGTTTTCTGCAACCAGAAGCGTATCAGCGGCAGCGAACAGGCCGCCTCGGTAGAGACAGTCAAAGAAGCCATCGCGCGCGCAGCCGCCTTGCCCCGCACAGGGGCAAAGCGGCAATTGGCGTTTTATGGGGGCAGCTTCACTGCCATCGAGGAAAGCCTGCAGGAGACGCTGCTTGCCGCAGCGCAGCAGGCGCTGCAGGAGAGGAGCATCGACGCCATCCGCCTCTCGACGCGCCCGGACGCCATTGACGAGCGTGTTTTATCGCGGCTCAAGCGCTATGGCGTGGACACGGTGGAGCTGGGCGCTCAGTCTATGGACGATGAAGTGCTGCGACTGTCACGCCGTGGCCACACCGCCGCTGATGTAGTGAGAGCGTCTAACCTGGTCTGCGAGGCGGGCTTTTCTCTGGTCCTGCAAATGATGACGGGGCTGCCCGGAGACAGCCCGGAACGGGACATGGAGACCGCCCGCCGTCTGATCGCGCTGCGGCCGGATGCGGTTCGCCTTTATCCCACGGTGATCGTGCGTGACACCGAGCTGTATGACCGCTATCTGGCCGGCGAGTATGCCGAACACAGTGTGGAGGATGCGGTGGAAGTGTGCGCCAAGCTCCTGCCTCTTTTCGAGGACTCCGGAATCGAAGTGATCCGATTGGGTCTGAACCCGACGGAGGAGCTTACCGGCGGTGCTGCGGTTGCCGGCGCTTATCATCCCGCGTTGGGGGAACTGGTGAAAAGCCGCGTGTATCGCAACCGGGCGCGCGCACTCCTTGACGGAATAGCGCCGCATAGCCATGTGGTCCTGGGGGTGGAGGCCCGCGCGATCTCCCAGATGACGGGACAGAAACGCGAAAATCTGCGCAATCTGTGCAAAGAATTTAGCCTGGACGGTCTGAAAGTTCGCCCGGCTGCCGTTAAAAAAGGCGAAATCGTCATCTTATCCGTTGAAAACGACGGGAAAGTGTAATATAATAATTCAGTTAGCTTTAAATAAGGCGAGGTTGTACACTTGTATCTGAAAGCACTCGTCATTCAGGGCTTTAAGTCCTTTCCGGACAAGACCCGTTTGACATTTGAAAAGGATATCACGGCGATTGTCGGACCCAACGGCTCCGGCAAGTCAAACATCTCCGATGCGATCCTGTGGGTCATGGGCGAGCAGCGCACCCGCGCGCTGCGCGGAACCAAGATGGAAGACGTCATTTTCGGCGGCACAGAAAAACGCGGCAAGCTTGGCTTTGCCGAAGTTTCGCTGATCATCGACAACTCGGCGCATATTTTCGAGAGCGACTCCAACGAGATCATGCTCACGCGCCGCTATTACCGCAGCGGAGAAAGTGAATACTTCATCAATCGCGAGAGCGTCCGGCTCAAAGACATCAACAGTCTGCTGATGGACACTGGCCTGGGCCGCGACGGGTATTCCATCATCGGCCAGGGTCGCATCGGCGAAATCGTCTCTACGAAGAGCACCGACCGGCGCGAAGTCTTTGAGGAAGCGGCAGGCATCTCCCGTTACCGCTATCGCAAGGAAGAAGCCGAGCGCAAGCTTGAGCGGACCGAGGAGAACCTGCTGCGCATCAACGACAAGATTGAGGAGCTGGAGATGCAGGTCGGCCCGCTGCGCCAGCAGTCGGAGATCGCCAAGCGCTATCTTGTCCTGAGAGAGGATTTAAAAGTACACGAGATTTCCGCCTGGATGACGACGCTGGAGCGTCTGCATGCCCAGGCGGAGAGCGTGAACCTGGAATTTGAGCAGGTCACGAAGAGCCTTGAGAATGCCCGTGCCAGCCTGGAGGCGCTGTATGCCTCGTCTGGCAGCATTACCGAGCGCATGCACCAGAAGGACATCGAAACCGAGCAGGCGCGTGAGCGTCTGAGCCAGGCTGAAAGTGAAACCGCCTCGTGCGAAGCGGAGGCGGCGGTCATTCGTGCCAATATCGAAAGCACGCGGGAAAGCGCGTCCCGACTGGCTGAGGATATGCTCAAGCAGGAGAGTCGGGCCAAGGAACTGCAAGAGCAGATCGACGAGCTGCGTGAACGGATCAGTGCCATTGATGATGAGCTCGCCGCGGCAGCGGAGCAGGAGGGTCAGACCGCCAATGTGATCGAGGGCTGTCGGCTCAAGCTGAAAAACCGCGAGAGCATGCTGACCGACCTCACCGAGCGGGCCAATCGCCTGTCGGTGGAGCTGCAGAGCACCCAGTCGCGCATCACCATGCTCGAGGAGATGGAGAAAAGCTACGAGGGCTATTCCGGTGCCGTCCGCGCTGTCATGCGCGAGGCCGAGCACGGCGGCCTGCGCGGCGTTCACGGCCCTGCTGCAAACCTGGTGCGCGCCGACAAGGAGTGCGCATTGGCCATCGAGACCGCGCTGGGCGCCTCCGCACAGCATATCGTGGTGGATACCCAGAATGACGGCAAGAGCGCCATTGAATTTTTAAAACGGCGCGACGCCGGCCGTGCGACTTTCCTCCCCATCGACACGATTCGCGGCAGCGTCATGCGCGACGCGCCCGTGAACGATCCCGGCTTTGTCGGCGTGGCGGTGGATCTTGTCAGCTTTGAAGAGACTTACCGCGGCGTTTTTGAGAACCTGCTGGGCCGAACGGTCGTGGCCGAGACGCTCAGCGACGCTGTGCGCATGTCCAAGGCCTCCGAAAACCGTCTGCGCATCGTTACGCTGGACGGGCAGCTGATCAACGCCGGGGGTTCCATGACCGGCGGCAGCAGTGCGAAAAACAGCGGTATCCTGTCCCGCGCCAATGAACTGGAGGCTTTGCGCAAGCGTCGTGACAGTTCCGAACAGAAGGCAAAGTCCAGTTCGGCCGAGCTGGAGCGCGCGCGTGCAAACCTGGCCAACATCCGTTTCCAGCTGGATACCGCGCTGGAGCAGCAGACCGAGCAGCGCAGCGCCCGCTCCTCCCGCGAGGCGGAGAAGCGCACAACGCTTAACACGATCTCTCAACTGGATGCGCTGCTGCAGGCTATCACCGGCGACAGCGAGCAGCGCCGCCGCGCTGCGGAGGAAAGTGAGAGCCTGATCCAGAGCTTCCTTGCACAGCTGGACGAAAAGAAGAGCAAGCTTGCTCTTCTGGGCGAGAAGGCCGCCTCTATCAAGGCCGAGATCGCCGAGATCTCCCGCCGCCGCATGGAGCTGGAAGGCAAGCGCAGCCGGGCCGAAAAGGAGACACAGGAGCGCAGTGCCGAGATTATCTCGCTGGAGCGTCAGAGCGCCAAAATCGAGCAGCGCAAGCTCTCGGCCGACATGGAGGAAAAGCAGATTCTCGACAAGCTGTGGGAAAACTACGAGCTGAGCTATTCCTCGGCCAATGCTCTGCGACAGCCGGTGGAATCCATGGCCAAGGAAAACCGCATCATTGCCGATCTGCGCAAAGAAATCAACTCGCTGGGTACTCCCAACCTGGGCGCCATCGAGGAATACAAGCGCGTCAGCGAACGCTATGATTTCCTAAGCTCCCAGCGCGACGACGTGGAAAAGGCAAAGAATGAGCTGCTTGGCATCATCCGGGACGTCACCGGTGAGATGCGCGAGGTGTTCCTGACCCAGTTCCACGCCATCGACGATGCCTTCCGCACCACCTTCCGTGAATTGTTCGGCGGCGGCAAGGCATCGCTGGAGCTGGAGGACGAGAACGATGTCCTGTCCTGCGGCATAGAGATCAAGGTCCAGCCCCCGGGCAAGGCGATCACGACGATCAGCCTCCTGAGCGGCGGCGAGATGGCCTTCGTTGCCATTGCCCTGTATTTTGCCATCCTGAAGGTGCGGCCCACGCCCTTCTGCGTCATGGACGAGATCGAGGCTGCCTTGGATGAGGCCAACGTGAACCGCTACGCCGACTATATGCGGCGTATGTCGGATAAGACCCAGTTTCTGGTCATCACACACCGCCGTGGCACGATGGAAGCTGCGGATATGCTCTACGGCGTGACGATGCAGGAAAAGGGCGTTTCCAGCGTGATCGAGCTTGACCTCGAGAGCGCGCAGAAAACTGCGGAGGAAGCTTAACATGGGATTTTTTGATAAACTGTTTTCCGGACTGACCAAGACCCGCAACAATATGGATGAGCTCGAAGAGCTCTTCCGGGACTATGCCCCCGACAGCGAAGATTTCTATGACGATCTTGAAGAATTGTTGGTGCTCTCCGACGTAGGCCTGCCCACGGCTGAGGCGGTCATCAAGGGCATGCGCAAGCTGACCTGGGAGCGCCGCTTCCGCAAGGGCTACGAGGCGCGGGAGGGCCTGATCGAGCTGCTCAGCAAGATGCTCGCGTCCGAAGACAACGCGCTTAAGCTGACCACGAAGCCCGCGGTCATCCTGATGGTGGGCGTCAACGGCGTGGGCAAGACCACGACCATCGGAAAGCTTGCTGCCCAGCTCAAAGCAGAGGGGAAAAAGGTCCTGCTCTGCGCGGGCGACACATTCCGCGCAGCAGCGGCAGAGCAGCTGGACATCTGGGCACAGCGCTCCGGTACGGATATCGTTCGCCACGAGGAAGGCAGCGATCCCGGCGCCGTGGTCTACGACGCCATCTGTGCGGCCAAGGCCCGCGGCAGCGATGTGATCATCATCGACACCGCCGGTCGGCTGCACAATAAGCAGAATCTGATGAACGAGCTGGCGAAAATCCGCCGCATCATCAGCCGCGAGCTGCCGGAGGCGGACGTGGAGACCCTGATGGTCCTGGACGCCACCACAGGCCAGAACGGACTGATCCAGGCCAAGCAGTTCCTGGAAACCTCTGGCCTGACCGGCATCGTGCTCACCAAGCTGGACGGCACGGCCAAGGGAGGCATCGTCTTTGCTATTGCCAACGAGCTGAAGCTGCCCGTAAAATACGTGGGCGTGGGCGAGGGGATCGATGATCTCATTCCCTTTGATCCGAAGAGCTTTGTGGAAGCGCTGTTTAAGAAATAATACAGCTCAGCTGCCAGCCCGGCCGGCAACTTCCGGCTTGGGAAGGCTATAAAGAAGGAGATAGAATTATGCCAATCACCAGCAAACAGCGCGCCTATCTGCGCGGCCTTGCGATGAACGCGGAAACGATCATCCAGGTCGGCAAGGGCGGCATTACCGAAAATCTGGTCGCATCTGTCAATGACGCGCTAAAGGCTCGCGAGCTTGTCAAGGGCAAGGTTCTGGAGAGCTCCATGCTCAGCGCACGCGAGGCCTGCGACGCTCTGTGCGAGGCCTGCGGCGCCGAAGGCGTCCAGTGCATCGGAACCAAGTTCGTACTCTATCGCCGCAACGACAAAGAGCCGAAGATCGAGCTGCCCAGGGAAAAAGGGAAAAAATGAAAATCGCCTTTTATGGAGGCAGCTTCAATCCTCCACACCTTGGCCATGTGGAAGCGGCGCGAAGCGTTGCCGCCCAACTCCGGCCGGACCGGTTTTTGATTATTCCCGCCAATATCCCGCCCCACAAGGAGCTGGCGGACGACAGCCCCAGCGCGCAGCAGCGTCTGGAGCTCTGCCGTCTGGCTTTTGCCGACGTGCCGGGTGCAGAGGTCAGCGATCTTGAGCTAAGACGCGAAGGAAAGAGCTACTCCTATGATACCGTCCGCAGTCTCCAGGAGGAGTACGGCGACTGTGAGCTGTATCTCGTCATCGGCACAGACATGCTGGAGAGCTTTGAACAATGGTATCAGTTCCATTATCTGCTCCAGTCCTGCACGCTTGCTGTTCTGGCTCGCGGTGAGGACGACAGCGACTCGCTGCGCGCCATGACGGAGGATCTGCGCAGCCGCTACGGCGCAAAGATCCAGCTCCTGAGTCACGAGCCGGTGGAGACGAGCTCTGAATACATCCGCTCCCGTTTGCCTCTGCGTGCCGGTGAGGATGATCTGAGCGACGATGTTTACGCCGAGATCATTCGCAAACGGCTCTACGGTGCCCGCCCCTCACTGCCCTGGCTGAGGGAACGCGTGCTGGGCTTTCTGGATGAATACCGCGTGGCGCATGTGGCCGGCTGCGAAAGCGAGGCTGTCAGCCTGGCCATGCACTGGGGCGAGGACCCCGAGCTGGCCGCCGAGGCCGGAATCCTTCACGACATTACCAAGCGCTGCTCAAAGGAAGAACAGTTGCAGTTGTGCGAAAAGTATGGTATTATAAACAATCATGCCGAGCTTGAGGCTCCAAAACTGCTCCACGCCAAGACCGGCGCCGCGCTGGCGCGCGATCTTTTCGGTGTCAGCGATGCGGTTTATGAGGCCATCCGGTGGCACACTACCGGCAAAAGCGACATGAGCCTTTTTGAAAAAATCCTGTATCTGGCCGATTATATCGAGCCCACACGGGATTTTGACGGGATCGACAGGCTGCGGACCCTGGCCTATGAGGACCTGGATGCGGCCATGGCGCTGGGTCTGGAGATGACGATCGCAGAGATACGCCGCTCCGGGCACGAGCCGTATGTTGACACATTGGACGCTTATGACTGGTACAACAAAAAGGAGAAATGACACATGCTGACTCCCGCCCAAATCGCCGCCATCGCCGTCAAGGCACTTGACGACAAAAAAGCCAAGGACATCAAGGTCCTCAAGACCGACGGACAGACCGTTCTGGCGGATTATTTCGTCATCTGCAACGGTAACTCCGCTCCGCACATCAAGTCGCTGGTCGACGAGGTGGACCGCCGACTCTCCGAAGCGGGCGAGCCTCTCATGCGCCGTGAAGGTCTGCGCTCCGACATCTGGGTGCTGATGGACTTCGGCTGCGTGATCGTCCATGTTTTCACGGACGAGGCGCGGAAATTCTATAATCTGGAGCGTCTCTGGAGCGATGCCGAGACTGTTGACCCCTCATCCCTTCCTCGCCCCTGATTACAGGGGCGTCAGGAGCTTTCTCCGTGCCTAACGGGGAAATACTTGAATAAGGGATTGATGCAATTATGAAATATGATTTTACCGCAATTGAAAAGAAATGGCAGGACAGATGGGAGCAGACCAAGCCCTACGCCGCCGTCACCGGCAGCGACAAGCCGAAGTTTTACGGTCTGATCGAGTTCCCGTATCCCTCCGCCGCAGGTCTTCATGTGGGTCATCCGCGCCCCTTCACGGCCATTGACATCGTCACCCGCAAGAAGAGGATGGACGGCTACAACGTCCTTTTCCCCATCGGCTTTGACGCTTTCGGTCTTCCGACCGAGAATTTCGCCATCAAGAACCACGTCCATCCGGCGATCGTCACCAAACAGAATATCGAAAACTTCACGCGTCAGCTGAAGATGCTGGGCTACGGCTTTGACTGGGACCGCGTCGTGGACACGACAGACCCCAATTATTATAAGTGGACCCAGTGGATCTTCCTGCAGATGTTCAAGAAGGGCCTGGCATACAAGACCACTATGCCCATCAACTGGTGCCCCAGCTGCAAGTGCGGCCTGGCCAATGAAGAAGTGGTCGAGGGCAACTGCGAGCGCTGCGGTTCTCCTGTTATCCGCAAGGAGAAGAGCCAGTGGATGCTGCGCATCACGAACTATGCCGATCGTCTGATCGACGATCTGGACGATCTGGACTATATTGAGCGTGTCAAGGTCCAGCAGCGCAACTGGATCGGCCGCTCCACGGGCTGCGAGGTCACATTCAAGACCAATACGCCCGACACTATCACCGTTTATACCACCCGTGCCGACACCCTCTTCGGCGTCAGCTATGTGGTCATCTCCCCGGAACACCCGCTGCTGGACAAGTGGCAGGGTCAGATCAAGAACTGGGATGCGGTCAAGGCCTATCAGGAGGCCGCTGCGCGCAAATCCGACTTTGAGCGCGGCGAGCTGAATAAGGACAAGACCGGCGTTCGTCTTGAAGGAATCGAGGTCACCAATCCTGCAAACGGCGAGATCGTCCCGATGTTCGTTTCTGACTACGTGCTCATGGGCTACGGCACCGGCATCGTCATGGGCGTGCCCGGCCATGACCAGCGCGACTGGGAGTTTGCCACCAAGTTCGGCCTGCCGATCATTGAAGTCGTCTCCGGCGGCGATGTGACCAAGGAAGCTTTTGTCGCAAAGGACGACAAGGCCATCATGGTGAACTCCGGCTTCCTCAACGGCATGACCGTCAAAGAGGCCATCCCCGCCATGAAGGAATACGCCGTCAAGGCCGGCTGGGGCAAGGAAAAGGTCAACTATAAGCTGCGCGACTGGGTCTTCACCCGTCAGCGCTATTGGGGCGAGCCGATCCCCCTGGTCCACTGCGACAAGTGCGGCTGGGTGCCGCTCGACGAGAGCGAGCTGCCGCTGCTGCTGCCGCAGGTGGACAGCTATGAGCCCACCGACGACGGCGAAAGCCCGCTCAGCAAAATGACCGACTGGGTCAACACCACGTGCCCCTGCTGTGGCGGACCGGCCAAGCGCGAGACCGACACCATGCCCAACTGGGCTGGCTCCTGCTGGTATTATCTGCGTTATATGGACCCGCACAACGATACTGCGCCCGTCTCCAGAGAGGCAGAGGAGTACTGGGGCCCGGTCGACTGGTACAACGGCGGCATGGAGCACACGACGCTCCACCTGCTCTACAGCCGCTTCTGGCACAAGTTCCTCTATGATATCGGCGTGGTCCATACCAAGGAGCCCTACGCCAAGCGCACCTCTCACGGCATGATCCTGGGCCAGAACCCGCATTATGTGGGCAATGTTTCCTCAGAAGAGGAGAAGAAGGCGCTTATCGAGCGCTACGGCAACGAAGCCCTGCGCCCGGCAGTCAAGATGTCCAAGTCTCTCGGCAACGTGGTCAACCCCGACGACGTGATCAAGCTTTACGGCGCGGATACGATGCGCGTGTATATCATGTTTATCGGCGATTTTGAGAAGGTTGCCACCTGGTCCGACGACGCGGTCAAGGGCTCCAAGCGCTTCCTGGATCGCTGCTGGAACCTGATGGATCTGTGCAGGGACGACGAAGCTGTCAGCGCCAAGAATGAGGCCAGCATCCACCGCACGATCAAGAAGGTCGGCGACGATATCGAACAGCTCAAGATGAACACCGCCATTGCGGCGCTCATGACCCTGGTCAACGAGTTCTATGCAAACGGTCTCACCAAGGGCGATTTTGAGGTCCTCATTCAGCTGCTCTCTCCCTTCGCCCCGCACATTGCCGAGGAAATGTGGGAGCTCTGCGGCTTTGCCGCAAAGCATGGCAAGATGGCCATGCAGATGGATTGGCCGAAGTATGACGAGTCCAAGACCGTCGCTGCCGAGCATGAAATGGCAGTCCAGGTCAACGGCAAGGTCCGCAGCACGATCACCGTTCCCGCCGACAGCGATGATCAGGCTATCGTCGACGCCGCACTGGCCGACGAGAAGATCAAGCGCCAGATCGCGGGGATGAAGCTCGTCAAGACGATCGTTGTCAAGAACCGCATCGTCAACCTGATCGTCAAGCCCTGAAATACGCAAACAAAAACTTGACAAGAACAGGCAAAACCATTATAATAAACCTGTTGAAAAGCCAATCATTTGGCCCTTGAAGCACTTCGGTGCATTTGGAGGGAGGGAAATAAATGTCTGAAATCTACGTCAAGGAAAACGAGTCTCTGGACAACGCTCTTAAAAGATTCAAGCGCAGTTGCGCCAAGTCCGGCGTCCTGGCTGATCTGAGAAAGAAAGAGTACTATCAGAGCCCCAGCGTCAAACGCCGCAAGAAATCTGAGGCGGCTCGCAAGAACAAGAACAAGCGCTACTACTGATATGACAAAAGGCAGCATCTTTCGATGCTGCCTTTATTCATTTTATATGCAAAGGCTCCCGGGGAAGTGCCCCGGGAGCCTCTCATTATTTGGTTTTGCGTACGCGCCGTTTGTGAGAACTGTTTTTGCCCGTCCACACCAGTGCGCCAGCCGCAGCCGCAATGGCGACCAGAGCCAGGATCATGATCACGATCCACGTGGTCAGATGGTTGCTGTCGCCGGTCCGTGCGGTCTGCTCTTTGCGCTGCACGGTGAAGCTGGCCTGAACGCTCTCGCCCCCGCTGTATCGGGCGCTGAGCGTATGCTCGCCTGCGCTGAGAGTATTCAGATAGGCGGCCTTCAGCCACACGTCCGTGCTGCCGGAGGCGGAGGTATAGTTATCGCGGTCCAGCGTCTTGCCGTCCACCAGAAGGCCTTCAAAGCCGTCGTAGCTGTGGTCCAGCTTGATGAACAGCGTACCCGAGCTGCCGTTGATCCACACGGCGTTAGACGTGCCCTTATCAGCATCGGTCACCGTCAGGAGACCGTACTGATAGCGGATATCGTAATTCTTGGTCACATCCGCTCCGCTGGTCTTGTCGGTGATCTTCACGTCGGAGACCGTGTTTTCGCTGGAGCCCACTTTGGTCTGGGAGCCGGTGATGCGCAGCGTGACCTGCTGGCCGTCCACGCGGCCGGTGATCGTGGGCGTCGAGCGCTCGGTCAACGCGCTGCCGTCATAGCTCTTATTGGCTGCGCTGGTTTCAATCGTCATCGGCCGGGGCGTAATGGTCAGCGTACCCTTCAGCCGTGTGATATTGAATTGACTGGTCACATCGCCGCCGCTGCTGGACAGGATCTTCACGCTCTTGATCGTAATATCATAGCGTCCCGCGTCTACAGGAGATTCCGGGTTGAACGTGGCCTGAATGCTGTAGCCTGCGGGCAGGGAACCGGAAGTGACCTTCAGATCCGTCCCGCGCAGAACGTAGGGCGTTCCGTCATATACCTTGCTGTGGTCGCCGGGGGAGAGGGTGATGCTGGTGATGGGATCGCGCCCGACGCTCAGCGTACCGGCTGCTGCGGTGACCGTGTAGTTGGCGCTCACGTCCTTGCCGGAGCTGTCGGTGATCTTGATGGAACTCTTGACAATGCTGTTGGCGGAGGACCCGATCTCAGTCTGGGAGCCGCTGACACTGGCAGTCAGCTTATGTCCCTTGACCAGCTCGCCGGAGGTGATGGAGTAGCTGTCGCGTGTCAAGGGCCTGCCGTCGTAAATCTTGGAGGCCGAAGCGGCAGTAACCGTGACAGCACGGGGCTTGACAGTCAGCTTACCCGGTACGACGGTGATCGTATATTTTGCGGTTACGTCATCGTTTCCATTTTTTACAGTGAAAACGGCGGTTACGCTGCTCTCGCCGGCGTCGGTCTGGCTGCCGGTCACTTCACCCACGACCAGCTCGTCGCCGTCAGCCAGCTTGCCGGAGGTGATCGTATATTCCTTACTGACAAGCTCTTTGCCGTCATAGGTTTTTTCCGCACTCTTCATCGTGATGGTCAGCGCCGCGGCGTCGGCCGGAGCCTTGACAGTCAGTGTCCCGTCCACGAGAGCAACGCGATACTGCGCGGTGACGTTCTTGCCCTCTGCGTCCGTGATGGTCACCGACTGGGGATCGATCTTGTTGGCAGAGGAGCCGACAGCTGTCTGGCTGCCTTTCACGGATGCGGTGAGGGTATGACCTTCAACCACGCTCCCGGCGCTGATCGTGAAGCCATCGTTCTTCAGCTCCTTGCCGTCAAAGTCCTTTTCGGCACTGGCGGCCGTAAGCGTGATTGCGCGGGGCTTAACTGACAGCGAAGCGCCGACAACGGTGATTTCATAATTATCGGTGACGTCATTGGCGCCATTCTTGACGGCGAACACGGCGTTCACGCTGCCGCTCCCCACGCCGGTAATGCTGCCATCCATGGAGACGACAGTCAGTTCGTCGCCGCCCAGCAGACTGCCTGCGGTGATATCATAGCCGGTCTGTACGGCATTACTGCCGTCATACTCCTTTTCGCAATTGCGGAGCGTAATGGTCAGTGGCTGTTTGTCCTCCCGGTCTGAGACCGTGATGGAGCCGTTGATCACGCTGATATCATAGTTAGCCGTTACGTCATTGTCCGCATCGTCGCGGATAGTGAAAACGGCAGAGGCGGTACTGCTTCCGGGCAGCGTCTGCTCGCCGGAGTAGGAGGGAACGGCGCGGTGACCATCCACCAAACTGCCGTTTTGAATGCTGAAATCAGTCGGACGGACAGGCTGGCCGGTGTAGGGAGCATTTACGTCCGTCACGCGGAAGGTGATGCCGCGTTTGACGACGCGCATCGTGCCCGGAAGAACCTGGAAGCGATATTCACCGGTGACATTCTGTTCGCCCCGCATAACACTCACGGCGCTGAGATCCAGCGTAGCTTCCGCGCTGCCCGCATCTGTGATCGAAGCATGCACGGCGTTGTCAGGAACAGTCAGACTGTCGCCGTCTTTCAGCGTGCCGACGCGGCTGTAGCCCACAGTCAGGGGCGTCCCGTCGTACATTTTTTCACCGCTTTCAAAGCTGAAAACGATGCTCTCTTCCCACTGCGCTTCAGCGCTGACGTTTTCAAAGATCGCAATCTGCTCGCCGCTCTGCGCCTGCTTGGTCATGCCGCTGGAGAATGTGAGCTTCCAACCGGTAAAGCGGCATCCGAGCTGCTTCAATGCCGCAGCTTCCGCATCGGAAGAGAGGGAAGCGACGCTGCAGACAGCGGCGGACTGGCCAGCCGGGATGCTGAGCGTCTGCTCCTCACCGCCTGCAACCAGATCGCCGACAGGCACGAGCGGGCGCAGAGAATCACCGACCGCGCCGAGAGAATAGTGCACGCTCAACGCCTCTGCAGCCTTGGCAAGTTCGATCTGTACCAGATAACCGCCCTCACCGCTGCCGTTGAAGACACGGCCAACCGCCGAGGCGTCAAAGCCGTCCGCAAATATGGCGGCCGGAAGAAAGATCGCACCGGCCGCGGTGCTGTCCAGCTGCGCCAGGGAGAGCAGACTCTTGCTGGTCGGATCGGGGGTCTGCCCCTCAGTCACGATCAAAAGCGAGCGAAAGACCCACCCGGCAGGAGGCGCGATGCGCAGTCCGTTTTTCTGCAAATCGGCTACCGTTGGCTCAGCAGCGCCCGCCTCGAAGACAAAGCCGCTGCCAAGCTGTTCCGTCACGGCCTGAACGTCGGACAGTACCAGCTGTTCACCGTCCTTGCTGCACACAACGGCCCATTTCATCGCAGTATCGCCGTCGGCATAAGCGCTGGGGACACCGAGTGCAAACAACTGCCAAATCAACATCAGGGCAAGCAGGAGGCTTGCTGTTTTTTTCATTTTGCCCATGTTTGAATCCTCCGACAGATGGAATCAAGCTTAAGATTCTTAAGAGAAATGTAACTTCTTTTTACAAAAATGAAGCTTTGATGGTCTCATTATAGCATCTTCCGTCCGAAATACAAGGCTTCAAAGGCTGAATAATTCTTAAGCCCATCCTAAAAAAACACCCTCCCATGGAAGGGAGGGTGCGCGTCTATCACCCGATGGGAACTAATTTTCCCGCGAGTATAAATCTGACGTCCAGGTCTGTGTAGGTGCATGTGGATAACAGAAGTATCCGATCAGCAGAACTGACGTTTACCGTCGAGCTGACAGACGAAGACGCAATGAGCTTGTCCAGGAAAGCGCCGAAGGCGGCCTCGTCGGCAAAACTCGTCTGATAGGCGAATCCCTCCGGGTCGGAGACGAATCCACTGAAAATCTCCACCTTGTAATTCTGAGAGGGAGTGTTCAGATACATGATGGGATGTGCATCGAAAAAGGCCTGGTCAATATAGTCGTCTATCAGCGCAAACATGGAGCCGTCGCGCATGTTATGGCCGTAAATGATCGTACTTTTGCCGGAAAAATCTGAAGGACAGACAAAATCCACAAACAGCGTGCCGCCGCTGTTGGGCGTGCCGTCCAGAAAGCGGTTGAGATAATATGCATTGTCCGAGCCCTGCACCACGGGATAGTTGATCACCGTATCCGGCAGACACAGCCAGCCCACCACGTCGCCGGAGCGCTCTGCGAGTGAGGCAAAGTCCACACTGACAGGGGAGCGTTCGATCTCCTCCTGCGGCTCTTCTGCGGTCGGCACGGCCGCAGCGGGAGCAGGGGAGGGGCTGGGCCTTGAAGTCATTACCACGTCGCTGCTCAGACTGTTGTAGCGGCGCTCCGCGGCTTTGTATTCGTGTAAAATGGAAAAGACCTTCCAAATGCTGAACAGCAAAAGTGCGGCGAGCAGAATACATAGCGCTGTCAGTACGGTTCGTCCGACTCTTCTCATAAAAGAAACCTCCGCAGGAAATCGATGCCGTCATACAGGACAGCTATCGGCTATTATACCTTGAGGGAATGAAAAAAGATAGTCCCGGAGAAGAAATTAAGAAACTTGTTACTTGTCATCTGCTGGCAGTTATGGTATAGTTAGTTCAAATATTTGAAAGAAAATAAGGAGGCATCCGATGGACCTGTTTGAAAAATGCTATCGCCCCTCTGCCGCGGATGAGATTCGCGAGAAGGGGATCTACCCGTATTTTCACGCGCTGGAATCCCGCCAGGATACCGAGGTCATCATGGAAGGCAAACGCCGCATCATGCTCGGTTCCAATAACTATCTCGGCCTGACTACCGACCCTGAGATCATCGAGGCCGGTATCCACGCTTTCGAGAAGTACGGAAGCGGCTGCTCCGGTTCGCGTTTTCTCAACGGGACGCTTGAAATGCATCTTGAACTGGAAGCGGAGCTGGGGAAGTTCCTCCGCAAGTGCGGCATTGTAACGTTCTCCACCGGTTTCCAGTCTAACCTGGGCATCCTCTCGGCCATCGTGGGGCGCAACGACTACGTGATCTGCGATAAAGAGAACCACGCCAGCATTTACGACGGCTGCAAACTCAGCTTCGGAAAAATGCTGCGCTATGCCCACAATAATATGGAAGACCTGGAAAAACAGCTGCAGCGCGTGCCGGAAGATGCAGGCTGCCTGATCGTGACCGACGGCGTCTTCAGCATGGGCGGAGACATCGCCAATCTGCCGGAGATCGTCCGTCTTGCTAAGCAGTACGGCGCCCGTGTGATGGTGGACGATGCCCACGGCCTCGGCGTGATCGGCGAGGGAGGGCGCGGAACGGCCAGCCATTTCGGCCTGGAAGACCAGGTGGACATCTATATGGGCACCTTCTCCAAGTCGCTGGCAAGCCTGGGCGGCTATATGGCCGCTGACGAGCGCGTTGCCGACTATGTGCGCCATTCTTCCCGACCCTTCATTTTCTCGGCATCTATCACCCCGGCCAGCTGCGCTGTCGCGCTGACGGCTCTGCGCAAGCTGGAAGCCCATCCTGAACTGCCGCAGCGGCTGCAAAGCCTGTCGGCCTATGCCCGCGAGGGCTTCCACAAGCGCGGCGTTCGGATTCGCGAATCCGTGGCCGATGTACCGACCCCGATCATCCCGTTGTATACCAACGATATTCTCAATACGCTCCAAACCTCGCGGCGGATCTATGACGCCGGCGTGTATGTCAATCCGGTGCTGCCGCCCGCAACGCCTCCTGCAGATTGTCTGCTGCGTACCAGCTATATGGCCACCCACACCGAAGCACTCCTGGATGAGGCCATGGATATTATAGCCGCCAACCTGTAAACCAGAGAAAGGGGAGAGCAGAATGGGAAAAATCGTTCTCATCACCGGCGGCAGCTCGGGCATCGGACGCGAAGCCGCGCTCGCACTGCTCAAGTCAGGCTGCACGGTTTATGAGATGAGCCGCAAGGAGTCCATAGGCCTGGAAGGCATCCATCACATACGCGGCGATGTTACCGATGAGCATCAGGCTGCCGCAGCGGTACGCGAGGTCGTTGAAAAGGAAGGCCGCCTGGATATCCTGATCAATAACGCCGGGTTCGGTATTTCCGGCGCAGTGGAATTCACGCCGCCCAGTGAGGCCCGCCGCCAGTTTGACGTCAACTTCTTCGGCATGGTCAACATGAATAAAGCTGCGCTTGGCGTTATGCGCGAGCAGGGCGGCGGACGCATTGTCTGCATGAGCTCGGTGGCTGCGCCTATTGCAATCCCGTTCCAGGCTTATTACTCGGCCTCCAAAGCGGCGGTGCGCACCTACTGTCTGGCGCTGCACGAGGAAGTCCGTCCCTACGGCGTGGAGATCTGCGTCATTATGCCGGGAGATATTGCTACCGGCTTTACCGCCGCCCGCGCGAAAAGCGCGGAAGGGGACGATGTTTACGGCGGTCGTATATCCCGGTCTGTTGCCGTCATGGAGCACGACGAGCAGACCGGCATGACCTCTGAGTATGCAGGCAATTTCGTCTGTAAAGTGGCGCTGGCAAAGAAGCATAAGCCTGTAACCGTCATGGGCGGAAAATATAAGCTCTTTGTTTTCCTGACGCGTCTCATGTCCACAAGGCTAATGACCACGTTGGTGGGCAAAATCTACGCCTCATAAGGAGTCTTTGCTACAAAACTGAAGGAGAGCAATATATAAAACGAAAGCACCTGCTTTCGCAGGTGCTTTCATTTGGAGGCGCCACCCAGATTTGAACTGGGGCAATCGCGGATTTGCAGTCCGCTGCCTTACCACTTGGCTATGGCGCCGGATATGGAAAAGAGGGTTTTTCCAAAACCCTCTTTTCTTTTTGTGGAGCGGCCTACGAGGCTCGAACTCGCTACCTCCACCTTGGCAAGGTGGCGCTCTACCAGATGAGCTAAGGCCGCAGATGGTGCCTCAGGCCAGAGTTGAACTGGCGACACGCGGATTTTCAGTCCGCTGCTCTACCTACTGAGCTACCGAGGCATATAAACCAGTGACCCCCTGCTTGTAAGGCAGGTGCTCTAACCAGCTGAGCTATGCTCCCGCGTGACAGCTTTGTTATAATACTAAAAAACGGTTGATTTGTCAATATCCCATTTGAAAAAAATTTCCGGCAGGGGAGAATCAGTTTTCTCCCCCGTCGGCCATGGCCTGCAGCTCATCGGGCATGAAGACATATTTCCTGTCGCAGAATTGGCAGCTCACGGAAATATCCTTACCCTCGGCGATCATACTCGCCAGCTCTTCTTGCCCCACGCTGCGGATCGCGTCGGCAACCCGTTCCCGCGAACAGTAGCACCGATATTCGATGGCCTTCTCGCCCACCTGGTGATACTCCAGACCCTTCAGGACCTGCGCAAATACCGCTTCGGCCCCGTCCTCGTCCAGGATCGTCGTCAGCTGATCCATCATAAAGATGTTTTCCTCCAGCTTGTCGATCAGCTTCTCATCCGCCCCGGGCATCAGCTGCACGATAAAGCCGCCCGCGGCCTTCACGCTTCTGTCCGTGTCCACAAGCACGCCCAGACCGCAGGCCGAGGGGACCTGCTCGCTCTCGATCAGATACGCCGTCAGATCCTCTGCGATCTCGCCGCTCACCAGCTCGGTCGAACCGATATACGGCTCCTTCAATCCGATATCGCGGCTCACAGTCACCATGCCCACGCGGCCCACGGCGCCGCCCACATTCAGCTTGCCGTCCTTGCGCAGCGGCAACTCCACCTGAGGATTCTCCGCATAGCCGCGCACGTTGCCTTCGCTGTCCGAAACGGCGACGACGCTGCCGATCGGTCCACCGCCGTTGATGCGGATGGTAAGACTTCCTTTTTCCTCTTTCATCGCCTCGCCCAGCAGCGACGCCGCGCACAGTGTACGCCCCAGCGCGGCGGTGGCGGTGGGGCTGCAATGATGAATGGTTCTGGCGCATTCAATGGTATCTTTGGCGGTAACGACGGCCATTTTGATATAGCCGTCGGCCGCTGTGGCGCGAATGATTCTATCCATATAGTCGGACTCCTTTCGAACAAAAAAGCTCGTTTTTATACCGGATTCCCTGCAAAACGGATTTTTGAAGAACTTTTTTGCTGCTTATTGCTGAACTGTGCGCTTATGAAAAGGCGCGTTTTGACACCACAAAAACCCGGCCGGGATCCGGCCACTGGCCTGGATGCACAAAACGGACGTCTGTAAAGCCGTGCTCCGCCAGCGCGTCACGGAGAAAAGCCTCCTCATAGACGTATTCCACGTGCTCCTCGCCGCTGCGCTGCCACAGCTCGCCCTCCCGTTCGAACAGATCCATCCCGTAAACAAGGCACTGCTGCTCGGCGTCAAAGTCTGCCCTCCACAGGCAGAAAACATCGTCGTCCTCGTCCACCGAAACGCTGCCGTCCAACGCGCGCAGGCTTTCCGGGGTTTTGATGTCGAAGATGAACAGTCCGCCCGGGCGGATAAAAAGATGCAGTCGGCGCAAAACCTCTCCGAAATCCTGACGCGGAAGATAGTTGACTCCGTCCAGCGAACAGATCGCCGCGTCCACGGTGCCATAGAGATCCAGCTCCTGCGCGCTCTGCTGCAGGAAAAGCGGCGGTATGGACAATCCGGAAGATTTTGCCCTTGCCTCCATCAACATTTCGGCCGATTGGTCAGCCGCTATCATTTCATAGCCGCGCCGCGCCATTTCCACCGTTAAAGTACCCGTTCCACAGCAAAAGTCCAGTATGAGGCGGAATTCGCCCCCATTTTGTGCAAATTCCGCCTCATAAAAATCCGCAAAGCTGCCGTAGGGAATATCGCCCGTCAGCGTGTCGTACCACGCCGCAAGCGCGCCGTAACAGTTCACTTTTCGCCGTCCTTTTCCTGCTCTAAACGGGAAAAAACGATTTCATAGCCACCTTTTCCGTATTGAAGCGAACGGTTGACCCGACTGATCGTGGCGCTTGACGCCCCCGTTTCGGCCAGTATGTCATTATAAATCATCCCCTTGCTCAAACACACAGCGACCTGATAGCGCTGTTCCATGGCCATGAGCTCGGATACGGTGCAGAGATCATCGAAGAATTTCATGCATTCTTCCACGCTTCCCAGCGTCAAAATAGCTTTGTACATGTCCTCGCTGCGCGGTTTTTTGGGGAGCTTGTTCATAGATACCTCCAATTAGATTGATCCTGGTATATGTAAAAAACGGACTTCTCTTGAGAAAAACAGCCTCTTGTGAGCCTTGGAAAACCGGCCATGAATCGCCCGGGTGCGTTGATACACACAGACAAGACAGTACCATTTTGGATGAAAGACCTGTGGCCGGAAAATTGGCCGAATTGGCCGAAACCAGCCGGGATCAGCCGGAAATCCGGCGCGGCGGCCGGGGGAAAGGGGGATAACGGCCGAGATTTGCATTTTCTGCCAGTCTTTATCATATATTATCACTTTAATCTGTAAAAGTAAAGAGTGCAAAACGGAGGAAGTAGCGGCTGCTTTTCGTGCCAAATGCATAAAATAAAAAAGCGTATTCCCGTACGGATTCCCCTTGCAGATTGAAAGGGGACAGGATATAATAGCTTCAGAAAGCAGAAAGGAGTGAGTGAAATGCTCGGAATGGAAAACAGCATGACGGCGGTGTGGGTCGTTCTGATGATCGTCTTCCTGGTTGTCGAGGGTATCGTTCCGGGGCTGGTGTCCATCTGGTTTGCCCTTGGCGCCCTGGCGGCGCTGATTTCCTCGATGCTCGGCGCTCAGCTCTGGCTGCAGGCTGTCTGGTTCATCGTGGTTTCCGTGCTGGCGCTGATCGCGACGAGGCCGCTGGCAAAAAAATACGTGAACTCCCGCGTGCAGGCCACCAACGCCGATATGCTCATCGGGCAGGAATGCGTGGTGAAGGAGGCCGTGAACCAGCTTGCTGAAACCGGTGCAGTGGCGATCGGAGGCAAGATCTGGACCGCGCGTACCGACAGCGCCGATACGATCCTGGAGGAGGGCAGCATCGCCGTCGTCGAACGGATCGAAGGCGTGAAACTGATCGTCAGAAAAAAGTAAAGGAATAATAGAACGGAGGAATCACTATGGTAGCAATCATTATTGTCCTTGTCATTGTTATCGCCCTGATCGTGGCAAACATCCGCGTAGTCCAGCAGGCGAGAGCTTTCGTCATTGAAAGACTGGGCGCCTACAAGGAGACCTGGAACGTGGGTCTGCATGTGAAGATGCCTTTCATCGACCGCGTGGCCAAGATCGTCTCCCTGAAGGAGCAGGTCGCGGACTTCCCGCCTCAGCCGGTCATCACGAAGGATAACGTCACGATGCAGATCGACACGGTCGTGTATTTCCAGATCACCGACCCGAAGCTCTTCACCTACGGTATCGAGCAGCCCATGGTCGCCATTGAGAACCTGTCGGCTACCACGCTGCGTAACATCATCGGCGACCTGGAGCTGGACCAGTGCCTGACCAGCCGCGACATCATCAACTCCAAGATGCGCTCCATCCTGGACGAGGCCACCGACCCCTGGGGCATCAAGGTCAACCGCGTTGAGCTGAAGAACATCCTGCCGCCCAAGGAGATCCAGAACGCGATGGAGAAGCAGATGAAGGCCGAGCGTGAACGCCGTGAAGCCATCCTGCGCGCCGAAGGCGAGAAGAGAGCCGCCATCCTGGAGGCCGAAGGCGAGAAGGAATCCGCGATCCTGCGCGCCGACGCCAAGAAACAGCAGCAGATTCTGGAGGCCGAAGGCGAGGCCCAGGCTATTCTGAAGGTCCAGACCGCCACCGCCGAAGGTATCCGTCTGATCAACGAGGCGGCGCCGTCTGACGCCGTGCTGCGCATCAAGGCGCTGGAGGCCTTCACCTCCGCCGCCAACGGCACCGCCACCAAGATCATCATCCCCAGCGAGATCCAGGGGCTGGCCGGTCTGGCTGCCGGCGTGATCGAGGCGACCAAGGAAAAGTAAACACTCGGTAAATCTGAATCGGGCATACCGGCAGCGAGCTGCCGGTATGCCTTTGTGGGGGTTAAACATGACAGACACAGTAAAGCAGTTTCTTGCCCGCCATGGGATGGCGAGCGAGCGTATCGATCCCATCGAGTATGCGCCGAAGATGGCACAGCGGCTGGCCGAGGGACTGGAACAGGACGGCCGGATGCTGCCCATGATCCCGACCTATCTGAAAAACAGCGGCTCGGTACCGCTGAATGAGGACGCCGTCGTCATCGACGCGGGCGGAACAAATTTTCGCTGCGCGCTGGCCCGCTTTACCGAAGAGGGATGTGAGGTCAGGGAACTGAAGAAATGCAAGATGCCGGGTATCGGGAAGAGCGCGACCTGGGAGGAGTTCATCTCCTTTATCGCAGACAATATCATGTCCTATATGGATCGGGCGGATAAGATCGGCTTTTGCTTTTCGTATTCGGCGGACATCACGCCGGAGATCGACGGACGCGTACGCGTGATCGACAAGGAGGTCGTGATCACCGGTTCGGAAGGAAGGCTGGTGGGCGCGTCGCTGGTGGAAGAGCTGGAGCGCCGGGGCTGCAAGGGCAAGAGCGTGGTGATCCTCAACGACACGGCGGCGGTGCTGCTGGGCGTGTCGGCCACGCTGGACAAGGAGCGCTACAGCGGCTTTATCGGCCAGATCAACGGAACGGGCACCAATACCTGCTGTCTGGTCAGACGCAGCGCCATCGGCAAGCTGCACGACAGCAGCGACGAGGCCGTGATCGTCAATATCGAGTCCGGCAATTACGATGATTTTCCCCGCGGAGATTTCGATCTGGAGCTGGACTGCGAGAGCAACAATCCAGGCTCAAAGCATCTGGAAAAGATGACCGCGGGCGTATACCTGGGTTCGCTGTGCCGGGTCATGTTCTCGGCGGCTGCCAATGAGGGCGTCATTACACCGGAGACTGGAGAAAAGATAGCCGCGCTCGGCTCCTTTGACGCGTCGGTGATCGACCAGTGGGCCGCCGGAGAGGGACTGGCCGAGCTGGAGCTTCCGGAAGAGGACGAGCGCTTTGTGCGGGAAATCTGTCTGAACGCCTTTGACCGTTCGGCCAGGTGCATGTGCGTGAATCTGACGGCGATCGCGCTGCTGACCGGAGAAGGGAAGGACAAGCCCGTCTGCGTCTGCGCCGAGGGCTCGCTGGTGCAGAAGAGCAGACACTTCCTGCCGCTGCTCAAACAGTATCTTGAGCTGTGCGCGCGAGATCACTTCGGATGCACACTGGAAATGAACGTGGGCTATGAGACCACGCTGCCCGGCGCCGCCGCGGCTGTACTGCTCAACAAATAAGTTTACATAATTCAATTCGGAGGTTCCCGGGGCGCCATGGGCTCCCGGGAGCTTCCGCTTTTTTTCGCGTTTTTTTGATTTAACTGTAGCATTGCGAAAAAGGCTGTGATATACTCATAAACAGAATTATTACAATGGGGGATTATGAGAAATGAAGTGCCCGTTCTGCGGTTATATCGACAGCAAGGTCATTGATTCGCGGCCGGCGGAGGAAGGCGCCACCATTCGCAGACGCAGAGAGTGTCTGGCCTGCCAGAAGCGTTTTACCACCTATGAGATCATCGAGCGTCTGCCGTTGGTGGTGATCAAACGCGACGGAAGCCGCCAGTCCTTTGACAAGGTCAAGCTGATCAACGGCATGGTGCGCGCATGTGAAAAGCGCCCGGTGACGCTCTCGCAGCTGGAGGCGATCGCCGATGAGATCGAGCAGGAGCTTCAGAGCGGCCTGGAGCGGGAGATCAGCACGGTGGACATCGGCGAGATGGTCATGGCGCGTCTCAAGGACGTGGACGAGGTGGCCTACGTACGCTTCGCCTCGGTGTATCGCAGCTTCAAGGATATCAATACCTTTATGGAAGAGCTCTCGAAGCTGCTGACGGAGAAGTAAGAGACGATCAGAGAATGCTGCCCAGGTGGAGCTCGTCCATCCTTTCAATGCAGTCCAGATGGTACAGCAGGCGAAGATAGGATTCCCGGACGCTTTCGTCCCGGCGCAGCGCGGCAAGCAGCTCAAAAAACGCATCCGACACCGTATCGATCTCGCTGTGGCGAATCACAATATGGGTATAGCCCTCCGCGGCCTGCCAGAGCTTCATCGCCGTCTCCAATTCCGAGACGGCGAGCTCTCTGTCAGAGCGGTTCCAGGCCTCTGAAGACAGACAGATATGGGACTCGATGGCGTCCACCAGCGCGTCGAGCGCGTGGATATGGGCCAACAGCAGCGCCGCGATCAGGATCAGCAGCCCCAGCGCGATGATTTCCCGTTTCACGCTTGTTCCTCCTTGGGTACACAGTATACACGCCCGGCGCCATCCACGGTCATGAGAAAGATCCGCGTACTGTCGCCGCCGTACGGACGCAGCTGGCTGCGCAGCCAGGCATCGTCGTGGCCGGAGCGGGTGAGATTGGCTTTGATCAGACGACCGTCGGAGATGAGGATGCGGGGATAACCGCAGTTCTCGGTTTTCACACCCAGATCGGCACAGGTCGCCGGGAGCTCGGAGGCATAGGGCAGAACACTGAGCTTGCCGTTTGTCTCCAGAAAGGCGTATTCGATGGAGGCAATGTCGCGGATGCCCAGGGCACGCAGCTCGGCGAGCAGCTCATCGAGCATGTAGCAGTTCCGGCGCATCTGGCGCTGATCGATCACACCGTGACGGATCAGCAGACTTGGCTCGCCGAAGAGCAGGGAGCGCAGACGAATGCTGCGCATGGTCAGGGAAGAGATCAGCATCTCGCAGCAGAAGAGCGTCAGAATGGGGATCACGCCGTTGAGCATCGGCATGCCGATATCCTGCAGGGGGTTGGCAGCCAGGTCCGCGATCAGCGAGGCGATGAGAAATTCCGAGAGCTCCATTTCTCCCAACTGGCGTTTGCCCAGCAGCCGCAGAAAGAGATGTAACAGCGCGTAAATCAGCAGCGTGCGGATAAAAATAATGGCCAAGGACAGCTTCACCCCCAAGTAAACAATGATGAATGGCACGAGATGCCGATGTGTCATTGATCAGCGTTTACTTAGTATGCCCCATCGGAGCCCGTCCAATCCGGGGCCAAGGAGCGAAGAGATTGAAAACGATCGTAGCGGGAAAAGAAGAATGCATCCGCAGGGCGGCCGGCGAATTGCTGGAGCTTGTGAAGGCGAAGAGCGACGCCGCGCTGGTAAGCAGCGCGGAACGGGACGAGCTGTGGGTGCTGGAGGCGTTTGTGCAGGAGGCAAAGGCGCAGGGCGTCTGTCTGGACAGGCTGAGAGTTTTCGCCGCCTGTGAATTTGAGGCCCCGGCGCGTGATAACAAGCTGAGCGTGCGCGCAAGACTCCTGGCGTGTCTGACGGCGGGCGGCATAAGGGAAGAAAACCTGTTTGCCCCCGGGGCGGACTGTGAGGCATACGACCGTCTGATCGAGGACGCGGGCGGGATCGATCTGGCGCTGCTGGGACTGGGGCTCAATGCGCGGGTGGCCTTTAACGAGCCCGCTACCCCTTACGACAGCCACACCCATACCCAGAAGCTGACGCGGCCCACCCGGGAGACGCTTTCGGCGCTATTCGGCGGAGTGGACAAGACCCCCGAACGGGGTGTGACGCTGGGCTTTCAGAATCTTTGCGCGGCGCGTCGGATTCTGGTGATCGCCCTGGGCGAGGAGAAAAACAAAGCTGTGTACCGGATGCTGTACGGCCGCAACGACAGCATTTATCCGGCAGCCTTTCTGCAGCTGCCGCTGCAGGTGACGCTATACGCGGACGAAGAAGCGGCCAGAGGTATTTAGGTGAGTGACGTTGAAATCCGGGTGCTGTATCAGGACGACGCGCTGCTCGTCTGCCGCAAGCCGACGGGCGTATCGTCCGAGGAGGGCGGCATGGGCCGGCTGCTTGCCGGGCAGGGACTGGGAACATGCTACTGCGTGCATCGGCTGGACAAGGGCGTGGGCGGACTGATGGTCTATGCCAGAAACGCCAGGGCCGCCGCTAGCCTGTCCGCGGCAATCGCGCGCGGGGACTTCCACAAAGAGTACCTGGCCGTCGTGCAGGGAAGACCGACCGGCGTGCAGGGCATGATGGAGGATCTGCTCTACCACGACGCACAGCGCAACAAGAGCTTTGTGGTCAAACGGCAGCGGCGCGGCGTCAAAGAGGCGCGTCTGCGCTATGAGCTGCTGGAAAGCATCGCCTTTGAGGGCAGAGAACTGAGCCTGGTACGGGTGGAGCTGCTGACAGGACGCAGCCACCAGATCCGCGTTCAGTTTGCCTCGCGGGGGATGCCGCTTCTCGGGGACGCGCGCTACGGCAGCAGCTTCCGGGACTGTGAGATCGCCCTGTATGCCGCGGCGCTGCGCTTTGCGCACCCGGTCGGACAGCGCGAGCTTTCTTTCAACGACAACCCTCCGGACAGCTTCCCCTGGGGACTGTTTGGTTTACATAATTCTTGACACCAATCCTTTTTTACTCGGAGGAAAAACGAGTGGATATTTCCAACATCATTACACTGCTGGGCGGAATCGCCCTGTTCCTCTTCGGCATGGGACTGATGGGGGACGGACTGAAAAAGGTCGCCGGAAGCCAGATGGAGATCATTCTCTTTCGCCTGTCCGGCACGCCGCTGAAGGCGCTGCTGCTCGGCGCGGGCGCAACCGCGGTGATCCAGTCCTCGTCCGCCACATCGGTCATGGTCGTGGGCTTTGTCAACTCCGGCATGATGACGACCCGCCAGGCGCTGAGCGTCATCCACGGCGCGCTTATCGGCACCAGCATCACCGGCTGGATCATCTGTCTTTCTTATCTGGGGGAGAGCGGGCTGGCTTCGCTGCTGTCCACCTCCACCATCGCAGCGGTGTTCGCCGTGATCGGCATCGCGATGCGCATGATCGGCAAAAAGCCCCAGCAAAAGCATATGGGCGATATCCTGCTGGGCTTCACCGTGCTGATGTACGGCATGCAGTCCATGAGCGGCGCGGTTTCTCCGCTGAAGGAGAGCCAGGAGTTCATTTCGCTGCTCACCACCTTCTCCCATCCGCTGGTCGGCATCCTGGTGGGCGCGGTGTTTACCGCCATCCTGCAGAGCGCGTCCGCCGCGGTCGGTATCCTGCAGGCCCTCTCCGCCACCGGAGCCATCAGCTTTTCGGTGGCGTATCCCATCATCCTCGGCATCGCCGTCGGCGCGTCGGTGCCGGTGCTGCTCTCGTCCATCGGCGCAAAGGTCGACGGTCGGCGGACCGCTTTCCTCTACCTCTTCGTTGAGGCGGTGGCGGCGGTGCTGTTCGCGGCGCTCTATTACGCCATTGACGCCATTGTGGGACTGGGCATCGGCGGACGGATCATGGATCCCTTCTCGATCGCTGCGGTCAACACCGCCTTCCGCGTGGCTACGGCCATGGTGCTGATGCCCTTTAACCGGCGCTTTATCGCCGCGGCAGAGAAGCTTATCCGCATCAGCCAGAGCGAGGTGAACGAGAACGCCGCCTTCGCCAGACTGGACGAGCGCTTCCTGACCCACCCCGAGCTGGCGCTGGAGCAGAGCAGGCTGACCGTCAACGATATGGCTTCCGCGGCGGTGGAGAACTTCCGCGCTTCCGCGGCGCTGGTGAAGAATTACTCCGCCGAGGGCTTTGCCGCGATCGAGCGGCGCGAAAACCTGGTCGATGAGTTCGAGGATAAGATCGGAACGTATCTGGTCAAGCTCAATATCCGCGAGCTGAGCGAAAAGCAGAATGAGAACGCGTCCAAGTTCCTGACCACCATCAGCGACTTCGAGCGTATCAGCGACCACGCCATGAACACAGCCGAGGTCGCGCAGAAAATGAACGAAAAGAAGATCACCTTCTCCGGCGACGCCCTGCGGGAGATCGACGTGCTCGTCAGCGCTGTGGAGGAGATCCTGACACTCTCCGTCGAGGCGTTTGAGAATGATGATCTGGATAAGGCGTACGCGGTCGAGCCGCTGGAGGAGCGCATCGACGAGCTGTGCGACGAGATGAAGCTGCATCACGTTTCGCGGCTGCAGAGCGGGATCTGCACACTGGATCAAGGCTTTGCCTTCAACGATCTCATCACCAACTTCGAACGCGTGGCGGACCACTGCTCCAACCTGGCGGTCGCTATGATCGAGCTCAACCGGGACGACTTCGATACCCACGGGTATATCCTCAATCTGAAGGAGCTGCACGCACACCGCTTTGACGAATACTACGACAAGTATTCGGAGAAATACAAAATCTAAACGCTGAAAACAGCGGCGGCGATCCCGATTGGGATCGCCGCTGCTGTTTTCAGCTCTGCCGGAAGCCAGCGCTGCCGTCGAAGGGGCAGGTTTCGAACAGAAGGGAAGCGCGGGCGGACAGCTCGTCCGTGTCGCGCGCTTTTAAGAGGGCTTTGTATGGCCGGGTACAGTCAGAGAAAAGGGAAATGAAATAGTACCAGTGCTCCTTCATGCGCGAGGCGGTGTAGTGAGGACTGAGGCCGGAGGCGGCATAGGCCTGACAGAGCGCGACGTGGAAGGAGCGAAACTCAGAAAGGCTCAGCGGCTCACCGCCGTGCAGCAGACGGAAAAGCGCGGGGTTGGCGGCCGCGCCGCGGCCCAGCATCACTGCGTCAAGGGTGGGGAAACGACGCCTCAGGCGGGCGTAATCGTCAACAGTGAAAATGTTGCCGTTATAAGTCACCGGGAAGGGAGCGCCGCAAAGGGCACGGGAGAAGGCGTCCCAGTCCGGCTTGCTTTTATAATAGCCCTCCCGGTCGCGGGCATGGAGGATCAGCTCGCGGATCGGGTACTGGCGGTAGATCGCCATCAGTGCGTCGATTTCGTCGGGAGAGGAAAAGCCCAGACGGCTTTTCACGCTGATCGCCACGGGACTGCGGCTGAAAATGTCGGCCAGGAGCGCGTCCAGGGCCGGAAGGTCCCGCAGCTGGCCGGAGCCCTTGTTCTTGGACACCACGGTAGCCGAGGGACAGCCCAGGTTCAGGTTGACCTCTTCGTAGCCGAGGTCCGCGGCCTGGCGAGCCACAGAGAGAAAGACCTCGGCGTTATTGACGAGAAACTGGGGAACAAGCGGGATGCCGCAGTTGTTCTCCGGCAGGATCGCGCGCAGGAGCGAGCTTTTGAAGCTGCCCTTGCTGTCCGGGGCAATGAAGGGCGTATAGTACAGATCCGCTTCGGGGAAAAAGTCGCGGTGCACGCGGCGAAAAACCGCGGACGTGACGCCCTCCATGGGGGCGAAGGTAAGGCGCATAGTATCATCTCCGGGGAGATCATAGCATACTTTTTCCAAAGTGACAAAGAATTTTCTGGCGTGTACATGAATTCTTCATATTTATCCGTTAAGCTAAATCAATAAGACTGTTTACGGAGGGGATCGCTTTGCGCCATCCGGCTTTGACGCGCTTTTTCGCCGCTTTTCTCGCGGTCGTCAGCGTGTTGACGCTCCTGTCGGGCGGCATCTGCATCAAGAAGGCCGCAGATACGAGGCAACAACAGAATAACGCGATCACCCTGCTGACTTCCCGCTGCGCCGAGGCCAGGGAACTGGAGACAGAACTGGAGGCAATGCGCGAGGAATATGACGCGCTGGAGACGGCGCATGAAGAACTCAGCGAAAGCTACGGAAAGGAAATGCTGAGCTACCGCAAGGATCTGGCCATTTACACGGCAACAGAGGCCGGACTCAAGCAGGGGGCGGCCCAGATCGAAGAGGGCTACAAGGGCCTTCGCATGGGCTGGATCGCCCATGACAACGGCTTGAAGGCTATCGAGGAGGCAGAGGCCCAGTTCGAGCCGGGCTATCAGGAATACCTGGCCGGAAAAGCCGCACTGGCGGACGGCTGGCAGAAGTATTATCTGGCAGAGGAATATGTGCAAAGCGGGGCGGACATTGAAAGCCAGAAGGCTTTGATCGTCTCCGGCGCCGCGCTGAGCCGCGCCTTATCCACATCCATGGGTGCGTTGGAGGACACGCTGAACCATCCTCCCGTGGACAGCGAAACCGGTGAAATAGACCGGGAGGCGCTTGCACAGCAATTGGAGGCGCAGAGCGCGGCGGTGCTGCAGGAGCTTGCACAGAGCGAAGAGCTGCGCGCCTCCGCCCAGACTGCTTTTGAGAGCGTGCAGCAGTTTATCAGCGCCAACGGCGAGACGCTTGCCGATCTGGTGGCGCAGGGCTTTAGCCCGGAAGAGGTACAGGCGTATATCAGCCGGCAGGGGGCTGCGGCTCAGGCGCAGCTGGCCAGCGCCCAGAAGCTGCTGGGCGAGCTGCAAAACGCGCAGGGCAATGAGAGTGCGCTGATTTCAGAGTTGGAGGCACTGCGCGACGGAGCGGCCGCCATTGCAGAAGGAGAACTGAGTGATTCCGAGCTGGTGGCGACACTCTCCGGTATGCTCGCTGCGGAAAGAGCGCTCTTATCTGACGGAGCCCTGACGCTGGACGGCGTGGGCGAGCTGATGAATATGTTGCAGGATCTGCCGGCGATGAAGGCTCAACTGGAGGCGGCCCAGGCGGCGCTGGAAGAGGGCGAGCCGCTGCTGCTGATGGCCAAAGAAGGCTTCGCGGAGGGCAGAAAGCAGCTGGACGCTGCCAAGGAGACGCTGATATTCGCCGAAGCACAGCTGATCGCGGGAAGAAAAGCACTGGAGGAAAAAAAGGCCGAGCAGGAGGAGACGCTGGCCTCGCTCAACGAGAGAAAGGCGGCGCTGGAGGAAAACTCGCACACGCTGGCCTTACAGAGTGAGCAGCTTGCCCTGTACACGGAAAAGAAGGATCGTTTCAGCAATCTGCGCTATGCGCTGCTGGCCAATGACGGCGTGGCGGAAAAGGCCCGCACTGGCGCGGGTCTGATCGAAGCAGCGGAACAGGAGATCGACCTCGAGAGTGAGGCGCGGGACCGGGAGTTTTCTTTCCGCCTGATCGCTGCCGTGTTGATGCTGTGCGCCGCGCTGTGCGGCGCGCTGACGGTTGCTGCCGCTTTCCGTGACAAGGTCGGCGGGAAACTGCTGATACCTGCGAGCCTTGCGGTGATGCTGAGCGCGGCGGCCGAAGTAGTCAGCGTACTGGCACAGCGGGGGCTGATCTATACAGTTTTGTTTGTCGGCCTCTTCGCGCTTGGCGTGCTGGGGATCAATCTGAAAAAAGCATCCTGAAAAAAGAGAATACCGAATAAACCGGACCGTTTAGACGGTCCGGTTTTTGATTTGGGAAGAGGGGAGGCTCAAACGCTCCCCGGTGCGGTCGTGTGCGCAGCAGAGAAGGGGAAAGAAACGATCAGGCGGGAAATGATCTGGCAAAGACGGCGCGTCCGGAGTCTGTGTTATCGCTCCTGGAAGGCAGCGCGTCGAGCGCAGAGAGGATCTGGGCGGCGCGCTCATCCCAGGTATTGGCCTGCGCTTCGCTGTGCAGCGATTCGAGCAGGACGGGATCACGGCGCCGATGCAGCAGTTCCTCGGCTTTGGCCAAGAAGTCCGAAAGACCGTGATAGCGCGCTACGCTGCGGTACTGACGACACTCGTCCATGTCCGAGGTCAGGATCGGCTTTTGCGCCGCCATATACTCGAAGAGCTTGACCGGCGAGGTGGAGCGCGTGACATCGTTGAGCACGAAGGGAATGAGGGCCAGATCGAAGAGCTTTAAATAGGAGGGCAGGCGCGAATAGGGCTGGGGAGGGATCCAGAGCACATTCGGGCTTTTGAGCAGACCGCTCTTTTTCAGCGTTCCGTCATAATCCATCCCCACAAGCAGAAACAGCCAGTCGGGTCTGGCCCGAGCCGCGGCCGAAAGCAGCGGGTAGTCGAACCAGGAGGCCAGGGCACCGTAATAACCCAGCGTGAAGCGATAGCGTGCAGAGGCCGCGGCGGCCTCGGGCGCGTCCGGCGCGGAGGCTGTGGCGCTGAAAAAAGGATAATCCCCGGCATTGGGACTGAGAAGGACGCGCGGACTAAGAGCCCGCGCTTTTTCATAGAGCGCCCTCGCCGTGCAGACGGTGAGGTCCGCGCGCTTCAGGAGCGCGGCGTGGTCCCGCTCCATGGTCTCGTCATAGCCGTCGAAGATGCTCAGCTCGTCGATATACTCATAGATGACCCGATCAGGTCGGAGCAGAGGCAGATAGCGCTTGTTGGCCGTCCAGCTCAGGGAGAGCACCTTTTGGCGCGCATCTTGCAGGAGGGCGGGCAGCTCGCACGCCAGCGATGCGTTGACGAGCAGCAGCGAGGGGCTGAGCGCTTCCATGACGGAGACATGGTCGAAGCGGGTGTTTGCCGTGAGGTACAGGACCAGCGTATCTGGCCGCCGACTGTATGCCCGCGCCAGCTGCTGGGGTCGCTGGTAGAGCGGCAGATGGTAGTCCAGCGTGGGTGGAAAGAGAATCACACGCTTGCCGGATGTGCGTCCGGCAAGCGCAGCGCGAAGGGCGCGGCGTTTTCTCCCTGCGGAAAGTGGGGCAAGGAGGACAGACACAGCGCGGGACATCTCCCGATGCAAAGCACGGAAGCGCAGGTGAAGCAGATGACCGGCCATACGGCGCAGGACGCGCAGAATACGGGATAATTCAGGCATACAACGACTCCTTAACACAGCTCTTCTTCCGGCGCGTCGGGCACCGGCTGCCCCAGAGCGGCGGAGCGATAGTGTGCGCAGACAAGCTGGCTTGGCCCCTCTTCCCGTAAAACGCCGTGGTCCAGCCAAAGGGCGCGGGAACACATGCCGCAGATCTGCTCCAGCGAGTGGGAGACAAAGAGAACTGTGGTGCCGCCACCGATCATGGCGCGCATCTTTTCGGCGCTTTTGCGCTGGAAGGCCGTATCGCCCACAGAGAGGATCTCGTCCACGATGAGGATCTCAGGCTCCACCTGGACAGCGATGGAAAAGGCCAACCTGGCGCTCATGCCGGAGGAAAAATTCTGGACGGGCACGTCCAGAAAGGCGTGGAGCTCGGAAAAGTCCACGATCGCGTCAAAGCGGCTTTGCAGAAAGTCGCGGGAATAGCCCATGATGGCGCCGGAGAGAAGGATGTTCTCCCGCGCGGTCAGCTGGGGGTCAAAGCCGGCGCCCAGCTCGATCATGGGGCAGATGCTGCCGCTGCAGCGCACATGGCCCCGAGTGGGCTTCATGACGCCGGCAAGGAGCTTGAGCAGCGTGGACTTGCCCGCACCGTTGCTGCCCACAAGACCCACCACCTCGCCGCGGCCGACGGTAAAGCTGACGTCGCGCAAGGCCCAGAATTCCTGCGGCGCCTTGTGTTTGCGGAGGGCCGCGTCAACAAACCACTGCTTGAGGGACAGACTTTTTTCCATCCCGAGATTGAAGCGCATGGAGAGAGAATCTGCTTCGATCATCCAAGAGTCCAGCATAGGCGTCCCTCCTTAACAATAATAAATAAAAGTATCCTGACGGCTTCGAAAGAAGGATGCGCCGATCAGAAGGGCCAGTACGCCGGAGAGCGCGCAGGCGGCAAACTGCCCGGGGCCGGGCGTGCGGTGAAACAGCATGATCGTCCTGGCAAAGGATATGAAGTGATAAAGCGGATTGAGCTTCATCAGAGCGATCAGACGGGGACTGCCGATGCTGTTCAGATCATACATGATGGGCGTGAGATAGGTCCAGATCGTCAGAATGATCCCATATATATAAAAGAGATCGCGCAACAGTACGGCGGCAGCACTCAGAGCCAGACCCATGCCCAGCGTAAAGAGCAGCAGACAGAGATAATCATAGGGCAGCAGCAAATGCTGCCAGCAAAGCCCCGTGCCGGTCAGCAGAATGACGGCATAGAGCGGCAGCAGCGTCAGCAGAAAATTGATCCCCACAAAAAGACATTTGGACAGGGGGAAAATATACTTGGGCAGGTATACCTTATTGAGCAGGGAGAAGTTGGCCACTACGCTGCTCATGGAGAGATTGGAGGCCTCGGAATAATAGTTGAAGAGCGTGAGGCCGATCATGAGATAGCTCAGATAGCTGACGCCGGGAGCGGAGAAACGAAAGACATTGCGAAAAACCAGCGCCATCACGCACATCATCAGGACGGGATAGAGAAGGCTCCAGAGCATGCCCAGCGCGGAGCGTTTGTACTTGACCTTGAAATCCCGCTTGATGAGTTCGAAGAGAAGAAAACGGTATTTCCGCCAGGAGAGAATAAGACGGGCCGTCATGAGGCGGCCTCGGCAGAGGGGAAGGAATGAAGGATCGCGCGCACGATGCGCTCGCTGGCGTGACCGTCCCCATAGGGGGAGACGGCGCGGGCCATGCGCAGACGCTCGGTCTCATTCGAGAGCAGCAGCGAGGCGGAGCGGAAGATCCCCTCCTCCTCCGTGCCCGCCAGACGCACGCAGCCCGCGCGCAGCCCTTCCGGGCGCTCGGTCTCGGAGCGCAGGACCAGAACAGGCACGCCCAAGGCCGGGGCCTCCTCCTGAAGTCCGCCGGAGTCCGTCAGAACAAGCGTACAGCGCGCCATCAGATTGTGCATGTCCGGCATGTCCAGGGGCTCGGTCAGAATCACGCCGGGACAGTCCCGGAGAAGGGGAAGCACCACCCGGCGTACGGCGGGGTTCGGATGCAGGGGGCAGATCACGCGGATATCGCCAAAGGTCTCTGTGAGCCGCCGGACAGCGCGGCAGACGGCGGCAAGAGCGTAAGGGATATTTTCCCGGCGGTGGGCAGTCAAGAGCACACAGCGGTGGGAAAACAGCTCACCGGAGCGCAGGGCGTCGCAGGAAAACACATGATCGGGCCGAACCGTCGCGGAGAGCGCGTCAATGACCGTGTTGCCGGTGACAAAGACATTTTGCGTAATGCCCTCGGCCAGGAGATTGGCTTTGCTGTCAGCAGTGGGGGCAAAGTGATAGCTGGCCAGAACGCCCGTCAGACGGCGGTTCATCTCCTCGGGAAAAGGCGAATAGCGGTCATGGGAACGAAGACCCGCCTCCACATGCCCCACCGGGATGTGGCGGTAGAAGGCCGCCAGGGCCGCGGCACAGGATGTGGAGGTGTCGCCGTGGACCAGAACGAGATCCGGCACCGAGCGGGCCAGCACCTCCCCAACACCGGACAGTACGGCGCAGAAGATGTCGCTGAGAGACTGATCCGGCCGCATCAGCGACAGATCGTAATCCGCCCGGACGCCGAAAAGCTCGGTCACGCTGTGGAGCAGCTCGCGGTGCTGGCCCGTCAGACATACCTCGCTTCGTATGCCCCGGGTGCGCTCCAGCGAGAGCACCAGCGGACACATCTTGATGGCCTCGGGCCGGGTGCCGAATACCGATAATACTTTCACATGCAAGGACTCCTCAATTATGAGTTGATTCCGTCGGAGCCAGGCGCTGGCCGCGGTGCGCCGGTTCTGACAACAAAAAAGATACGGGGAGATTGTCCCCGTATCTGCGGAAAAGTATTCGGCTTTGGTGAATTATTCGGCGTAGCCCATGGGATTTTTCGACTGCCAAGCCCAGGTGTCGCGGCACATGTCGTCCAGATTGTACTGTGCCTTCCAGCCGAGGAGCTGGGCGCTCTTGTCCGGGCTGGAGTACACGGTGGCCAGGTCGCCGGGGCGGCGCGGCGCGATCTCGTACGGGATCTTAACGCCGGTCACCCGCTCAAAGGCCTTGACCATGTCCAGCACACTGTAGCCCTGGCCGGTGCCCAGGTTGAAGACATTCTCGCCGCGGTGGGTCTGCATATACTCAATGGCGGCCACATGCCCGCGGGCCAGGTCCACCACATGGATGTAATCGCGCACGCCCGTGCCGTCCGGCGTGTTGTAGTCGTTGCCGAACACGTTCAGATGATCGCGGCGGCCGACGGCCACCTGGGCAATAAAGGGCATCAGATTGTTGGGGATGCCGCGCGGGTCCTCGCCGATGAGACCGCTGCTGTGAGCGCCGATGGGGTTGAAGTAGCGCAGCAGACTGACGGAGAAGTCCTCTACCGCGTGGGCGGTGTCGCGCAGAATCTGTTCGGACATGTACTTGGTCCAGCCGTAAGGGTTCGTGCAGTGGCCGGTGTTGGAGGTCTCGCGCAGGGGCATCTCGTTGTCACCGGAATAGACCGTGGCCGAGGAGGAGAACACGATGTTCTTCACGCCGTGATCCCGCATCGCCTCGCACAGACGGACGGTGGAGAAAAGATTGTTATCGTAATACTCCAGCGGCATGGCGACCGATTCGCCCACCGCCTTGAGACCGGCAAAGTGGATCGCGCAGTCGATGCTGTGCTTTTCAAAAATGCGGTCGAGAGCTGCACGGTCACGCACATCGTTTTCGTAAAAGGCGATGTGCTTGCCCGTGATCTGCTCCACACGCTCGATGGCTTTGGGGCTGGAATTGACCAGGTTGTCGATGACCACCACGTCGTGGCCGCGCTCCAACAACTCAACACAGGTGTGGCTGCCGATATAGCCGGCACCGCCGGTAACAAGAACTTGCATATGATGCTTCCTCCTCAGTCAAGTAAAGTTTCGGGATAAACGCCCTGGGCGCGCAGCGCGGCAATGGCGCGGATCACGTTGGGCAGGTCTTCCTGGTAGGTGATGCCGTACCAGGTCTCGGTGCAGGGCAGTACGCGCACGCTGGCCAGCTTTTCCTGGATCAGCTCATTGGCCACAAAGGGCAGAAAATACTCGGCCTTGAGCGGGTTCGCGCTGACGTTCTGTTCGTACCAGGCGGGGAAACGGGCAACAAGCTCGTCGAGCATCTGTCGGCCGAAGGCCCAGCAGTTCATGCTGACCGGGCTGTCGCCGGACAGAGGAATGAAATGCTCGCCGTCCTCGGTGTAGGCCGCGTCGTCGCCGCGCTTTTCAATATGCGTGCGCTCCACCACGTCGGTCAGATAGCCGTCCTCCACCTGGCAGATGCCGCGGGCTACGGAGCCGTTCTCCGTCACAGTGTTGCGCAGGAGATAGGCGATCATGGCGTGATCGTTCTCGGGCCGGTCGGCGCTGAGACTGTCGTACAGGGCGGAAAAGGCGCTTTGACCATAGAAATCATCGGCGTTGATCACGGCGAAGGGGCCGTCGACCACATCAGCACAGCAGGCCACGGCGTGGCCGGTGCCCCAGGGCTTGACGCGGCCTTCGGGGATCGTGAGGCCGGCGGGGAGACGGTCGAGCTGCTGGTAGACGTATTTGACGTCGAAGTACTTCTCCATACGAAGGCCGATGGCGGCCTTGAAGTCCTCTTCAATTTCGTGCTTGATGACGAAAACCACCTTGCGAAAACCAGCGCGATACGCGTCAAAAAGGGAAAAGTCGATGATCGCGTGGCCGTGGTCGTCCACGGCTTTGATCTGCTTGAGACCGCCGAAGCGGCTGCCCATACCGGCGGAAAGAATGACTAGAGTCGGTTGCTGCATGAGCTTGCGTTCCTTCTTTCTTTACAGTTTCATGGCCTCGCGGCAATAATAATTGAACATACGCTCGCGCTCGAGCGTGCTGGAATCCATGTGTCCGGGGTAGACTTCAAAGTCTCCCTCCAGGGAACAGATGCGCTTGAGGGAGAGCATCTCCTTTTGGGCGTCGCCGCCGTCCAGATCGACCCGGCCGCAGCTGCCGCGGAAGAGCGTGTCGCCTGTGAAAAGGGCGTTTTCACAGCGGATGGTCACGCCGCCCGGCGTGTGGCCGGGCGTGGCGATGATTTCAAAGCGAAGGCCGGCCTCGTCGATCAGATCGCCGTCGTCATAGTTGACGCCGCCGGCAGGCAGGGCGTAGGGAAAATGATAGGATTTCATGGTCCGCGCATCGTCGCGAGCGTTCATGTAGACGGTGGCGCCGGTCTCCTCGGCCACCGCGTCCGCGGCGCCCACATGGTCGTAGTGACCGTGGGTGATCATGACGGCGCGGCAGGTCAGATGGTTGCTTTCCAGATAATCGAGGATGGTATTGCTTTCGTCACCGGGGTCGATGACCACGCACTCGAGCGTGCGTTCATTTGTAACGATATAGCAGTTTTCCTCCAGCTGGCCGACGGGGATAGTTTTGATCAGCATGCCTCAGAGCTCCTTTGTATCGAGAATGATCGTGATGGGACCGTCGTTGACCGAGGAGACGAACATCTCCGCGCCGAAACGGCCGGTCTCCACATGGAAGCCGCGGGAACGGCACTCGCTGATGACCAGCTCGTAGAGGGGGATGGCCTTCTCGGGGCGGGCGGCGTGGGAAAAGCCGGGACGGCGGGAACGGCAGTCCGCAAAGAGAGTGAACTGGCTGATGATCAGTATGCCGGCCTCGGCAGGGTCTGGAGCCAGGTTCATTTTGCCGGCCGCGTCTTCAAAAATACGCAGGCCGCAGATTTTGTCGGCAATCTTTTTCGCCTCGGCCTCGGTGTCGTCCTCGTGCACGCCGAGAAGCACCAGAAAGCCTTTTCCGATCTGTCCGGTGATCGCTCCGTCGATTTCCACGGAGGCGGACAGAACGCGCGTCAATACAGCTCTCATACGGGATCCTTTCTAGTTTCCGTTGCGCACGACCTGGGACACGCCCGGGATCGAGGCAAGACGGTTCATGACATATCGCAGCTCGGCCAGGTTGCGGGCCTCAAGCGAAACGGTGGTGATCGCCGTGCCGGCGTTGTCGCGCGCCGTCAGCGTGCGGACCTTGGCGTTGAGCGAATTGAGCACGGTGGCGATGTCCATGACAAGGCCGGAGCGGTCCTTGGCGATGATGGTGATGCTGGTGACATAGGTGTCGGAAATATGCGCGGCCCAGGAGACGTCGATCCAGCGGCCCTCGTTCTCGGGACTGGCCAGACTGCTGCGATAGTTGTCACAGTCGCGGCGATGGATCGAGACGCCCTGGCCCCGGGTGATGAAGCCGACGATGTCGTCTCCGGGCACAGGGGTGCAGCAGCGGGAGAACTTGACAAGGCAGTTGTCCAGCCCGGCCACCAGCACGCCGTGGATGGGCTTGCCGGTCTGGCGGGCGGCCTGCTGCTCGCGCCGCTCGGCGGCCTCGGTCAGCTTGTCGACGGTGGTCTTCTTGTCAGGCTTCTGGACCCGGGCGAATTCGTCCTTGAGCCGGTTGGCCGCACGGGTGGCCGTGAGTCCGCCGTAGCCGATGGCGGCAAAGAGATCGTCCACATTGGAATAGGACAGGCGCTTGAGAATCGGGGACATGACCGCATCGTCCAGCACGTCGTCAAGCGTCAGGCCGTTGTGGCGCAGCTCGTCATCCAGCATTTCACGGCCGCGGATCACATTTTCCTCGCGCCGCTCGCGCTTGTACCACTGCTTGATCTTGGTGCGGGCGCTGCCGCTCTTGGCGATGTTGAGCCAGTCACGACTGGGGCCGGGGGCCGACTTGGAGGTGCGGATCTCGACAATATCGCCGTTCTGGAGTACATAGTCAAAGGTGACGATACGGCCGTTGACGCTGGCAGAGACCATATGATTGCCCACATCGGAGTGGATCATATAGGCAAAGTCGATGGGCGTGGCGCCGGCGGGGAGGTTGATGACATCTCCCTTGGGGGAGAAGACAAAGACCTCGTCGGCAAACATGTCGATCTTCAGGTTGTGGAAAAAGTCCTGGGCGTCGGATTCCTGCTGGCTTTCCAACAGGCGGCGGACCCAGGCGAAGCGGTCCTCATCGCCGGTGCGCAGTACGGCGCTGCTGTCGCCCATTTTATACTTCCAGTGGGCGGCGATGCCGTACTCGGCGGTGTGGTGCATCTCCCAGGTGCGGATCTGCACCTCAAAGGGGATGCCCTCGCTGCCGATGACGGTGGTGTGGACGCTTTGGTACATGTTGGGCTTGGGCGTGGAGATGTAATCCTTGAAGCGGCCGGGCACGGGTTTGAACATATCATGGATCACGCCCAGAACGTTATAGCAGTCCGGGATCGTGTCCACGATCACGCGGAAGGCGCAGAGATCGAAAATGCCGTTGATGTCCAGCTTCTGGGAGTACATCTTGCGATATATGCTGTAGACGTGCTTGATGCGGCTGTAAACCGTGGCCTGGATGCCCTCCTCGGCCAGCCGGTCCTGGATCTTCTTGTCCATGGCGGACATGAAGGCTTCCAACTCGGGCATCTTGCTGTCCAGCCATTTGGTGATCTCCCGATAGCCGGCGGGGTCAAGGTATTGGAGCGAGAGGTCCTCCAACTCCCATTTGACGCGCTGGATACCGAGACGGTGGGCGATAGGCGCGTAGATCTCCATGGTTTCCAGCGATTTTGAGCGCTGCTTTTCCGCAGACTGGTAGGCCATGGTGCGCATGTTGTGAAGCCGGTCGGCGATCTTGATGAGAATGACCCGGATATCCTTGGCCATGGCCATGAGCATCTTGCGGATATTCTCCATCTGTTCGTCCTCGACGCTGGTATACTGGACGCGGGTCAGCTTGGTGACGCCTTCGACGATATCCGCTACGGCGGGGCCGAAGGAGCGGGCAATATCCGTGTGGGTCAGCGCGGTATCCTCGATCACGTCATGCAGCAGGGCGGCGACGATGGAATCCTCGTCCAGGCCCATGTCCACGGTGATGTCCGCGGCGCTGACGCAATGGGTCACATAGGGAGAGCAGCCGTCCTTGCGCATCTGGCCGGCATGGGCGCTGCGCGCCATTTCGTAGGCGGCGCGTACCCGGTCCAGGTCCACATTGTGACAGTTGCGCTGGATCTTTTCCTCCAGATCGGCAAACATCTTGTCAGGGTCAAGCGGAACGGCAGCGGGTTTTCTTTTTTCTTCTTCCTTCTCCATATCAATACCCTCAGTACGATTTCAGTTCCCGGATGATCTCCGTGGCCTCCAGATCAGCCTTGCCGTCGATCCGGGCGGCGCAGCCGCCGTAAATGCTGCCCTCGGGGGAGGACAGGAGCCCCACTTCCTGCAGAACGGCAAGACAGAGAGCGTATTTCTCCGCCTCCATCCCAGGAGGGGCCAGGGACAGAATGGCGCGGGCTGTGTCGGGCAGGACAAAGCCGGGCTGCTGGATCTGGTGCCAGACGCGGATAAAATCGCCGCGCTCCGGACAGTAGGGAGAGGCGGCCCAGAGGACCCCGCGATCGCCGTCCAGAAGGCGACGGCAAAGGTCCAGCGGGTCGTGGCGGCGCATGGCGCTGATCATCAGCTGGACGGAAACATGGCCGTGGTATTCGTTGATCTGGGGCGTGAAGGCGATGTCCACGCTCTCGCCGCTGTGGAGATCCAGTTCACGCTCGTTGTGGGAGAAAAAGATCCCCTCGAAGCTCTCCCGTCCCAGACGGGCGCGCAGGCGGAAGTGTTTGCCGCCGCCCACATCGCCGGCACTTTCCAGCCGGACGCCGCTCAGACACATGGTGGGCCTGGGATTGGCGTTGCCGTAAGGCTCCAGCGCATCCAGGGAGCGGACGTTGTCTATACTCAGAAGCGAGGGATCGAGGATCAGCAGATCCGCCTGTACCTCGGGAACGGGAGCGGGCTTGTTGTCCCGGTAAAAGCGCGCCAGGGCGGCGCGGAAATCGTCCAGCTTGTCGCTGCGGATGTTCAGACCAGCGGCCAGCGCGTGGCCGCCGAAGCCGATCAGATGTTCGCTGCAGGCGCTGAGCGCGTCAAACAGGTTGAAGCCGCCGTAGCTGCGGCAGGATCCCTTTCCCACCTCGCCGTTGAGGCAGACGATGATGGCGGGGAGAGAATATTGCTCGGCCAGGCGCGAGGCGGCGATGCCGATGACGCCCTGGTGCCATTTGTCGCTGGCCAGGACGATGGGGGCGTCCGGCGGCGAGGCAGACAGGATCGTGTTGGCCTCGTCCCAGATCGCGGTTTCGATGCTCTGGCGCTTGCGGTTAAGCTCGCACAGCTCCACGGCAAGGGAGGTGGCCTCCACACTGTCGGCGGTCATGAGGAGCCGCGCAGCCACAGAGGGACAGCCCAGACGCCCGGCGGCGTTGAGCCGCGGCGCCAGGGAAAAGCCGATGGAGGAGGCGGTCAGCCGACGAGCGTCCATCGAAGACTCGCGCAGCATGGCGGCAATGCCGGGCCGCGGGGCGCGCATGATCTTATCCAGACCGCGCCGGACCAGATAGCGGTTTTCGCCCACCAGCGGCATGACGTCCGCCACGGTGCCGATGGCAGCCAGGTCACAATAGCGCTCGATCATCTCGGAGGTGTTGTCCTCGCAGGCGCAGACCAGCTTGAGGGCCACGCCAACGCCGGCCAGATAATGGTTCGGATACACCTCGTCCGGCCGCTTGCAATCCACCACCGCCACGGCGTCGGGCAAATCGCCGTCTCCGCACTCGTGGTGGTCGGTGATGATCATATCGATCCCCAGAGAGGCGGCGTGGCGGGCTTCCTCCACGCCGGTGATGCCGCAGTCCACCGTGATGATCAGCTGGACACCCTGCTGATTCAGCGTATCCACTGCGCCTACGTTCAGGCCGTAGCCCTCCTCGTTGCGGTCGGGAATATAGGGCACACAGTCAAGACCCTTGGAACGCAGATAGTCTGTCAACAGGCAGGTGGAGGTGATGCCGTCCACGTCGTAGTCGCCGTAAACGGCGACCTTTTCATGCCTCTCCACGGCACGGTGAACACGCGCCACAGCCTGGGGCATCTCGCGCAGCAGCATAGGGTCGTGCAGCTGCTCTTCTCCGCCGTGCAGCAGCGCATCCATCTGCTCGCGGCTCGTAACGCCGCGCAGCGCCAGTACGGAGGCCAGCAGCGGCGTACAGCCGCAGCGGAGCAGCTCGTCCGGGATCGGGGGCCGCTCATAGGGGATTTTCCATTCCTTTTGATTCATAAGCAAATACTTACCTTATTTCTATTAATAACTTATCATAGCAAAATTTGCCGGATAATTCAATAGCAATAGTCAAAACCCGGTGGAATAGCCTGCAATAGCCATAAAAAATCGCCCCGAAGGGACGCGAAAAACAGGGAAGAGCCCTGCCTCGCACACCCCTTCGGAGCAACGGGAGTTATTTGCCGTATTGGGAAATGCCGCGCGCCTCCTCCACCGCGGGGAGCTGCAGCAGCGGCAGGACCTCAACGGGCTCTTCGCAGAAACGGAGCAGCGTGCGGCAGGCCTCGGCGGTGAAGCCCTTGTCGATGGAGGCCCAAAGCAAGGCGCGCAGCTCTTCGTAATAGCCGCAGGTGTTGAGAATTACGATGGGCTTGCTGTGGCGGCCCAGAAGACAGAGGGTCAGGGTTTCGAAAAACTCCTCCAGCGTGCCGACACCGCCGGGCAGGACGACGAAGGCGTCGGCGAGATCCTCCATGAGCGTTTTGCGCTGCGCCATCGTGTCGGTGAAAAGAAAGCTTCCCGCTTCCTTGAAGAGCACGTCGCCCTCGTCAAAAAAGCGCGGCGCAACGCCGGTGATATCGCCGCCCAGGGCAAGAACGCCGGAGGCACACGCGCCCATCAGACCGCCGCGGCCTCCGCCGTAAACGAGCGAATGGCCGGCGCGGGCAAGCTCTTCACCCAAGGTGCGGGCGGCCTCATAATAGGCGGGGGCAAGACTGTCGCTGGATGCGCCGAAAACACATATTTTCATTACGATTTCCTCCCGGAGTATTTTCCATATTGTATCGCGCGCGGAGGCAGGGTGTCAACTCCGCCGACGGTATGGAGATGGGGGATCGACAAACAGAAAAAATGCTTGCATTGTGGTTTCTCATGAGATAAACTAAACATTTAGTGATACTTTTTTGGAGAGTTCCATGAAAAATCGTTTCCTCATTCTTTTGATCTGTCTGACCGCGGGGCTGGCGATGACGCTGAGTGCGTGCGGCACACGCCCCCAGCCCTCGTACCGCGAGGCGGAAGGCGAAAACAAGCTTCGCGTGGTGACCACGCTGTTCCCGGCCTATGACTTTGTCAGAGAGCTGGGAAAGGATCGCTGCGAGATCACCCTGCTGGTGCCGCCAGGGGCCGAGGCCCACAGCTTTGAGCCCACGGCGCAGGATCTGATCCGGATCGAAAACTGCGACGTGCTGGTGTGCAACGGCGGTGAATCGGAGGTCTGGCTGGAGACGCTTCTCTCCGGCACGACGGGCGACTTTGCGCTGGTGCGCATGCTCGACTGTGTGGAGGCGCTGGAGGAAGAGGAAAAAGAGGGCATGCAGGATACTCACGAGGAAGAGGACGGGGATGTGCCGGAATTTGACGAGCACGTCTGGACCTCACCCCGCAACGCCCGTATCATCTGCGAGGCCATCTGCCAGGCGCTGTGCGAGCGCGACAGCGAGGGTGAGGCGCTGTATCGGGAAAACCTGGAGCGCTATGACGGCGAACTCGAGGCGCTGGACGCGGCCTTTCGACAGATCGTCGCGCAGGCGCACAACCGCTGCCTGATCTTCGCCGACCGCTTCCCCGTACGATATTTCGTCGAGGAATACGGGCTTGACTATTTCGCGGCCTTTCCCGGCTGCGCGGACGACACCGAGCCCTCTGCAAGAACCGTGGCGTTTCTGATCGACCGGGTGCGGGAAGAGGGGCTGGACGCCGTGCTGTATATCGAGTACTCCAACCAGAAAATGGCGGACGTGATCTGTGAGGATACAGGCTGCGAAAAGCTGCTGTTCCATTCCTGCCATACCGTGAGCGCCGACGATCTGGCGCGCGGAGCCACATACCTGTCCCTCATGTGGGACAACACAAAAAGCGTAAAGGAGGCGCTGGGCTGATGGCGATCCTGACATGTGAAAACGCATCCTTCTCCTACGATGGGAAAACCGTGCTGGAAAACGTCAGCTTTTCCATCAAGGCCGGCGATTACCTGTGCGTCGTGGGGGAGAACGGCTCGGGCAAGTCCACGCTCATCAAGGGACTGCTGTCCTTAAAGGCGCCTGCAGGAGGCAGGATCACCCTGGGAGACGGACTGAAGAAAAACGAAATAGGCTACCTGCCCCAGCAGACCGACATCCAGCGCGATTTCCCCGCCAGCGTGCGGGAAGTGGTGCTGTCCGGCTGCCTGAATTCCCTGGGCGGCAGACTGTTTTACAGCGCCGCGGATCGGGAACGGGCGGCGATGAATATGGAGCGCATGGGCATCGAGGAGCTCGCCGACGCCAATTACCAGGAGCTTTCCGGCGGCCAGCAGCAGCGCGTACTCCTGGCTCGCGCCCTGTGCGCCACCAGGAAGCTGCTGCTGCTCGACGAGCCCGTCACGGGGCTGGACCCGGTTGCGGCGGGGGAGATGTATAACCTCATCAAGCTGGTCAACCTCTGTGACAACATCTCCGTCATCATGGTCACCCACGATATCCACGAGGCGGTGCGCTATGCCACGCATATCCTCCATCTGGGACATAAGCAGCTGTTCTTCGGCACAGCGGGGGAGTACCGCCGCAGCGCCCTGGCAAGACGATTCCTGGGAGGCGGCGGACTATGAGCGGAGTCTTTTCCATGTTTGCCTATCACTTTGTCCAGCGGGCTATGCTGGTGGGCGTGCTGGTGAGCCTGTGCGCCGCGCTGCTGGGCGTATCGCTGGTGCTCAAGCGCTACTCCATGATCGGCGACGGGCTGTCCCATGTGGGCTTCGGCGCGCTGGCCATCGCCTCGGCCTTTCATCTGGCGCCGCTGTATGTGGCGGTTCCGGTGGTCGTGGCCGCGGCCGTGCTGCTGCTGCGCCTGAGAAAGAGCAGCCGCGTCAAGGGAGACGCCGCCATTGCCATCATCTCCTCCAGCGCGCTGGCTGTAGGCGTGATCGTCGTTTCCCTCACCAGTGGGATGAATACAGAGGTGTCCAGCTATATGTTCGGCAGCATCCTCTCGCTGAGCCGCGGAGACACCGTGCTGAGCGTGATCCTGTCGCTGGCGGTCCTCGCGCTGTATCTGCTGCTGTATCCGAGGCTTTTCGCTGTGACCTTTGATGAGAACTTCGCCCGCGCCACCGGTACGCGCGCGGACCTGTACAACACGCTGCTGGCTGTGCTGACGGCGGTGACGGTGGTGCTGGGCATGCGGATGATGGGCGCGCTGCTCATCTCCAGTCTGATCATCTTTCCCGCACTGGGGGCGATGCATCTGGCCAAGAGCTTTCGCGGCGTGATCGCCTGCGCGGCGATCCTGGCGGTGGTCTGCTTCGTGTTCGGGATGATGGCCTCATATGTGTTCGAGACCCCCAGCGGCGCCAGCATCGTGGTGGCGGATCTGATCGCCTTTGCCTTCTGCTCGCTGGTGGGCAGAAAAAACTGAACAAGATGCTTTTCATCAGTCGGCCTTTGGATGCGGGATCCGCATACATGAGGGCTGACTGATGATTTTATGCAAAAAACCGGTGAATATAGCCAAATATAATGAATAAATACATGGAAGAACAGAATAAAACAGAATATTTTTTCAGAAAAGTGTTGACAAGCGCGGGAGCTTGTGCTATTCTCACAAACGTCAAATACATTTCTTATGGCTTCTGACGAAAGTGAGGGTAATAAAGATGAAAAAGATGAAGAAGTTTTTGTGCATGCTGCTGTGCCTGGCTATGGTAATGGCTCTGGCGGCCTGCGGCGGCAACCCCGAGGCCAAGCTGAGCGCGGCCTATGACAAGTATCTGGCCGGCTTCAGTTCCTCCGGCGCCAACGGCACGCTGACCGTCGCCCTGTCGCCCGACTTCGCTCCCATGGAGTTCTACGACGTGGCCAAGAACGGCGACGCCGCCATCGTCGGCTTTGACGTGCTACTGGCCAACTACCTGGCCCAGGAGCTCGACATGACGCTTGTTTTGAAGCCCATGTCCTTTGACGCCTGCCAGGCCGCGGTGCAGACCGGCAACGTGGATATCGCGATCTCCGGCTTCTCCTGGACATATGAACGCTCGCAGAACTATGAGCTCTCCGACTGGTATGTCGCCGGCGACAACGAAACCGAGCAGTCCATCATCTGCCTGAAGGAGAACGAGGGCAAGTTCACCAAGCCGGAGGACTTCGTCGGCTGCAAGATCGGCTACCAGGGCGCTTCGCTCCCTTCGGCGATCTGGACGTGGACATCAGCAACGTATACGTTGATCTGGGCACCGCCGTTGAGGCGCTGAAGGCCAAGCAGATCGACTTCCTGGCCGTGGCCCACGGCAACGGCGATTCCATCATCGCCAGCGCCGGCGACACCATCGCTTTCACCGGCTTTGACTTCGAGGTCGACGAGATCTATAAAAACAACGTCTGCCTGCTCCAGAAGGGCAACACCGAGCTGCTGGAGAAGGTCAATACCGCGCTGGCCAAGGCTCTGGAGAACGATTACTACTCCGGCTGGTACGACGCCTGCAAGGTTTACGCCGGTATCTCCACGCTCGACGAGCTGGGCTTTGACGACGAGGGCAACAAGATCACCGAGTAAGACGCACTGCTATTTCGCACAGGAGAGTAGTTTTCCATGACATTTATCACGAACATCGCCAATATACTGGCTAAATACTGGAAAGTGTTCCTGCTGCAGGGCATCGGGTACACGCTGCTGCTGTCGCTGATCGCGGTGGCGGGGGGCGCCTTCTTCGGCTCGCTGCTGGCACTGGCCAAGCGGTCAAAGCTGAAGATCCTCAAGATCCTTGTGGGGATCATCGTGGAGGTCGTCAGAGGAACGCCTGTTCTGCTGCAGCTGTATATCGGCGTGTTCGTGTTCCCCATGATCATTCCCAAGCTGTCCTCGATGCCGTATATCTATTCGGTGTCGATCGTGCTGATCATCAACTCCAGCGCCTATGTGTCCGAGATCATCCGCTCCGGCATCGAGGCGGTGGACGTGGGACAGATGGAGGCGGCCCGTTCACTGGGCCTGACCCACAGCACGGCGATGATCAATATCATCCTGCCCCAGGCGGTGAAGAACATCCTGCCGGCGCTGGGCAATGAGTTCATCATGGTCGTCAAGGAGACCTCCCTGGCCTCCACCTTCTTTGTGGGCGAACTGATGACGGCGTATCTCAAGGTTAAAGGATATACATATCTGACCATGGAATGTCTCGCGATCGTCGGTGTTCTGTACTTCGCACTGACCTATATCCTTTCCAAGATCCTCAAATCATTGGAGCGGAGGATGAAGGCTCATGCTTGATATCAAGAACATCTATAAGAACTTCGGAGATCTCCAGGTGCTCAAGGGCGTTTCCACCCACGTGGAAAAGGGCGAGGTCATCGTGATCATCGGCGTGTCCGGCTCGGGTAAGTCCACGCTGCTGCGGTGCATGAATCTGCTGGAGGAGCCCACTTACGGCGAGGTGTGGATGGAGGACCGGCTGATGACGCCGCCCGACCCGTATCTGCATTTCGAAGTGATCCGCGCCTCGAAGACCTATAAAAAGCTGATCGAGAGCGGACTGAGCGACGACGAGGCAATCAAAAAGATCAAGGACGAAGATCTGCTGAAGGAAAAGCACCCCAGGACCGAGGGACCGGAGTATGCCGCGGCGCTGAAGAAGATCTATGACGATTACGGGATCGACATCAATCTGGGGCGGCAGAAAATGGGCATGGTGTTCCAGAACTTCAACCTGTTCAACAACAAGACGGTGCTGGAAAACATCACGCTGGCCCCCATCAAGATCGGCAAGCAGCGGCTGAAGGACGCGAAAAAGCGCGGCGAAACGCCGGAGAAAACCAAGGACGATATCGTGAAGGAAGCCAATGACAAGGCGATGAAGCTGCTGGAGCGGATCGGACTGAAGGACAAGGCGAACGTGTACCCGTCCACGCTGTCGGGCGGACAGAAGCAGCGCGTGGCCATCGTCAGAGCCCTGGCCATGGAGCCGGACGTGATGCTCTTTGACGAGCCGACCTCGGCGCTGGACCCGGAAATGGTGGGCGAGGTGCTGGATCTGATCCGCGATCTGGTGAAGGACGGCATGACCTCCGTCATCGTTACACACGAGATGGGCTTTGCCAAGGAAGTGGCCGACCGGGTCATCTTTATGCACGACGGCGTGATCGCCGAGGAGGGTACCCCCGACGAGGTGTTCAACCACCCGAAGAACGCCAGGTGCAAGGAGTTCCTGAGCAAGATTTTGTACTGAATCATTTTGAATGAGAGAAAATGAAAAAGAGGCAAAAACGGGAACTATGCAATAGTTTCCGTTTTTGTTTGAGCAGACCGGAGGAAAGAGACATGAAGGCGGAGAAAAAAGCGGCGCTGGCGTATATCGATCAGGAGGCCGCGGTTTTTGAAGACGTGGCGGACAGAATCTGGGACAACCCGGAGCTGTCTTTGAAGGAATACAAATCGGCGGCGCTGTATATCGAAACGCTCAAAAAGCTGGGCTTCACGGTGACGGAAAAGCTCTGCGGCATCGACACGGCCTTTTGCGGCAGCTTTGGACAAGGCGGGCCGGTTATCGGTATCCTGGGCGAGTTCGACGCGCTGTCGGGGCTGAGCCAGGCATCCGGCGAGATCGAGCCCAACGCCCTGGTGAGCGGCGGCGCGGGACACGGCTGCGGACATAACCTGCTGGGGGCCGGCTCGCTGGCTGCTGCGGCGGCTGTGAAGCACTATCTTGAAGAGACCGGAAAGAGCGGCACGGTGATCTTTTATGGCTGTCCCGGAGAAGAGGGCGGCAGCGGCAAGGCCTATATGGCCCGTGAGGGGCTGTGGAAGCAGCTGGACGCTGCGATCAGCTGGCACCCCAGCGATGTGAACCAGGTGGAGACGGGAACGAACAACTCCTGCATTCAGGTGCTCTATAAGTTTTCCGGCGTGGCGGCCCACGCGGCGGGCGACCCCTATAACGGCCGCAGCGCGCTGGACGCGGTGGAGCTGATGAACATCGGCGTACAGTTCCTGCGGGAGCACATGACAGACGACTGCCGCATCCACTATGCCATCACGGACGCGGGCGGCGTGTCGCCCAATGTGGTGCAGGCCAAAGCCTCGGTTTTATACATGGTGCGCGCCAACAAGGTGGCCGACAGTGTGGCGCTGCAGAAGCGGGTGGACGACATCGCCCAGGGGGCCGCGCTGATGACCGGCACCAGCTTTGAGAGGGTATTTATCGACGGGACCGCGGAGCTGCTGCCTAACTACACGCTGGAGGACGTGCTGTACCGCAATATGAGCGAGATCGGCGTGCCGGCGTACAGCGACGAGGACAGAGCTTTTGCCGCCAGACTGAAGGAGAGCTTTCCGCAGGACAAGACGCCTCCCGGTATGGGAGCAAGGGCGGACGCGGAGATCGCGGCGAAGGTGAGCGCCCTGACGGAGAACGGCACGAGGCCGATCAACGATTTTCTCATGCCGCTGTATCACGGGACGATTTTCAGCCCCGGCAGCACCGACGTTGGGGATGTGAGCTGGCTGACGCCCACGGCGCAGATCAACACAGCCACCTGGCCCTCCGGCATCCCCGGGCACAGCTGGCAGGTGGTGGCCTGCGGCAAGAGCGGTATGGCCCGGAAGGCCATGCGCTACGCGGCCAAGGCCATGGCCGGGGCAGTCATTGATCTTTTGGAGGACGAGGCGCTTTTGGAGAAGGCCAAGGCAGAGTTCAACGTAAAAGCGGCGTCCGGTTACGTGTGCCCCATCGAAGAGGGCGCGGTGCCCATCGCACTGTGACAGAGATAAGCAGGCGGCGCGGCCAGAATCCGGGTCCCTGCGATAAGAAACGACGCAGAAATCTCCGGAGAGTTCGGGCAGGAGTTCGAATTCGCCGGAGATTTCTGTTGTTTTTCATTATCCTGCCGGGACGTCCGGGGGCCGTCCCCTACGGGCGGAGACGGGGAAGAGCGGAGGTACAAGGGCGGGCGCTTCGTGAAGCGCCCCTACGGGCAAAGACGGTGATAGTGGAGGCACAAGGGTTAGCACTCAAAAATAAAGAGTGCTAGCGTTAACAGTTTGTTCATAATATAGCGTATATTTGTTCAAAAATGTTTGGTATTTTATATACACAAAGAAACGAGAGACGTGAAAAGCCTCTCGAAAATGAAAAACAATAGGAGGTATTCATCATGTTTGAAATCATTCCGTTTGATCGTCATATTCGTCATCTTGCCGCTATGGATCCGTTCCGTGAGTTCGAC